>PAVD01000001.1 GCA_002712985.1 Rhodospirillaceae bacterium
GATTTTGAGTCTGCCGCGTCTACCAATTCCGCCACAGGGGCTTTCCATTTACAATCAACAGCTTAACACCTTTTTTAACTTCCAAAATCGATCATCTTTCAGCATAAGCGCACCAGAAAGTGCACCAATTTAACCTTCCAAATGAGGTGCAAAGTCGTTGATTCGAATGAGGCTGAAGAAAACCATAATATTGTTATGGGTTCAATCCGCTATTTTAACGATGAGAGTTGAGGCCGGTTCAAACTCACTCATCAAATCAGGCTTACTTTCCAAGCCACCCTATCTGATCAAAAGATAGTAGATTGAGGTGCCTTCTTGTTTGGAGCAGTGCGATGTTGGAAAATGTTTCCACCACGATGAAACGCCTCACCACCTCGTTGCTTCCGTCTTCTTGGGTTTCGCCTGCCATCGCGGATGACACAGGAAAAGCCAACAAGTTATTCGTGGAAGCGGTCCAGCTTCTTTAATCCGCTGACAAGGCGGCATCAGACGAAGAGCGCTTGAGACTTTCGGAAGAGGCTCTCACCAATCTCAACAAGATTGTGAAGCGTGATCCGTCCACCGATTCAGCGGTCAACCTAGTCAGCGGCGAAATAACGTAAACGGAGAACCACAATGCTAAAAGCGTGCACCTTGATCCACCGTAAACCAGGAATGTCAGTAGAAGAATTCCAAACATATTGGCGCACAATTCACGCCGACATCGTTGGGCGATTGCCGAATGTGCGTCGGTATGTGCAGTCCCACCCTCTGATTCAAGAGTACAAGAAACGCAATCTGATATACGACGGGCTTGCAGAAATATGGGTTGACGATACCGATGTCCTTCGCACTATGGCGGCCACGGGTGCGTATAAGGATGTTGCTGCTGATGAAGCTAATTTCATCGACCAGAAAAGAACCGAACTAATTTTAACAGAAGAGCACGTAATAAAGGATGGTTTGACGCCTGCGGATGGTGTGAAAAGAATTGGACTTCTTGTCCGTAAGCCAGATATGGACGTAGAGTCATTTCAGCGGTACTGGCGCGGCGTTCACGGAAAACTAGCCTCGAAAATTCCTAGTATTCGTCGGTATGTGCAAAGCCACACGAAATTGTCAGGGTACANGCGTGAACCACNACCAAAATGGGATGGTATCGCCGCCACTTGGTTTGACTCTGTTGANGAAAGNCGCGCGGGGCATGCTACGGAAGCTTACACAAACACACGTGNGGACGAAGAGAATTTCCTTGACGCGGCTGAGTCAAAATTTCTCATGACCAAAGAACACACGATCATCTCATGAACTATTGCTCATCGTTATCCATGATAAACAAGGTCGTGTACCACCGCCGAACAACCCCTCGCCTGCTTTCAGGGTAAAGGATGAATATTGAGCAAGTTCTAGTGCTCCATTTACCATCCTTGACTCATGCAAGAAGGAANAGGAGACGACAACGATCGATATTCTCGGCCGTGGTCCACAAGATTTTCCTCCTGTGGACCACCGCTCCGATAACACGGCTCACAATAACTTAAAATACAATAACTAGACGANCGACAAGCCCCANCGTGTAACCGTCACCTGCATCATTGATGTTACCAAGACCCACTAATTCTAAGTCCGAGTCATCGCCCTCAAGCTGTGGTTGGTAATCGAGGTTAACCTGGAGTCGTACATCGATATCTCCTGTAGCGTTTTATCTATTGCGTCGCGTGATAGTTGTGGGTTCAATACATCACAATAAAAATGATACATGCTGCGGGGATGCTAGTGAAATATGCCTCTCTCGACACCGTGAACGGACAACATGGAACAAGCGGAATTAGAAAACGATACGGTCGGCCGTAAAAATGCCATACCCCAAAATATGCTGGGTCGACTCTACATTCGTATCATGTCGTTATCGAAACACCGACATGCCATGAAGGCCCTGGCAGCCGTGTCTTTTGTCGAGAGCTCCGTGTTTCCAATTCCACCTGACGCCATGATGATTCCAATGGTGTTAGCAAAACCTCGGAATGCTTTTTGGATAGCCACCGTATGCACCGTAGCATCTGTCTTGGGGGGCCTTTTAGGATATTTTATCGGCTACGGGTTGTGGGAAACAGTGGGGAAACCACTAGTTGAGATGTACGGGTACGACGAAAATATTTCGGAGTTCACAATAAGATACAATGATTGGGGTGCCTGGATCGTTTTTACGGCAGGGATCACTCCCTTCCCCTATAAAGTCATTACAATTGCCAGCGGCTTGACCCGCCTCGATTTAACTATATTTATCTGCGCATCGATACTTTCACGGGGCTTACGATTTTTCGTTGTAGCAGCTCTGCTTTATCGATTTGGAGAACCTATCCGAACCTTTATTGAAGGTAATCTTGGAAAATTTGCACTTTTGTTTGTGCTATCACTTTTTGCCGGTTTTGTGCTTATTAAATGGCTAATGTAAAACTATACGCTTTTCTCTCCCAACCGCAGTTCGTCTTCGCCACATTAGGGCTCGCAAGCGCTTTCAGCGTAGGGTTTGCATTCTATCTTCAAATCTTTCAAGATTTGCCACCCTGTGTGCTCTGCCAATATCAGCGCCTTCCATACTTTACCANCGTGGCAATTGCTTCCCTGGGAATTCTAGTTTCAAGACACACCAAGTACTTCAAGCTAACTGGTTTTATGGCAACATTATGTGCACTCACGTTCTTTATAGGATCGATAATTGCCTTATTTCATTTTGGTGTCGAAATGAAATGGTGGAAAGGAACTGCGGGGTGTGGGGTTACTGGACTAGATGCCACTTCANTTGAAACGTTAAAGGATACTATTATGAATTCACCGCTAACTAATTGTGGTGATGTGTTGTGGCGATATCTCGGCGTTTCACTTGCCGGATGGAATCTACTGTGGTCTACATCGCTAACCATAGTTTCTGGAATATTTGCTAGGTTATGGATTAAAAGAAAGAAACATGCCTGAGTTGCCTTATAGTACGGGGACAAACCCGCCCGAACAAAAGCTCCCTGGAGACCAAGCCACGGAACAACAGATCGACCGCATGATACGGGTAGACCACGCAGGAGAATTTGGGGCGGCCAGAATTTATGATGGTCAGTTGGCCGTACTCAAAGGTCAACACAGCGAGCACGTAATACGCAGCATGGCCAATCAAGAGCAAAAACACCTAGCCCATTTTGAAAACCTTATTGCTAAACGTGGAATTAGACCCACTGTTCTTAGTCCGGTATGGCATGTGGCTGGTTTTGCTCTAGGAGTTGCGAGCGCTGCGCTAGGGCAACAAGCGGCCATGGCATGTACAGAGGCCGTTGAGTCCGTGATTACCGAACACTACGCACAACAAATTAACAAACTGGGACCAGAGGAAACGGAACTAAAGGCAACCCTTGAGGAGTTCCGCCAAGATGAAATTGCTCACCGGGATTCGGCGCTAGAGCACGGCGCCAAAGATGCCCCGGCCTACGAACCATTAGGGACTGTAGTCCGCACGGGAACTCGGCTAGCAATATGGCTTTCGGAACGAATCTGAGAGGATCAAATATAAAATCGTAACCTTCCACTACGTACTATCTAGCTCACTGTCCCAGTAAAGAAAATCGCTCCAACTCTCATGCAGATAGTTTGGTGGATAGCGGCGCCCCACGTTTTGCAATTCGTAAACAGTGGGAACACGGGGCATATACACTAGGTGCATACCCACTTCGGCCATTAATCTATTTCCTTTTCGCAAGTTGCAGCTTGCACAGGCGGTTATCACATTGGTCCAATTGGTGAAGCCGCCACGAGATTTTGGCAGGACATGATCAAAAGTAAGGTCATGAGTGTCGAAATATTTACGACAATATTGACATGTGAAACCATCTCTCAAAAAAACATTAAAGCGTGTAAACGCTGGACGCCGATTCGATTGAACATATCGCTTGAGGGAAATAACACTTGGCAGCCGCATCTGCCAGGATGGAGAACGGACTTCTTGCTCATACTCTGCAACAATATGAACTCTATCCAGAAAAACAGCCTTGACTGTTTCTTGCCAAGACCACAACGATAACGGGAAATAGCTCAAAGGTCGATAATCGGCGTTTAGCACCAATGCGGGACAGGTATCTACCTTCATCGTCCGATTCCCCCTTCACGGGTATTACCACCTAAAGGTTTGGAGTTTCCCGCCGCCTGAATCAGCATAACCGCGCTTTATGTATCAACTGACGANAATAAGCCTACCCACCGAAATCGGTTTCATCAATGGCAGCATATTAGTCATTGCTATTTGATTTCTCTGGTGTTTTCCATACGCTGCAACGCTCTCTCGCNATTTTTTNAACTTTCAATTTAAATTTTGAGGCATCAGTCTATGAATGGACCCCTATCACACCTCCGAGTACTAGACCTTAGCCGTGTTCTTGCTGGACCATGGGCAGCGCAAAATTTGGCGGATCTCGGAGCGGATGTTATTAAGATTGAACGCCCTGGAGAAGGCGATGACACCCGGAAATGGGGACCCCCTTATTTAAAGGATCGTAATGGCAACGACACAAGTGAGACCGCCTACAATATTTCGGCAAATCGTAACAAACGATCTGTAACAGTGGATCTCTCTACACCTAAAGGGGCGCTGCTGGTGCGGAAACTTGCCCTCAAGTCCGATGTTTTAATCGAAAACTTCCGTGTAGGTGGGGCAGGAGAATTCGGTTTAGGCTACGATGAATTGGCCGCTAGAAATCCTAGCCTGATTTATTGTTCCATCACGGGGTTTGGTCAGAATGGACCATATAAGGACCGCGGGGGATACGACCTTATTATTCAAGCGATGGGCGGGTTAATGAGTATCACCGGAGAACCTGACAGTAAAGACGGAGGACCTCAAAAGGTTGGACTAGCCGTGTCAGATCTTTTTACCGGAATGTATGCTAGCGTAGCGCTACTAGCAGCAATTACTCACCAAGAACGGACTGGAGAAGGACAATACATTGATCTTGCCTTGCTAGACTGTACTACGTCGATGTTATCAATGATGGCAGCTAACTACTTTGCGAGCGGAGAGTCTCCTGTTCGCATGGGAAATGCGCATCCTAACGTTGCACCATATGGCTTATATGAAACTAGTGATGGGCATCTTGTGATAGCTGTCGGGAATGACCACCAGTTTGCAAGACTATGTCATACGCTAGAGGTATCTGCATTAACTTCGGACTCACGGTTCGTTAGTAATGCGGTAAGACTGGTAAATCGGACGACTATGGATGAGACACTGTGTCCGGCAATTAAACGATGGACAGCGAAAGACTTACAGGACGCGTTGCATGCAGCGCGAGTGCCATGTGGAGCTGTCAATACCATTGGTGAAGTTTTTGATGACCCTCATGTAAAACATCGAGGAATACAAACTACTCTTACACACCCGCTTGCGGAGACCGTCACTATCGCAGGAAGTCCTATTCGAATGTCCCGGACTCCTGTTACCTACCGACGCCCACCACCTCTTCTTGGCGAACACACCGATGAAGTACTTNTGGATGAACTGGGGCTAGACGGAAACGAAATCGCCGAATTACGCTCAGAAGCTGTGATATAAGCCTTTAACCTACCCCGGTGAAGCAGTCTTGCAGAAATCTGACACCGATCCCAAGGCCTACTTGATCAATGCCGTGTCCTAGGTTGGAACAAATGTGCCATTGGGCGGGAACCTCCAATGAGGCAAGATATTGCGTCGTCTCAAGCATGGCGCTTGCCGGGATCANATCATCAGAGTCGCCATGGACTAGTAAGATGGGTGGTCGCGATTTCAACCCATTTTCCTCAGTGCCTGCCCCAATCATTCTTCCAGAATAGCCTAATACCCCGGCCAAGGGT
The DNA here is from genome assembly GCA_002712985.1 of Rhodospirillaceae bacterium. Taxonomy (GTDB): domain Bacteria; phylum Pseudomonadota; class Alphaproteobacteria; order UBA7887; family UBA7887. The sequence continues at coordinate 5,848 of PAVD01000001.1, forward strand.
TGCCCACAACGAAGAGCCACAAAGAGGCCCATCATAGTACCTTGGCTAAACCCNACGAGTGCNAATTTATCGGGGGTCAGTCCAGTCCGCTGTAACTCTTGTTCAATAAAATCCAGNAGAATTGGGGCTGTGCCTCGCGCGCCGGCCAGCATTTCCTTGGCCGTATATTCCTTAATNCTGAACCATTGTCGGCCCTGTGGAGCCATATCATATTGGTAAGGAGCGTGAGGCGAAACAAATTCTGTGTCTGGTAATTGCTCCGCCCAATGCGGGGCGATATCAATCAGNTCATNACCGTCAGCCCCTAACCCGTGCAGAAAAATCACAAGTTTTCGGGCGGACCGGCCATTGGCAGGCGGATGATGGGGACCGGTTAAATTAGGGTTAGCCATGTACAATTTGCCAGAAAAGTTTCGATTTTTACAAATTACGTTATTAATATGTACAAATAAACACTGATTTCTGACCTTTCTACCTAACGTATCTTGCCATGGCTCAACAAAGTACTACACCCCAAATTGTTACGCGTTTTGCACCTAGCCCAACCGGTTATATACATTTAGGGCACGCGTACTCAGCTATTTTCGCATGGCGTCTAGCACGCCAGCAGAATGGAAAATTTTTNCTACGGATTGAAGATATTGACTCAGAACGTTGCCGACCTGAATTTGAGGAGGCCATATTCGAGGATCTGCATTGGCTTGGCTTGGATTGGGATGGGCAGCCACGCCGCCAGTCTGACAACATGGGGGACTACAAACGCGCATTAGATAAGTTGTCGGCACTCGATTTGCTATACCCGTGCTACTGCACGCGAAAAGAAATCCTTGCAGAGATCTCGAATGCCGATGCTGCGCCCCACTCCGTTGATGGTCTAGTTTATCCAGGAACTTGCAAAGTGATGACAAGGGAAGAAAGAGAAGCCCGCATGGCAAACGGTCTTCCTTACGCCCTGCGCCTTGATATGGAGAAAGCTAGTGCCTTGACGGGACCAGTAGTTTGGGCAGACCGTGAAGAAGGAGAACAAACATTGAGCTTTGCGGCGGGCGACATCGTTATTGCGAGAAAAGACATTCCAACAAGCTACCACCTGGCGGTCACGCTAGATGATCACCGGCAGCGAATAACTCTCGTAACTCGCGGAAAGGATCTTTTCCATGCGACCCACATCCATCGNCTATTGCAAAACCTACTCGGGCTNAATACACCTGAGTGGCATCACCATAAATTGATAACGAACGAGGAAGGTAGCCGCCTATCAAAACGCGGCCGAGCATTAACGGTTCGTGCTTTAAGACGCGCTGGTGAAAGNCCCGACAGTGTCCGGGCTATGGTCGGACTTCCCTGACTCTCATCCGACCCCACTACGGGNCTGTTAGTCCGNTGCCTTGCAAGTAAGAAAGGACGTCAATTTTGCTGGTGTGGCTGCGGGATTTTGTGAGTAATGATAGATTCAATAAATACGCCTGAAGACAAAATTATTGAGACTACGACAATGACTGCTTCTGCGAAAANCACANACAACCTTATAACTAAGTGTGAAGCCGCCCTAGAGTCGGCACGCCGCCTGGAAAGCCATGTTCACGCTGAGATGGCCAAAGCAGTATCTAAAGAAAATCGGATTGACCGCGAACAATTGACGACACACCAGTTCTCACTGCACGGATACGCTTGGGTTGCAACGTACGTTGAATCCTTAAAACAACTTCTTCATTGGGCCAAACGACTTAAGCTTGAGAACCTGTTAGGTGAACTGGAAGAATTAATATTAGAAGCTGGNTTTGGCGAATATTTGGCACAAATCAGCGGCGGGATTCCGATGAGCCAGGTAGAAATTGTTCGGCTTACCAACTTAGGGGTCGATGAATATGTTAAACGCGACTTTCATAATACAGAAGTAAATGAACTAATCCGTGACGGGACCAGCCCGCAGATTCATCAAGCAATAGCAGAACTAATTGTGGACGGTAATTTCGGGAGTTTGGGACTGAACGACCCCGAACTTGAATTGGTGAGAAACCAGTTTCGAAAATTTTCGAATGAGAAAATTGTCCCTTGCGCCCAAGATTGGCATTTAAATGATTGCTTAATCCCTAACGACTTAATATCAGAAATGGCTGAATTAGGCGTGTTTGGCCTGACTCTACCTGAAAAATGGGGTGGATCCGCCGCCGGTAAAATTGCTATGTGTGTAGTGACCGAGGAATTGTGCCGAGGTTTTCTTGGTGTCGGCTCTCTGGCGACACGAACCGAAATAGCTGCGGATCTCATTGGAGAACACGGAACGGAAGCNCAGCAAAAACGTTGGTTGTCTGGGCTTGTTAGTGGAGAAATACTGCCGNCGGCGTTATTTACCGAGCCTAACACGGGCTCTGATCTGGCCTCGGTAAACACCCGAGCAAATCGCACGGGAGATATGTATAAGGTCAACGGAGCCAAAACCTGGGCAACCCACGCTGCCCGGGCCGACCTAATGACCTTACTTGTAAGGACTAACCCGGACCATCCTGGCCACACGGGCATCAGCATNCTTTTAGCCCCTAAGCCTAGGGGTACAGATNCTGANCCGTTTCCCGCTGCAGGCATGAATGGTACAGAAATTAAAGTACTAGGTTATAGAGGAATGAAGGAATTTGAGATCGGGTTTGATGATTTTGAAGTACCAACAGATTGCTTGTTGGGTCAGGTGGAGGGAAAGGGTTTTAAACAATTGATGAGTGGCATGGAAACGGCTCGAATCCAAACCGCGGCGCGTGCAATCGGGGTTGCGCAGAACGCATTGGAACTCGGGCTTTCCTACGCCTTGACCCGACACCAGTTTGGGCGACGTATATACGACTTCCCCAGAGTGTCAGCAAAGTTGGCCTCAATGGCGGTAGAAATAATGATATGTCGACAACTGACCTGGGCGGCCGCACGGGAAAAAGATGCGGGACGTAGATGCGATCTCGAAGCCGGCATGGCAAAACTACTCGCTGCCCGTGTCGCATGGTCCTCGGCAGATAATGCTCTACAGGTACATGGGGGAAACGGATATGCCGTGGAATTTCCTATCAGTCGCGTATTAGTGGATTCGCGTATTCTGAATGTTTTTGAGGGCACCGGAGAAATTCAAGCACAGATAATCTCTCGAAGATTGTTGGACACCAACCGCACCCCAGCAGTGTAACTGGAGCACTTATTCCATGTCCCATCTTTGCATAGCCGTCTAGATAGAAGTTGGGATAATTGTGGAAGCTTTTGAAGCAGTTTTCCCAATGCTCATCATCATCGCACTAATAGCGGTGTTGATAGTATTGGCGATAGGGGTCATTGGTATGTTGCGGGGCGGTGATTTTAATCGCCGTTACGGCAACAAATTGATGCGTTTGCGCGTCCTTCTTCAAGCATTAGCAATCATCCTGATAATCTTATTCGTTTTTTTGTTCCAGTGATATAGAGCATTAGCGGTGCCGGCTGGCCAAAGAACACCCTCTTGGCGTTGACACAAACCACTCAATGTGGCACGGCAATATCTAGAATTCATCCGGATACATTCTGTCAATCGGCAGAGTTTTGGTTTCTTACGGTAAGAGGTCTTTAAATGAAGGTGCTGGTCGCAGTCAAACGTGTCATTGATTACAATGTTAAAATACGGGTGAAGGCCGATAACTTGGGCGTGGAAACAAATAACGTTAAAATGTCAATGAACCCGTTTGATGAAATTGCTGTTGAAGAGGCTGTGCGATTAAAGGAAGCCGGGAAAGTTGATGAGATTATTGCNGTTTCCATAGGTCCTCAACAATGTCAAGAGACCTTGCGGACGGCGTTTGCAATGGGTGCCGACCGCGGCATTCATGTGCTCACTGAGTTTCCGCCAGAACCCCTTGCGGTATCAAAGCTTTTGAAAGAAATCGCAACACAAGAACAAGTCCAGTTAGTGATACTCGGAAAACAAGCAATTGACGATGATAGTAATCAATGTGGGCAAATGCTCGCCGGGTTATTAGGATGGGGACAGGGAACCTTCGCCTCCAAGATAAATATCGTAGAAAACAAGGTAGAAGTCACACGAGAAGTGGATGGCGGCCTAGAAACTTTATGTCTTGCGATACCAGCGATAATCTCAACTGACCTTCGGCTCAATGAACCACGGTACGCATCCCTCCCGAACATCATGAAAGCCAAAAGAAAAATAATTGATCAAAAAATTCCAAGGGACTTTGACGTTGATGTGGGTCTGCGTCTCNAAACGATAAAAGTCGAGGAACCACCNTCACGCGAGGCCGGCGTGAAAGTCGCCGACGCACAAGAACTGGTGTCACGATTACGTGATGACGTGGGGGTAATATAATGGATAGTTTAGTGATCGCCGAACATGACAATAAGGAGCTTAAACCCTCAACCCTAAATACTGCGACCGCAGCAGGCAGTTTGGGTGGAACCGTTGATATCTTGGTAGCTGGCGAAGACTGCACCCATGTCGCAGACACTGCAGCTAAGGTTTCTGGAACCAGACAGGTGTGGCTAATTGATGCGCCAGAGTACAAATATCAATTGGCTGAAAATATGGCTCCCATAATCGCTGATCTCGCAAAAAATTACAGCCACGTATTGGCTCCATCATCTACCTTTGGCAAGAATATAATGCCTAGGGTTGCTGCTCTGNTGGATGTGCAGCAAATATCTGACATCATCTCNATTGATTCTGAAGACANTTTTGTCAGACCCATATACGCCGGTAATGCTATCGCTACTGTCCGCTCTCTTGATTCAGTTAAATTGATAACTGTTAGGACCACCGCTTTTAAAGCTGCAGAAATGAACGGAAATGCANAANGCGAAACGGTNNCCGGTAAAGCAAANCTTAATCTGTCGGAATTTGTAAAACGNGAACTTTCGGCATCAGAACGNCCGGAATTGACAGCAGCAAAAATTATCGTATCCGGCGGTCGTGGTATGCAAAACGGAGAAAATTTTATCTTACTGGAAGAATTAGCCGACAAACTCGGTGCGGCGGTCGGTGCCTCCCGTGCGGCAGTCGATGCCGGGTTTGTGCCGAACGACTACCAAGTCGGGCAAACGGGGAAAATCGTGGCTCCGGAGCTTTATATTGCCGTAGGCATTTCAGGCGCCATCCAACATCTTGCAGGCATGAAAGATAGTAAAGTCATAGTTGCCATCAACAAGGATGAAGATGCTCCAATTTTTCAAATAGCGGATTTCGGCTTGGTTGGCGATTTGTTTAAGTTGGTGCCTGAGCTCACCGAAGAATTGGACAAGTGAACCGGCAGATCTTAATTGGTCCCACTATTCAGGTATGATTGGGAAGACATATGGCACACCGGAACTAGAAGAAGGCGGGCTTATCCGGGGGCTGATCTGCATCGTAGTTAAGCATTGATGCTAGCCAGCGCTCCGCTTCAACAAGTTTTATACCCTTACGTGCAGAATATGCCAGCACTTGATCTCGTTCTATTTTTCCGATACCGAAATAGTGACTTTCTGGGTGACTAAAGTAAATTCCACACACCGAGGCCGCCGGCCACATAGCGAAATTGTCCGTAAGCGTAACCCCAGTATTACGTTCAGCATTTAACAAAGAAAACAACGTTTGCTTCTCTGTATGATCCGGACATGCCGGGTAACCTGGTGCCGGTCTTATCCCGTGATAATGCTCCATTATAAGAGAGTCGTTGTCGAGGGACTCACCGGGATCATAACCCCACAATTCCTTCCGAACTAGTTCGTGCATATGCTCCGCAAAGGCTTCGGCTAGTCTATCGGCAAGNGCCTTTANCATGATGGCGTTATAATCATCATTTTCCCTCTCATATCTNGNAGCTGCCTCCTCNCANCCATGACCCGTAGTNACTACAAACCCACCGATGTANTCGCCCACTCCACTCTCTAGCGGCGCAACAAAATCGGCCAATGCATAGTTAGCACGTTCTCTGTCTCTGGACATTTGTTGCCGTAGCATATGCAATCTAGCTTTCTCTATTTTTCGGTCGACATCTTCAAAAACAACGACATCTTCATCCTCAACTGTATTTGCAGGCCACATCCCAATCACTGCGCGTGCATTCAGCCAACGCTCGTTTATGATGCGCTCAAGCATGGCCTGAGCATCTGCATACAAGTCCCTTGCAGCGGCACCAACCACCGCGTCACTAAGGATCTTTGGAAATTTTCCAGCTAACTCCCACGACTGAAAAAAAGGACTCCAATCAATATATTTCGCTATGACTGTGAGATCATAATTTTTAAATACATGTTCTCCAGAATGTTTGGGTTTAGGTGGCTTATACCGAGACCAATCGATCCTAAACTTGTTTGAACGCGCTTTTACTAAAGTTCGCTTTGAACTTTTTCTGGAACTGCTTTCGTGGCGCGAACGAATACCCTCGTAGTCTGTTGCTGTGCTTGATAGAAACGCGTCGCGCTTTGCAGAAGATAGTAAATTACTCACAACGCCTACGGCCTTTGAGGCATCAGCAACATATATTGTAGGTCCGTCAAAATTTGTGGCTATCTTGACGGCAGTATGGACACGACTTGTCGTCGCACCCCCAATTAATAGAGGTGCGGTGACACCCGAACGGGTCATTTCCTTTGCAACAACTCGCATTTCTTCAAGACTTGGCGTTATCAGTCCAGACAAACCAATTATGTCTGCACGTTCCTTCTTTGCCGTATCAAGAATATCTATGCACGGAACCATAACACCAAGGTCAACGACCTCGTAATTGTTACACTGGAGCACAACGCTCACGATATTTTTACCGATGTCGTGCACATCACCTTTAACCGTCGCCATAACAATTTTACCCGCTTTAGCTGCAACGCCTTTTGTTTTCTCGCTCTCCATGAAAGGCACCAGATGGGCCACTGCCTTTTTCATCACTCGTGCACTCTTAACGACTTGAGGTAGAAACATTTTACCGGCACCAAAAAGGTCGCCAACCTCGTTCATTCCGTCCATTAATGGCCCTTCTATTACGTTTAGGGGACGTTCGACCGATAGACGCGCTTCTTCTGTATCGCCGACTATAAAATCACTTATGCCATGTACCAGGGCATATTGCAGTCGAGCGGAAGCATCACTTTTCCGCCAAGATAGATCTGTTTTGCTAGTGGTAGAGAGTTTTCCTCGTTGTTCCGCGGCTAACTCCAACAACCTCTCCGTAGCATCGTCTCGCCGATTAAAAAATACGTCCTCTATGCGCCCTTTGAGATTGCCTGAAATTTCNTCGTAGATAGGAAGNTGCCCAGCATTTACGATACCCATATCCATTCCAGCCTGAATCGCGTGGTATAAGAACACGGAATGCATGGCAGCNCGGACCGTTTCATTCCCACGAAACGAAAATGATATATTGGAAACACCGCCTGAGACGTAGGCATGCGGCAACTCTGCTTTTATCTTTTTGGTGGCTTCTATAAAAGCCATAGCGTAATCGTTGTGTTCTTCAATACCGGTCGCAACAGCAAAAATATTTGGATCAAATATGATATCTTCAGGAGGNAAGCAGACTTTTTCGGTTAGCAACCGATAGCTTCGAGCACATATTGCCACCTTACGCTCAACTGTCTCCGCCTGTCCTCCTTCATCAAACGCCATCACTACTACGGCGGCTCCATAACGCCTTACCAAGGCGGCCTGCTTTAGAAATATTGGTTCTCCCTCTTTTAAGCTAATTGAATTGGCAATACTTTTTCCTTGAACATTTTGAAGGCCTGCTTCAATTACGGACCATTTCGATGAATCAATCATCACTGGAATTCGACAAATATCGGGTTCGGCGGCAATAAGCCGAAGAAACCGGACCATGGCCGCTTCGCTATCCAACATCCCTTCATCCATATTGATATCAAGAATCTGAGCCCCACTATCCGCTTGCTGTCGAGCAATCTGTAGCGCGCCCTCAAAATCTTCTTGAATTATAAGGTTACGAAATTTTGCCGATCCGGAAACGTTGGTACGTTCACCAATATTAATGAAGGACGGAATCACAATGTCACTCCAATTGTTTCGAGACCCGAGAGTCTTAAGCCTTTTTTCAATATCGGTGGTTTGCGCGGCGGATGTTTAGAAACGGATTCTGCAATTCGTCGGATATGTTCTGGTGTCGTACCGCAACAACCACCGACGAAATTTACCAGTCCATCTTCGGCCCAAGCACCCAAGTGTTTTGCGGTTTCCGCCGGCATCTCGTCGTATTCACCAAATTCATTTGGAAGACCCGCATTTGGGTACGCACTGATCATACAGTCCGCCACTGCCGCCAGTTCTGCCACGTACGGTCTCAAATCTGCAGCCCCGAATGAACAGTTTAGCCCAACGCTTATTGGTGATCCGTGGCGGACAGAGCACCAGAAGGCCTCGATTGTTTGCCCTGTAAGTGTGCGACCAGAGCGATCCGTAATTGTACCAGAGATCATCACGGGCAGCCGGCAACCACGCTCTTCAAACAATTCTTCGAAGGCAAATAGTGCGGCTTTCGCATTTAGAGTATCAAAAACGGTTTCAAGGAGTAACATATCCACATTGCCATCCATGAGCCCGGACGCCGCTTCCCGGTACGAAGCACGCACTTCGTCAAAAGTAACGGCACGGTATCCAGGGTCTGAAACGTCGGGTGAAATAGATGCAGTTCGGTTGGTAGGCCCAAGAGCTCCAGCAACAAACCTTGGCTTTTCCGGTGTTGAAATTTCGTCAACAGCTTCTCGTGCCAATCGAGCACCTTGGATATTCAGTTCTGGCACGATGCGCTCAAGTTTGTAGTCTGACATAGAGATAGAATTCGAATTAAAGGTGTTTGTTGTGACAATGTCAGCGCCGGCCTTTAAGTAGGAGGAATAAATTTCCTTAACTATGCGGCTCTGAGTTATATTCAGTAGATCATTTGCTCCCATCAAATCACTCGAGTAACCAGCAAAACGTTTTCCACGGTAGTCAGCATCACTTAATTGGTATTCTTGAATCATAGTTCCCATTGCACCATCAATCACCAGAATACGCTCANGCGCTGCTTNTATTATCGTAGCCTCACCCTGACNNGCCGTTCTCATGTTGAAACCGGNNCGCTATTTTGAACGGCACGCACNCCGAGCATATGGCAAATCGCAAAAACAAGGTCTGCCCGGTTTAGGGTGTAAAAATGCAATTCAGTTACGCCCGACTCTANCAGCTCGAAGCATTGATCTGCCGCAGTGTGAGCGGCTACAAGTTGGCGTGTCCCCGGATCATCGTCTAGCCCGTCAAAACGATATTTAAACCACTGCGGGATAGAGGCACCACACATAGTACTAAATCGGGCCACTTGCTGGAAATTTGTGACAGGCAGAATTCCAGGTACGATAGGAGCATTGATTCCAGCGCCCCTAACACTATCAATAAAACGAAAGAAAAAATCATTATCAAAAAAGAATTGAGTGATGAACCGTGTTGCACCAGCATCCAATTTTCGTTTCAAGTAATCTAAATCGCTTCTAGTGCCACGTGAGTCGGGATGCGGCTCAGGGTACGCACCGACACTTATTTCAAAGTTCGCTATTTTCTTAAGCCCCGAAACCAATTCGACAGCTCCCTTATAGCCCGCAGGATGTGGCACAAATTGGGACTCTCGATTTGTGGGATCACCACGCAACGCTACTATGTGTCGGATACCCGCTTCATAGTAGTTACGGACCACCGAGTTAACTTCTTCGATGCTAGAATCCACACAGGTTAGGTGAGCGGCAGGCTGCAAGCTCGTCTCTTTCCTAAGTTGACTAACTATTGAATGTGTCCGATCTCTGGTAGTACCTCCAGCACCGTATGTGACGGATACAAAACGCGGTTTCAGGGGTGCTAAGCGGCGAACAGCAACCCAAAGTTCTTTGGCCATTTTTTCTGTCTTTGGTGGGAAAAACTCAAAAGAAACCATGGGACGGTGGGATCCGATTTTATCGTGTTCAGGAAGACCCGTCATATTTTGCTCTCCCCGACAGACAAGGTACCGTGTACTTGCAACGGCTCAGTCGGATATTGAGCTACCCACAAAACGACCGTCAAATTGTCGCCTACCAACCGAGATATATTTTCACACTTAAGCCCTACACTTTCAAACCAGTCCACCATTTCCAAATTCGTGAAACCAAGGCGCCGGTGAGCATACTCGGCACGGAGGAAGTCTAGATCGTGACGCTCAAAATCAACGACTGCCATCCGTCCACCAGGACGGAGTACCCGACCCGCTTCAACGAGNACGTTACATGGATCTTCAGAATAGTGNAGCACCATATGGATNGACACGGCATCGAAAGAGTCAGCCGCAAATGGCATGTTGTACATGTCACCATGCCGCACTTGACAATTGCGTGCAGCGGGATGCTGCAAGTTTACTCGCGCTACCGCGAGCATTGCGTGAGANAGATCTATTCCAATGCCCCTCTCGATTTGACTGGCCATAAGTTTTAGAACACGTCCCGTACCAGTCCCGACGTCAAGAAAATCTTTGACCGCCATATCCGAGAACACGGTCGTTAGGGCCTCCTCTACTTCATTCTCTGGAACATGCAGCTTACGTAGTTCATCCCAATTTGGAGCATATGCGGCAAACAGGTTNTCNGCTTTAACCTCTCGCGCACGCTTCACTTTCGCAAGTCGCTCTCTGTCNAGGGTCAAGGCNTCATCCTGCTGGGGAAGCATCGTTAGGAGTGTCTGGCCCAACTCTCTTCCTGGACCCCCAGATATCATTCGATAGAACGCCCACGTCCCCTCTTGGCGACGTTCCAGAATCCCCGTATCGCACAACTGTCGAAGATGGTGAGAAACACGTGGTTGGCTCTGCCCAAGTATTTCAGTTAATTCAGTGACCGTCAGTTCACTATCAGCACAAAGAGAGAGCAATCGGAAACGTGTTGGCTCAGCCACAGCCCGAAGAGCCTGCAATAGGAAATTCAATTTAGCCATCTTAACATCTCTATCATCGAAACGTATGGATATAAAGATATATTTATGTTACTATGAATCCAATATCAANAGACTTCACTCCTAACTTCTCGCCATACGTGCTGTTGCTGCTAGTTCAACACTTAAAACTGTTCAATAATTGTTCTTCTGTTTTTGGCACTGGGGCGAATCCACCGAGGGAGTTTACGACACAGATCACACCCAATAGCGACCAATATGGTAAATCCTAGTCTCGCAGCTAGGCGCGACAAATTTGCAACACATATAGCATGAAGGGGTTGCGTCATAAGACTGATACTGGTTTTTCATAGGATCTTATGGTACCGAATTTACTGTATAGGATCTCACNCGTTGGCTANACGACGATTCNAGAGTTGGCTNGCGGAGTAACGGAGATATGTCACGTGGTAACCACATGTTGGTGGGCAACCAAAAAACTGTAAATCGNTGTGTTTAACTTGCATGGAAAGCGTTGTAGACATAATAGCTAAATAAGGAATTAAATGCTTGCCTGGTAATAGAACTATGCTTCACAGCCGGTTTGGAGGCGCAAGATTACGAATGCTTGTGCTTGCGTGCTGCGTTACTATGTTGGGTGCGTGTGCAATGGCCCCTACCGGTGACCCAGAAGCAATAGCAGAATGGCAAGCAACCAATGACCCATTAGAACCCTTGAACCGAGGAATATTCGAGGTCAACTTGGTCGTGGATAAAGCAATCGTTCGACCCATAGCATCTGGCTATCGGTGGATTTTTCCTANCTTTATGCGGAATGCATTTAAGAACGTTATAGACAATCTTGGTGAGCCGCTAAATTTTGCCAACTCCTTGCTCCAAGGGGAAATTGGGCGTGCAGGAACCGCAGCGGGGCGACTTTTAGTAAATTCAACTTTAGGTTTCGGTGGGCTNTTTGACGTCGCCGATACATTAGGTCTGAAGGATNCAACTGAAGACTTTGGCCAGACTTTGGCTGTTTGGGGGACAGGAGAAATAGCATATCTAGTGCTACCGATTTTGGGCCCCTCCTCTGTCCGTGATGGTGTCGGGCGAGGTGTGGATTTTTTCCTTAACCCTATAAACCACGCCCTTGATAACGCGGATCTGGAGTGGGTAGGATGGACTATGATGGCAGTCGACGGCGTGGACCAGCGCTCCCGACATATCGAGACACTCGATGAAATCGAGCGTACTTCTGTTGACTACTATGCTGCTATTCGCAGCCTCTANAGACAGATGCGCCACGATTCAATTCATAATGGGGAAGCGACGGACGACAATCCATTCGCTGGGGATTCACAGCCCTTTGTAGACGACGACGAACTATCTAACGTGAACTAGTAAATGATGATCAGCCGTTTTTGTTTGGCCGTGGTCACCGCCTCTATGTTTGGTTTTTCTCTGTCCGTAGCTTCGCAAGAAACACCCCAGGAACAGTTCGTAGGCGAACTTATTGACAAAGCCGTAAAAGTTCTGGAGTTGCCTATCGAGGCAAAAGCAGAGCGCGAAGCTGGCTTCTATGCTCTTTTAAATCAAAATTTTGACATTCCAACAATCGTTCGCATCGTACTAGGCAGGCACTGGCGCACTGCAACTGCCAGTCAGAAATCAAAATTTACCAATGTTTTTAGGACCCATTTAGTTGAGGTATACACCTCTCAGCTTGGCATGTATGACGGTGAGATAATTCAAATAGAAAGATCCGCCCCTTTGTCTGCGAAAGATACAATTATCTACACTTTGATCATGCACGGNGACGATNACCCACTGCGGGTAGATTGGAGAGTGAGGGAAACTAAGGCCGGCCTGAAAGTCATAGATATTGCTGCCGAAGGGGTAAGCATGCTTACAACAAAAAGATCTGAATTTACATCNNTTGTAGCACGNGAAGGTGTCGACGCNCTTATAGGAAAACTTGAAGTTATGAATATTGAGACTAAAGAAGGCAGTGATTCTTGAGCTTGNAAAACTAATATTTATTCNGTCAAATCACGAAGTGGCTTGTTCAAGGATATTTAGGGTTTGACAGAAAAATTTACCTTGTCCATCGCTTCGCCGGCCATTCCGCCCACCTGGTTATTAGCTGACCCTAATTAGGGAACTGTTTCTCTTAGAATAAATGATAATTTATGCAAAAGTAAAACTATGGAGATTTAACCCGATTTGGTGTTTTTTCCGCTCAAAATGGCCTATATTTNGTAAAATTGGGCTANAAAGGGACTTATCCACAGAATGGTGTCACACGAGTTAGAACTTCTGCGTTCCGACTGGAACCGGTGGCTTTCGGTAGAACGGCGGATGTCTCCAAACACGATTACTGCATATGAACACGACATCCAAGACTTTATTACTTTCATGATTGAGCACATTGAGGGTGACCTGGGTAGTAAACAACTATTGTCGCTAAGCATACGTGAATTCAGAGCATGGTTAACCTGGCTGAGCAACAGAGGTCTTTCTAGTCGTTCACGCGCGCGCGCGGTATCTGCAGTACGTTCACTGTTTAAATTTTTCGACAATACAGGGATGGGTCAGAATCCTTCCCTATCCGTACTACGAACTCCGCGTGGAAATAGGTTAGTACCGCACCCGATAAATTCGGATTCCATCATGGCCATGGTCACGAGTACGTCCAGCGAAGGCGAAAGAAGGACGACATGGATCCGTCTCCGTGACCAAAGTTTGTTTTTGCTACTTTATGGAACAGGTTGCCGAATTGGAGAGGCTCTTGCATTNANAGGNAAAGATTTTACAAACCGCCCGGAATCCCTAAACGTATCTGGTAAAGGCGGAAAACAACGAGNAGTCCCTTTGTTACCGCGTGTTTTACAAGCCGTGNAAATTTACCGGTCNTCTTGTCCTTATCCTATTGGGCCTAGTGACCCTATATTTATAGGTGCCCGAGGGGGGGCACTAAATGCCGGAGTGGCACAACGAGTCATGCGACAACTGCGTTCCCAGTTAGCTTTACCCGATACAGCGACACCCCATGCCCTCCGACATAGTTTTGCAACTCACCTTTTGTCAAACGGAGGAGACTTGCGGTCCATACAGGAATTGTTAGGCCATTCTAGCTTAGCATCCACTCAACGTTACACTGAAGTTGACAAAACCAGAATGCAAATAGTGTATCAAACGGCACACCCTCGCGCCAAAGCCTAACGCTCGCATTTGTATTCCGCGGAACTTTATTGACCATCTATTTTTTTAGCGCATTTGCCATCGTTGATCCAAGTTCAGCAGGGGATTCTGCAACCGTGACATTGGCTCTTTTAAGCGCTTCAATCTTTTCCTGCGCCCCCCCGGTACCACCAGAGACAATCGCGCCAGCATGCCCCATGCGACGACCGGGAGGCGCACTAACTCCGGCAACAAAGCCGACCACTGGCTTTTCATTCCTACCCCGTAAATAGTCAGCAGCCTCTTCTTCCGCACTGCCACCAATCTCACCAATCATAATTATACCTTCTGTATCAGGATCGCGCATGAACAGTTCCATACAGTCAACAAAACTAGTGCCATTAACAGGGTCTCCCCCAATCCCAATGCAAGTGCTCTGTCCTAAGCCGACCTCGGTCGTCTGAGCCACCGCCTCGTAGGTCAAAGTTCCAGACCGTGAAATGATGCCAATTTTCCCTGGGGCATGTATATGCCCCGGCATAATGCCGATTTTGCATTGGTTAGGTGTTATGGCCCCGGGACAGTTCGGACCTATTAATCGGGTCTTCGCATCCCGCAACACCCGTTTTACCTTAATCATATCGGAGACGGGAATGCCCTCCGTGATACATACCGCCAATTCTATTTCTGCATCAATTGCCTCCAAAATCGCATCACCAGCGTTGGCGGGAGGAACATATATTACGGTTGCGGTAGCCCCAGTTGTAGAAATAGCTTCATGGACCGTATTGAATATAGGTAATCCAAGATGCTTTCCCCCTCCTTTACCAGGGGTAACACCACCAACCATTTTTGTGCCATATGCAATAGCCTGGGCACAATGGAATGAGCCCTGACGGCCGGTGAGTCCTTGGCAAATTACTTTCGTTTCCGCATGAACAAGCACCGCCATTGTGCTTACCTCTCCACTGCTTTTACAATTTTTTCTGCAGCATCTGCCAAATGATCTGCTGTCACNAGGGACAGTCCNGATTCAGCAAGTATTTTTTTTCCTAAATCTACATTTGTCCCCTCCAATCTCACCACCAGAGGAACTTCTAGACTTACTTCACGTGCCGCCGACACGATACCTTCAGCAATAACATCGCACCGCATTATTCCACCGAATATGTTTACGAGGACACCATCCACATCGGAATCGGAAAGGATAATTTTGAACGCTTCCGTTACCCTTTCCTCGGTAGCACCACCACCAACATCAAGAAAATTGGCCGCCTCGCCCCCATACAACTTAATAATGTCCATCGTCGCCATAGCCAAGCCTGCACCATTGACCATACAGCCAATATTACCTTCGAGCTTGATATAACTCAGCCCGTGGAGCTGAGCTGCAATTTCACGAGGGTCCTCTTCGTTCTCGTCTCGCAATTCAGCGAGCTCCGGATGACGAAAAAGAGCGTTGTCATCAAAATTTATCTTTGCATCGAGAGCCAATAACTCTTCATCATCCGTCAATACNAATGGATTGATCTCTATCAAGCTCGCGTCGGTCCCAACAAATGCATTGTAAGCACAACTGAAAAGTTTAACAGCATCACGTGCATGTTTGGCCTGCAACCCGAGCTTATATGCAAGCCTATGCCCATGATACGGTCGCATTCCAATAGCCGGATCTATGGTAATACTGTGAATTCGATCAGGAGAGAACTCTGCAACTTCTTCAATTTTAATCCCGCCCTCTGACGACCCCATGAGGACTAAGCGACTTTTTGGACGATCAAGCAAAATGCTTAAATAAAACTCGCGTACAATTGTGCAGGCTTGCTCTACATATATTTTCCTGACTTCTTTCCCTTGGTCACCAGTCTGATGAGTGATCAGGGTCATCCCTATCATTTTCTTCGCGACCGCAACCACCTCTGGGATACTCTTGCAAATTCTGACGCCACCACCCTTGCCACGACCACCCGCATGCACTTGGGCCTTAACGACCCAACTACTACCACCGAGTTCCCGAGCTATCTCAGCCGCAGCGCTGGCACTATCCGCCAAGCCACCCCTCGGCACCGCAACACCATATTTTTTCAGAATAGCCTTTGACTGATACTCATGAATATTCATCTGACATCCCACCTAAAACTCTAACCTCATGAGATCACTAATTTTTGGTAT
>PAVD01000002.1 GCA_002712985.1 Rhodospirillaceae bacterium
GTATCTGACCATACGGTCAGACACCCTAGATGATAAACCATCAATAATAATGCAAGGGCGTGTCGCCCGTGAAGAACGAACACGACACGGAAAGGTTGACGTCNGTGATGAGGNAAAAAAGAGCTCAATTAATGCTCCTTCTTCTAAGACTGACGATCCTGAAAAGAAGGATGAAACCATCGTTAAGACAAGTGATGAGGTAAAAGGGGAGAGCGTGTAATGAGCACCGATATAGGATCAGCACGTTCCGGGTCTCGAACTCGACGTCCTTTTTTCCGGCGTCAAAAATCATGTCCTTTGTCGGGGCAGAATGCGCCCAAGGTTGACTACAAGGACGTAAAACTTCTTCAGAGGTTCATTTCTGAGCGGGGAAAGATCGTCCCAAGTCGAATCACTGCTGTATCCGCGAAGAAGCAGAGAGAACTGGCAAGAGCAATAAAACGCGCGCGTTACCTCGCACTGGTGCCGTATCTAGTCAAGTAGTAATTGAGATAATTTCTGTGACTTAATATGCCGACACAATTGGTACTAACCGTTGCTGCGGTAGCTGGACTACTAGCTGGTGGTCTTTATCTATCGGTTCTGGTCGGACCCGCTTTTATTTTGTTTCAGTATTTCACTCAATTGCCTTTGTTTATGGTTGGTTTAGGTGTGGGGATTATAGCCGTATTGTTGTCCGGTTGCGTGGCGTTTGTGGTCGCTATGATTGCCGAACCTATTCTTGGATTGGTGTTCTTGGTGGGTTATGTCGGCCCAACGCTGTTGGTAACACATAGAGCGTTGCTAAATCGTTCCGTCAAGGAAAACCAGCTGGAGTGGTATCCGATAGGGAGATTGCTCGCCGAAGTATCCATCTACGCAACGGCTGTAGTGGTGCTTGGAGTAATTTGGCTTACTGTTCAGGACGGTGGCCTAGAGGGTGCGATTGAGAGTCTGGTGTCCCAACTGCGTTCTATCTTGGGCGCAGATGTAGCCAGAGGTGGAGACCTGCTTCTTTCACAAAATGGTTTTGTTGTGCCTGGTCTTATCGGCATATCCTGGATAGTGATGATGGTGATAAACGGTAGTCTCGCCCAATGGTTGCTGAGGAGATCCGGACGAAATTTGCGACCCAGCTCAGCACTGCAAGACGTAAAATTGCCAACGTGGCTGGGCTATTTACTTGGTGTCTCAATACTAGCGCTGTTGTGGGGTAACGGCGCACTGTCGTTTGCTGGGGGTGCAGCCATGATGATTTTGATGACCCCGTTCTTCTTCCAAGGAGTTGGTGTTGTCCACCAGTGGTGTAGTCGAAGCTCATCTGGTAATTTGATTTTGGTTGTATTTTATCTTTTGATGCTGGTGCTACAGTGGCCGATATTGTTGGTCATCGTGTTTGGTATAGTTGATCAGTGGTTTGACCTGCGTCGACAGGGTGCAGCCTGAGACCGCATCTTTTTATGCTAGGGAGATAAGTCAAATGGAAGTGATATTGCTTGAACGAGTTGAAAAACTTGGCCAGTTAGGGGATGTAGTCACTGTAAAGGACGGCTATGCTCGTAATTACTTGCTGCCGGAGAAGAAAGCGCTTCGGTCCACTACGGAAGCACACGCCCAGTTTAAGGCTGAACGTGAAAAGTTGGAGATAGAAAACAAGTCAAAAAAAGAGGGTTCGGCACAGCTCGCAGAAAAGATGGATGGCGTGCAGGTAGTAATGGTGCAGCAAGCTGGAGAAGGGGGACAGCTGTATGGGTCCGTAACCGCTCGGGATATTGCATCTGCTGTATTGGCGTCTGGCTATTCTGTTCACCGCAACCAGGTAATAGTGGGCAAACCGATCAAATCTTTGGGGATTTATGTAGCACAAGTGCGACTTCATGCTGAGGTGTCCGTTGACATAGTGGTAAACGTTGCCAGATCTGAAGAGGAAGCCAAACTGCAGGCGGCCGGCATCGAGATAGGCTCTGACGCACTCAACGAAGCGGAGCAGTTGCCAGTTGCAGAAGAGATATTCGAACAGGTGCCGGAAGAGGATTTAGCGTCTGGAGATGCGCCGGAAACACCCAACAACGAAACCGAATCAAATGGCCAAACTGTACTAGCTAACGATGGCACCGAGGACTCCTAAACTTCTAGGGGTGTAGAACGTCTACCCCAGTTTAAATTGGGAGCACCTATTTCCCGAGCAAACGGGTGGTGCCTGGCCTTGAGGGGGTATAAGGCATTGCTGATTTCACCGTTAATGAATCATCTTGTAGTCAAGGGCAGGCTGGTCGTAGTTGATGCCACTGGCAAAACGCATATTTTTGGTTCAGATAGTGAGCCCAGTATCACTATTAAACTCCACCGACAATCTACTGATGCCAAAATAGCGTTTCATCCGTCTCTGGGTATTCCCGAGGCATACATGAATGGTGAACTTACTATTTTGGAGAATTCAATTTATGATTTTCTATACTTTATGGGCCAAAATTTGGGAATTTCCGGACCATCTCGTTTGATGCGAATGAGAGAAATAAGCCAGTATCTTTTTAGGCGTTTCATGCAGTTTAATTCGATTTTTCGTTCTAGAAAGCACGTTGCTCATCACTATGATCTGACCGGTGAGTTGTATGAGCTATTTCTTGATTCGGATAGACAGTATTCATGTGCCTATTTCGATGATAGTGGAGATGACCTAGAAACAGCTCAAGTGAATAAAAAACAACATATTGCAACTAAGTTGTTACTTCAGCCCAAACAACGAGTGCTTGATATTGGTTCAGGTTGGGGCGGGTTAGCAATCCATCTTTCTGAGATTGGAAACGTTGATGTTACTGGGCTGACACTTTCAGTGGAGCAACAGAAGATTGCCAAAGAGCGCGCAAGGGAACGAGGGTTAGATGATAGAGTGCGATTCCATCTTCGTGATTATAGACAAGAAAGAGGTGAGTATGACCGGATTGTTTCAGTCGGCATGTTTGAGCATGTAGGCCTTCCCCACTACAACTCATATTTCCAAACAATTTCAGACCTACTCGCCAGTGATGGAATTGCAGTGATACATACCATCGGTCGCTCAGAAGGGCCCGGGGCAACTAATCCCTTTATTAGAAAGTATATTTTCCCGGGGGGGTATATACCTGCGCTCTCAGAAATAGTGCCGGCTATAGAGCGCGCAAAGCTCTGTATTACTGATATAGAGGTGCTACGTAGACATTATGCCGAGACACTACATGCATGGAGATCGCGATTTCTCAAAAATTGGGATCAGGCGCGGGACCTATATGACGAACGATTCTGCCGGATGTGGGAGTACTATCTAGCCGCGAGCGAGGTNGCTTTTCGTTGTCTGGGGCTAGTAGTGTTTCAGATTCAATTGATTAAAGGTGATGGCGCTGTGCCCATAACTCGTGACTATATTACNCGGGAAAACCCCATTNTTGGCTAGACCGGTATCGACACAGTGTTGAGGTTGCCAAGCAGGTCCCAAGATATAGTGTAGTACTTTTTGTTTGACGTCAGTCAGTTCCCACGTGTCACGCGTTTTGAATTTGACGGTAGTTATCCCCATGTTTCTCCTGTTTCCACAGCTACTCGGTCTTCACCAAAGACGAAAGTGGCGTTAAGCTCCACTTATGGACTCCGTTTCCGAAGCCGCAAAATTTACAGAGGAACGGCAAGATGCAGACGATAGTTATCGTGTCTTGCCACAGAATATTGATGCTGAGCAGGCGCTACTCGGTGCGCTGCTAATCGACAATGACGCTTATGACAAAGTTTCCTCTTTTCTAGAACCCAATCATTTTTACGTTCCCGTTCATGGTCGTCTGTACGAAGCAGTACGAGCTCTTATCCTGCGTGGGCAGGTGGCAACGCCAGTTACATTAAAGGCTTACTTTGCAGGAGATGAAGCACTGGCAAACATTGGAGGCGCTGATTATCTAGAGCGTTTGTCGGCTAGCGCCGTCAGTTTGGTCCACTCAGAGGACTATGGGCGGGTCATAGTTGATCTTAGTCTCCGACGAGATCTGATTCGTCTAGGCGAGGCTGTTGTGGAGAGAGGCTATGATCCGGCTGTAGACGATACGGCCATCAATCAGATCGAGTCGGCAGAGGGGGATCTGTACCTCATGGCGGAGACTGGTGCCCCGGAAGGAGGTTTCCAAACCTTAGGTGAGTCGCTCCAAACTGCACTTGAGATAGCTGAGCATGCTTATAAGCGGGACGGGCAACTTTCTGGTGTAGCTACGGATTTTGTGGATCTAGACAATCTGCTAGGAGGGTTGCACAAGTCGGATCTTATAGTACTAGCCGGAAGACCGTCTATGGGGAAAACGGCACTGGCTACTAANATTGCCTTTAATTCGGCTCGCGCTCATGCTGCTCAGTCTAATGTTGGTGCCGTGGTCGGATTTTTTTCGTTGGAAATGTCCTCNGAACAGTTGGCTATGCGTATCCTTGCNGAAGAGTCTGGGATTCGGTCGGATCATATTCGTCGAGGAAAAATCAAAGACGATGATGAATTTGTCGGTTTAGTACGTGCCGGACAGGACTTGAGCCGGGTGCCCCTTTTTATTGATGATACACCGGCACTAAGTGTAGCTCAGCTACGTACACGAGCACGTCGGTTGAAACGGACAGAGGGTTTGTCTTTGTTGGTTGTCGACTATCTTCAACTTTTGCGGCCACAAAGTAGGGTAGAAAACAGGGTACAGGAAATTTCTCAGATTACCCAAGGACTCAAGGCGCTTGCAAAAGAACTGGATCTCCCGGTGTTGGCCCTTTCACAGCTGAGTCGTGCCGTTGAGTTGAGAGAGGATAAGCGTCCCCAACTCTCGGATCTTAGGGAGTCCGGAACGATAGAGCAGGACAGCGATGTCGTGATGTTTATCTATCGGGAAGAATATTATCTTGAGCGGAGTGAGCCCCAACAACGTGCCGATGAGAGTGGAGATCGCTTTAATGAACGATACAACCGGTGGCAGGAACGTTACGAAAAGGTTGCTGGTTTGGCCGATGTCATTATCGCAAAGCAGCGACACGGGCCTATTGGTCGTGTTGGATTAAAGTTTGANCCCGAGACTACGCGTTTCCATACGTACGCTCCGGCATCTCATTTACCAGAAACTGTGGAATAATGAGAGGTTTGCGTCATTTTGGTGCGGAACTATCAGTTGATCTTTCAGCGATCAAATGGAACTACCAATATCTTATTAAGAATTTGAGGAAAGGTGCAGNGCTGGCAGCTGTNGTGAAAGCGGATGCATATGGTCTAGGCGTTAACCAGATTGTTCCAGTGCTGGCCCGTGCCGGGTGCAACACCTTTTTCGTATCTACCCTAGATGAAGGGATTGTCCTCCGAGCGCTAGTCGAAGGGGCCACAATCTACGTGCTTAATGGTCCACTGGCGGATCAGGTCCCGGAGTTCATCACTAATCAACTATGTCCGGTTTTGAACAGTTTAGAGCAAGTAGAACATTGGCATAATGGTCCGGACCGAAACAGTCACCCTGAATTATCGGTGGCTCTGCATGTAGATACTGGTATGAACCGTTATGGAGTATCGACCCGGGAGCTAGAGGGCCTGGTTCTGGGACAATACAACAACTTATCCGTGTCATTGTTAATGAGCCACCTCGCTTGCGCTGACGAGCCGCTAAATCCATTAAATCACCTGCAGCTTTCCCGTTTTAATGACTGTGTTGCCTGGTGGAAAACAAACGTGTCAAATCAAATAACCGTTAGTTTCGCAAATTCATCAGGAATATTTTTGGGCCCTGACTTTCAGTTTGATCTAGTGCGCGCTGGAGCGGCGTTGTATGGCATAAACCCCACTCCTTCGAAGTCCAATCAAATGTCAGAAGTCCTTCATCTAAAAGCACAAATTCTACAGGTGCGTTGCGTTGACAGCCCTATGACCGTTGGCTATGGTGCGTCGCATCGCATAAAAGGACCGACCAGAATTGCAACCGTGCCGGTTGGTTATGCAGACGGATATATCCGCTCTCTGGGCGGTCGCGGTCGCGCTTTTATTGGGGACCTTAGTGTTCCGGTCGTTGGGCGCGTTTCGATGGATGCTATAACCCTGGACGTTTCTGGCGTGCCAGAGGAGGTGGCTAGACCCGGTGCGGTGGTGGATTTAATTGGCGGTCTGAGGCCCATTGACGATGTTGCTGAGGATGGCGGTACCATCAGTTATGAAATGCTTACACGTATAAGCACCAGAATTCCGAGAAGATATTTGTGCGATTTGGAGCATTAATGACATTTCTTGCACTACTTGATCGAATGCTCCTTATTCTTATGGCGGCAACAGGTTGCATTTTCCTCTTTCCGTTCCATGGGATGGGCCCATAAAAATGGAGATAAAAGCCCCTTGATGGGATATGACTGTATATTGGAGTTATGGATTGGCTTGTTTGATTGTGTGTTNTACGCCAATTAAATGTTTTAGAACNGGTTTTACAAATCNACCAGGAACCCCAGNNGCAGGGATAAACCATATTGTCTGAATCGGTGAATTCCGGAGGTATCGGCCCCACGAATGAATTCTATTCAGCACTTTAAGTAAACAGTTGACCCACTACGATCCTCATTCCTGGCTGACGAAGTGTATGTCAACTTTGGGTTGCAAGTTATCGTTACATAAGCGGTCAGCTAGTTTTGATGAGTGCACTACCTCATTATTCCAATACCACTATCGGCATGCAAATTTTCGTCGTATTTTGGTTATGAAAAATATATTAGTATGAACACTGACCCTANCGACGTCAGCTGGATCATTTCCAACCTTCCAGATCTTTTGGTAGCTGGTTTGGTGCTTTTGTCTGCCATCTTTGCGTCTTTTAGGGGTTTTGTAAGGGAGACTTTGGCGATTGGCGGATGGATAGGCGCCGCCTTTGCAACTATATGGTTGCTGCCTTTGGCTCAGCCATACACCCGTGAGTGGATCAGTCTAACTTGGCTCGCGGACCTGGTTGGTGGTGCAATGATTTTTATTGCGACACTAGTTATTTCGTGGTTCCTCATTCACTTCGTAGTGTCACAAATAAAAGGTAGCCCACTCAATAGCTTAGATCGTTCGTTGGGATTATTGTTCGGTCTGGCGCGCGGGGTTTTTATCACCGCTTTGTTGTACATGGTCGCCAGTCAGACTGCTTGGCAGGAAGAAGAGGCCACTCCTGAATGGGTGCGCCAAGCACGCAGTCTGCCAGTAATTGATTATTCTGCAGGTTTAATAATAGCTGTCGTGCCAGAAGGAACATTTAATTTGCCTGTCGAGGGCTTTCGAGAGGTGCAAGATCAGGCGAAGCAGTTAAAGGAGACCCGAGAGCAATTGGAGGNGTTTAGACTGCTGACGGATCCTCCAATAGCGCAGCCTTCNGCCTCTAATATTGAAACTGGCTATAACGAGGGGCAAACCAAAGAAATGGACCGTTTGATTGATACCTTGCCGAACGATGCTACGGAGGAAGCGCAATAGATGGCCAGCCCTCACGACCAAATAAGCATGAATCCTTTTAACGACGATAAATTGCACGAAGAATGCGGAGTGTTCGGTGTTTACGGCCATCCAGATGCCGCTGCACATACGGCATTGGGTTTGCATGCTTTGCAACATAGAGGACAAGAGGCGGCGGGAATTGTCAGTTTTGATGGTACACATTTCCACAGTCATCGAAGCCTTGGGAGTGTCGGTGATCATTTTTCCAGCGCGAATGTCATTGGGCAACTTAGTGGCAGAGCCGCAATAGGTCACGTCCGTTATTCTACAAGCGGAGAAACGGTTCTTCGGAATGTGCAGCCTTTGTTTGCTGATTTGGCGGGGGGCGGTCTGGCTATTGCCCACAATGGCAACATCACAAATGCGAAAGGGCTTAGACGTGAGATGGAACAGCGCGGTTCCATATTTCAGTCGACAATGGACACAGAGGTGATTGTCCATTTAATTGCTACAGGTCGCAACGTTGGATTGGTGGCAAAACTGATTGATGGGTTGGGTCAGTTGACTGGGGCATATGCACTGGTAATCCAAACGCATGAAGCTCTGATTGGAGCGAGAGATCCTCATGGTGTAAGNCCGTTGATACTAGGAGAGCTTGACGGAGGTCACATTCTCTGTTCGGAGAGTTGTGCACTGGATATAATTGGGGCCAACTTCATTCGCGATATTGAACCTGGCGAAGTCGTTGTGATTGATCGCGACGGAGTGAAAAGCTTGCATCCATTTCCGAAGAAAATCCCACAAAGATTTTGCGTGTTCGAATATATCTATTTCTCACGCCCCGACAGTGTCGTAGAGGGAGTCAATGTTTATAATGCCCGAAAGAACATCGGTGCAGAACTAGCTCGTGAACATGGGGTTGATGCAGACGTAGTTGTTCCTGTACCCGATTCCGGTGTTCCTGGGGCAATTGGATTTGCGGAACAGGCTAACCTCCCGTTTGAACTAGGGATAATACGCAATCATTATGTTGGGCGCACGTTTATTGAGCCCACCGCAGCGATTAGACACCTCGGAGTGCGGTTGAAACATAATGCCAATCGTGCAGCCTTNTCTGGAAAGCGAGTGGTACTAATTGACGATTCTATTGTCCGTGGGACTACGTCAACCAAGATCGTTGAGATGGTTCGCGCTGCCGGTGCGAAGGAGGTGCACATGAGGATTGCAAGCCCGCCGACAATCCACTCGTGTTTTTATGGAGTTGANACGCCTACTCGTGACCAACTTATAGGCTCACAAATGGATGTTGCTACGATGGCGTCCCACATAGGTGTGGATAGTCTCGCATTTATTTCAATTGACGGGATGTATCGTGCCATGGGTCACGATTGCCGAAATAAGGATGAGCCGCAGTTTTGTGACGCTTGTTTCACCGGTGATTATCCTATCGAGCTTACGGATCAAGTAGATGGGGAAGATATTGCACAACTGTCGCTACTTGATGAGGCCACGTAAGTGGGTTCCACAAAACTAAAGGATCGTATCGCTTTAATCACCGGCGCATCGAGAGGTATTGGTCGGGCGGTCGCATTGAAATTTGCCAGTGAGGGTGCTCATGTAGTTGCCTTGGCAAGAAATGCATTGGAGCTCGAGTCGTTGGACAATGAAATCAACAAAATTGGCGGTAGTGCGACTTTAGTNCCATTAGACATAGTGGACGGTGTAGCACTTGATCGACTTGCGGAGACCTTGTTTGATCGTTATGGAAGGTTGGATGTCTTGGTAGGTAATGCAGCAATACTGGGAACGCTGAGTCCGATGGGGCATGTTGCGTCAAATGTTTGGGACCGAGTGATTGAGGTAAATTTAACAGCTAACTGGCGTCTTATAAGAAGTTTTGATCCCCTTCTAAGGTCATCTGAAGCGGGCCGTGTGTTGTTTGTGACTTCTGGNGTCGGTCATAAAGTAGCGCCGTTCTGGGGCCCCTACGCTGTTAGCAAAGCTGGGTTAGAAATGTTAGTTAAAATTTATGCGGAGGAGACAAAAAAAACCGATGTGCGAGTCAACATTGTTAACCCGGGCGCAGTACGGACTGCGATGCGTGCAGCCGCAATGCCCGGTGAAGACCCAGCCGNCTTGCTGCCGCCTGAAGCAATAACCGACGTATTCGTTGANTTATCCTTGCCTAGTTGTGTCCGTCACGGGGCTGTTGTTGGCGCTCAGATATGATTCTAGTTAACGTTTGACATATGGATTTTTCCCCGCACGCATAGATAGTCTGATAGGTACGCCAAAAAAATCGAAAGTATTGCGAAGTTCGTTGACAAGATACCGAGTGTATGATGCCGATATGCTTTTTGGTCGGTTGGTAAACAATATAAACCTAGGAGGCCGGCTCGCGTACTGTGAAATATACCGTAATTTTACTGCTTTCCCATTGGACAAGGGAGGAGGGTGGCGGGTCACTGCCGCTTCAAGCCATCGATTGAGTGCTGCAGTAGGCAGTCTTCGGGTCCATTGCTCATAGATTTCAAATACCGACAGCATCAACTCTTCAATGCCATTACCGACAATAGCTGAGCAAGTTACTATTGGGACGCCGCGCACTTGAGGTAGTGACTTTTGGATTTGCTTCGTTAAAGTCCCAATAGCGTTGAGCTGCTTACTGACGAGATCCCACTTGTTTGCGCAAATCACTAAACCCCTTCCTTCAGATGCTATGTGTTCGGCGATAGCCAAGTCTTGGCGCGATACGGGATTGGCGGCATCCAGCATTAAAATTGCGATGTTTGAGTAGCGGATAGCCTGAAGGGTGTCTGCTGACGCTAAGCCTTCAATCTGATCAGCAATTCGTGTCCTCCGGCGTAAACCAGCTGTGTCAATCAATCGCAGATGTCTGTCTTTATATTGCCAGTCAACATGGATCGAGTCATGCGTAACCCCTGGGTCTGGGCCTGTCAGCGCCCTGGACTCTCCAACCAAGGCGTTGAAAAGAGTGGACTTTCCGGTGTTGGGCCTTCCAGCGATTGCGAGGTTAATTGCGTCACTTTTTTCTCTGTAAACTTCGGCATGGTCATTTCTGTGCCGTATCGTGCTCTCAATTTTTCGAAGTAGGTCCGTTATCCCGTCTCCGTGTTCTGCTGAGATAGCTATTGGATCACCGAAGCCAAAACTATAGGCATCGATAAGGCTCGATTCAGCCGCACGACTTTCAGCCTTATTGACTACAAGTATGGCATCCTTACCACTACGACGAACAAGTTCTCCATAATGGTAATCCATCGGCGTTATACCGTTTCTCCCGTCTACCACGATTAAGATCAATGTTGCGCTACGCATAGCTGTTTGGGTTTGTTCGCGCATTCGGCCTTTGAGGGATGTCGGTTTAGATTCTTCTAGTCCAGCGGTATCAATTATACAAAAACTAGTGAAGCCTAAGTCCACAGTTGCTTCGCGGAGATCACGAGTTACACCTGGACTGGCGGAAACCAAAGCAAGTTTTTTTCCAGCTAGCCGATTGAAAAGAGTCGACTTTCCAACATTTGGTCGTCCGATAATAGCGACGGTTGCAAGCATGCTCATATAGGGAAAACGGGTTTAGTTAGCGTAAAGCCAACACTTTTGCGTCTGTGGTCAGAATATACAAGGTTCCATTAGCTACTATCGGAGATACTCGGACCCCATTGCGCAAATTGATTACGCCAAGCATACGTCCTGTGTATGGCGAAACAGCCCGGACCTCTCCATGGTTACTCGCTATAATTAAACGGTCCCCCAGAAGGATAGGCCGCGTCCAAATTATGAGTTCCTCTTGATCTTCGGGGTCTAAATAAACTGGAACTGATTGAACCCAGCGGANACGNCCNTCNATAGTTTGTATACACACTAAGCTATTGGTTGTGGTCATAATGTATAAATAGTCTCCGACGAGCCACGGGGTGCTAGTGCCCGCTATTTCTTGCTCCCAAATGCGCATCCCTGATCTGATGTCGATAGCTACAAGTCGGCCGCTGTGACTGATGGAGTAAACAACGTTGCCATTGACTACGGGGCTCGCATCAATGTCGTTCAGAATAGTGTTGGCTCCTAGGCGGCCTTGAAATGTTAGTAAGTCACTCCAGGCAACTCGNCCATTCTCTGCTCTCATCGCAAATAACTCGCCCGAGGAATAGGGAACAAACACTAAGTCATCGCTCACGGCAGGTGTTGCGCTTCCGAGGAGTCCTGCAGTTTCACTGATGCCGGAGTGTTCCCATATGGTTGTTCCGTCTCCGTGGTTAAGCGCAAAGAACTTGTTGTCTATACTAAGCACGAAAACTCGTTCGCTATCTGCGACCGGTGCACTTCGAATTGGCGTACCTAGGTTCCTCCACCAATAAATACCACCATTTTCAGGATTAAGAGCGAGGACGTATCCAAAAGCCGTAGTCACATACAGTGTTTCTAGGTGATATGCTAGGCCTCCTCCGAGTGCGCCTTCAACATCCTCTCCCTCTGGAATTACACTGGCCTTCCACAGTGTTCGGCCATTTCGCAGGCTCGTTGCAGATAACACGTTTTCTGAGTCCAATGCGAATAATACTTGGTGAGCAATTATAGGGGAGGAAAGTATTAGGTTCTCACCTGTTTCTCCAGCACCGATGTCATGTGACCAAAGAGGTGTTAAATTGCCCTCAGCCGCCGGATGTTGCATGACATGTGTTGGCAGCCCAGAATTCTGGAGCCAATCAGAGTTTAATCGGGGTCTTGGGAGTTTAACCGGACGGTCAGCTATCTCTAGGTCGGGCTCCAGCGTGCGGTCCAAGGCTAGAACTGATATCCTTTTTCCTGGCAAGCGTTCTTCCTCAGGGCCAGTTCCTATGATGTCCTTGACCGTGTCACATCCACTAAACAAAGTGCTTAAACAAAGCACTCCAATTATCCACTTGGCTGCGATCAATTGTTTTAGCCTGAGGTATCGTGTAGAGCGCCCAAGATTTCGGATGCGCGTGATCGAACGCCTGGGAGCGATGTTGGGTCTCCAACAATAGTCACTAAGATTTTGCGTGCTTCTTCCATATTGCCATTTTGAATCAGAGCTAGGGCGCGAACTTCACGGGCCAAATGTCTCCATGGTCCGTCGTTTTCTGAGAGTTCGGCCAGCCTCGCGATTGCATTATTTGGCCGGTTGTTGTTGGATTCATGAATAGCAGCTAAAATTGTTGCCAGCGGTGCAATAACCTTATCCGTACCAGGTTGGGCAGCAAGGTCGCTATACAGTGAAATAGCGGTGGTATAATCTTCAGTTTTCAGAAACGTGGCGGCTTTTTGGAGTTTTGCCAGTTGAGAATAACCGGAACCCGAATCAGATGCCAAATCTGTAAANTTTTGGGCTGCTACTTCATANTGGCCTAATTGGGAAAGTTCAATGGCAGCAGAAAAAAGGCCACCATCGGCCATCATCCGTTGGTTTTTAAAGTGGGTCCATACACCGTGTGCCGCCGTCCCAATTATGATGGCAGTTAGGGTGCCGAGCAAATACATCCCATAGCGTCTCCAGAGCCCAATAAGCTGCTCTCGCCGAACGTCCTCGTTTACTTCGTTGAAAATATCGCCCATGCGGCCTACTCCGCAGTTCTCCCAAAAACGGCCGTTACCATACCGTTGTGGAGGAGGTATGGCAAACTTATCTGGGGACGGCTGTTTGAGGGGGCATCAGAATAACTAGGTTACGTTGACCTTTAGTAACATGACGTTAACATATAAACGTGAAGGCAAGGTTAAGCGCGCACAGAAAGCGGAAGCCATGCGAGAAAACGTGTATGGGTGAGGTCATTTTACTGTCGGGTCGCCGTAGGCGATATCGTGTTGTGTATTTCTGTCGTGGCGAGCTTCAACAACTGTTACGCCTCTTTAGCCGCCATGTGGAGTGCGGAGAATGGCTGGATTATAGCATTGACACCGATGAACGTGCTGCAGTGTTTTGTGTGTACCGACGGGCTCACGATGCTCCACTATATGAAATCCATAAAATTGGACCAGAAGGCCATTGCTCGACGCATTTTTTGACTATTGCGGGTGGCAGCATAATTAAGCGCTCCCAAAGAATTGATTCGTTGTTGCGGATGTTTGAGCCACCACTCCAAGCCGTTCCCTAGTATTGCTCGTCTAGATCCCGAACATCTACTACAAGCTGTGTCCGCAAAGCGGAATATGGATAATTTGTATTTATGGTTGCACTAACATGAGCTACTTCATGTCTTAGTGGAACCCATGCAGCATTTATATAACAACTATCTGCCATTTTTGGATCTCACAAATGTCTAAAGCGAGTAATAAGGGGTGGCTAACCCGCCCCTTTACGCATCAAATCCTTAGGTGGTCTCCACGCCGACGTTTTTTGTCTCNAAAAAGTCTGTGTAACGGTAACCTGATGTCTCTGGTTTAGATTAACTGGCCCATTGGAATCGGCTTTTTCCATTTTTTTTGGTTGCTTGCGAAGTGCGACTGTTACAAAAGGGTGTGCACCTTGGTGCGTAACCGCCTAGCCGTAGAAGAATAATATACAAGGAGTTTCAAGAGGAATGAATATTGGGTACTTAATCAAGGTCCTACCGCGCCTAGAGGAGATTGTCCCGGCGGACGTAGAGAGTTATGTACAAATTTATGCAGATGAAAACGGGGTCTATACGGCGGCCGATCTAGGCAAAATTACCAAGGTAGACGCTTTTATAATTAGCATGGAGCCGGTTAACGAACAAATACTTGCTGCCACTGAGAGGTTGAAAATTGTCCAGCGTCTTGGCGTTGGTTATGAAACGATTGACTTGGAGGCTGTGGCGAGAAGGCAAATTCCAGCATGTAACATAGATGGAGTTAACAAAGAGGCGGTTGCCGAACATAATATGGCACTGATTCTCTCGTTAGCAAAAAAGTTACCTGAGGCTATTAATTTCACCCAGAAATCTGATTGGCCATCCGCACGAGAACTAACTCGGAAGGCTTTTGAGTTGAAGGGCTGCACTATCGGAATTATTGGTTTCGGGGATACGGGTTCTTCCCTTGCAAAGCGTGCCCACGGCTTTGAGATGAAAATTGTCTACAACGAAGTTCGCGATGTGAATGGCGATATAGCAGAACAAGTTAGTGCGACACGAGTTAGCAAAGAGCAACTTTTAAGTACTGCCGACATCGTGTGCGTGTGCACCGACTTGAATGATAGCACTCGATATATGATAGACGCGGATGCGATAGCCTTCATGCGCCCAGAAACAACCTTTTTGTGTTGTGCGAGGGGAGGGATAGTAGACGAACCAGCGCTGGCGCAAGCACTTAAAAAGGGGAAAATAGCTCAAGCAGGAATCGACGTTTTTGAGACAGAACCGGTAGAACCAGATAATCCCTTGCTCGGTCTACCAAACTGTATCGTGACATCGCATGTTGCAGGGGCCACTTATCCAACGACGATGAGAACATGGGAATGGGCCCACGAGAATATACGGGCAGTGGTAAATAGGGGTGAAAGACCCAGGTGGATCAAGAATGGGGTCTGAGGTTTAGTGGTACAAACAACCAATTTTACCTTACAGCTTCTTTTAAGACCTCTACGTAGTGTAGATATTCTGACTTTAGTGTTTCCGGCGCTTCAATAACCACATTTCCCAGCCAGTCAGGGTGACAAAGTTCGTGGATGAGTTCCTGATGCCCCTGGCATGTGAGTTGTATCACCAGACTTCCNTCTTTACGTTTGGTCGTGCGTTGAGANGGATGAAACTCGATTGAATCTGCACGTTTTGCCACTCTGCTGTTGAAACGTAATGTAACCGCTAACGAAGTGTCTCCATGAAATACCCCGAAACTTTCTGATACCCAATTTTTGAAGTTCCAGTTGGATTCAGATCTGAAATACGTTCCGGTGGGTCGTGCCTCACGAATTAGATCTAGGCGATAAGTTATCGGTGGACGATTTCTCGATGAAGCGACAAGGTATCCGAAGCGTGAAAAAACTAGTCCCAGCGGTCTTGCTGTTCTCCATGTTGCCGTTGGGCGGGTAGCGGCCTGATAAAGTAGTCGTATTTCTTCAAATCCCGTTAAAGCAGTTTCTAAAATACTCATTAATTCCTCGTCGACCTTGTTGCGCGGCCCTACTTTTCCGATATGCGCAGCACGTTCAATTAAGATCTCCTGGTCAATCGCCAAATGTTTGGAGAGGGGTTTTCGCTCGGCGAGAAGCTTGGTCAATCCTGCTCTTGCAGTTCCTTTTGGCATCATTCGGGCATGTCTTTCTAGGGCTGACCTTTCGGCCGGTGCCAATGTCAAAAAGGTAAAAGGAATACCATCCAGGTGCCAACGTTTTGTCAGGTGATGATCTCCTTCCACTAACGAGAGCTGCGGCTCTAGTCCCAGGCCGTTAAGGCCTGCTAGCATCCTTTCCACTGTTTTGCGGGACCTGTCTGTCCGCTCCATCATCTGTTTAATGGTAAGCCCCGTAGAACTAGCCTGAAGTTCCATAGCAAGTTCGATAGATGCTACGAGTTTGTTGTATGCCATCGTTCCAGTCCGTTTCGCGGGATGCATATAGGTTATACCCCTTATATTGACCTATAAAGAATATAGTTTTTATGAATAAAGAGGAACTTGGCATTTGAGTTTTGAATCGGAGGTGAAAAGATGAGCACGTATTATCTACCGAAAGAACGCTGTACACTGGAACAGGCAAGAAAAAACTCGGAAATCCGTGGAATAGAAATTATCAACGTCCAAAAAACCGTTTATCGGTGTGAAGGTTTTGGCGCAAAGGCATGCATTTCTATTGAAAACGGATGGGTTAGGGGTGGTTGGCAATATGGCCCGAATGATGCCGAAACAGTTCAGTTTATCCTTTCTCAGGTTTCCAACTGTGANTGGACTTCAGAGTATGGGGAAGAATTTTTTGCTTANCTAAATTGGGATGAAAAAGAGCGTTTTCTGAGTGCTCGGGAGGCAGCCGATGATGTTATAGAAAATGCAAAAATGGAGGGCTACACGTTGACGAAGCAGGAAGCAATNAAGGATGAGCTTCACTANGAATTAAGCGAGCGAGAACGTTTTGGAATAGGTGATACCCTCCCGTTGGCTAATGCAGTCAAAGAGTTTGAACTCTACGCACCAATTATATCTTGCCGNATTGAGGAAGTTCTAGAAAATGCGGAACAGGCAGGCATATACACGGATTTCCATCAAAGTGGAAAAGTTGATTTTAGCTTTGGACCGTTAACTGATGAACAAGGTCCTGTTACTCTTGAACCAGTTGTAACTGCCTCGATTGAAGAAGGGTTTGTCAAAGATGCTGCTGTTTACGAATGGGCAACTAGTAAAAGCCATGAGACACTGCAGGCAATGACGAAATGTGNCTGGTACTAGAAGAATTCCTGATGCAGGATGACAAGTTTTACATTCCNACACAGCCTGAATTAATAACCCCCCAGAATCTTGAAGTGGTATTGCAAAGAATAGCTTTCTTAATCTGGTAATACCAAACCTTCGTGGTAGATAGATCTGCACCATTTAGTTTGGTTTCATTTAAATTNCCGTGATATACCCACGCTTTTCGAAGATCTGCACCCGTTAAATCTGCGTTTGAAAGGCGCGTGCCGACCAAGACGGCTCCTCTGAAATCAATTCCTCGTAAGTCAAGATTTCTCATGCCAGCCGCCCTAAGATTTGCCTTCCGGAAAATCGCTCCCTTTACCGTGGCGCCAGATAGGCTAGCGGATAGCAGGTTTGCTTCTGTTAAGTTAGCACCTTTGAGGTTTGCGTCTCGTAAATTAGCTGCCACAAACTGTGTTTTTCTCAAATCGGCATTTTCTAAATTCACCCCATGTAAATCTTGCCAATTCAGATTTGCACCCCGTAAATCACATCCNGNACAGGAGTTGTGNTTTTTAAGCCGCAGCAAATCTTCTTCACTGAANGCAAAGCTTGTNNTGATTCCAAACCCAAAAAAAAGANGGGCTAGNGTAATNANAANTCTTAGGAAAGTATTCATGANAAANGACCTGCAGGNTGCAAAATATGGATGAACGGACGTCTATACTTAGTTCCAAACCTCAAATTTATAAACTCNGGGTAGAAAGGAAGATCCCCCTGGCTATGAGGGTATAACATAATTTTTNGACTACGATTGACGTTTTAGTTTCAATAAAATTGAATCGTTTTGACTAANNGTATTTTCCTTTATATAGGGCTGTTNCCGGGGTACTCAATTGCGATTGATANCTNCTNATAATCAAATCTTGCGGAGATTCTGTCGTGCAAAATTCTAAAAAGGTCCTTATTGACAAACACCCAGGCCGAAATGCGCAGACGTTTGGCATTGCAAGGGAACTTGGTACGGACATTGAGCTTATTCACGAGCCCTCGGTAGGAGTGATCGGAAACAAGGGTGATTCTCAGTGTTACTTGGGCGTTCAACATAAAGTTGAGATCATACAAGAATGTTTGCGCGAGAAAATTGGGCGGGGCAGTAACCAGTTGCGGATGAGGTTGGTACAGCCGGAGTACACAGTTGCCACTTCCGATGGTATGCGCAACGGTACTAGGGAGATGCGTTATTCATTAATTGGTCGTGAAGTTACTCACGATTCG
>PAVD01000003.1 GCA_002712985.1 Rhodospirillaceae bacterium
TCAAACTTCCCAACTCAGGATTATGGATACAGGAGATAGCCCTACCTGAATGTACTTCCCCCCAACAATAGTTGCAGGAAATACAAGGTCGTATTTCCTTAATTCTCCCTTCCCGTATTTTGTTTCCCCATGCCGAATCACTCAACAAGGTCCGGCTCAACCCTATCAAATCACCGTTCCCATTTACGAGTGCTTGCTCTGCTTCTTCAGCAGTCGTGATACGACCCATGGTCATTGCCGGAACACCTGCACAAACATCTCGCATGCGACGGTGTATGTTGAGAAACGGCGTCGGAGGGAAGTGCATATCGGGCAAATGATTCTCAAGACTTGCAGTAAAATTACCCTGACTAAACGCAAAATAGTCGATGCTATCCAAATTAAGTAAGTACCTAACAATTTTCTCTGCTTCAACAGGATCAATTCCCCCTACTACGCCCTCGTCACAAGGCATTTTCAATCCAATCAGAAANTCNTTNCCACATTCATCTCGTATTCCNGTTATCACATCGACGACAAATTTAAGTCTNCCTTCACGAGTGCCCCCATANTCATCATCTCGGTCATTAGAGAAAGGAGACATAAATTGTGTGAGTAAATANCCGTGCGCTCCATGTAGTTCTATCCCAGTAAATCCNGCTCTCTTGAGCCTCTCCGACGACGTAACAAAACTTGCAACGAGTTCCTTTATTTCATCAGCATCAAGTTGGTGCGGCACGGTCCAACTAAGTGGATCCGGTTTTGAGGTGGCACTCACAGGAGTTACTAGTGGATCCCATAACTGTTGACGCCCAACATGACCAATCTGGCCAACGAGGCGGCAACCTGCACTTTCTACGCTTTCGGCCCAAAGCTCTAGCAACGAAAGGTTACCTTCATCAAAAACATTGACTAAAAATGGATTCGCGATGGAGGTGTAATGAACGGGCATTAGCTCTGTCACAATCATAGCAGCTCCGCCTAGGGCACGAGCTCGATGGTGATCAATAAGTTTCTGAGTTGGTCTTCCTTCGGCACCATATGCTGTAACAGTAGCCGTATGGACAATGCGGTTTCGGAGGGAATAGGGTCCGACGCCAATGGGGCTAAAAAGGTTTGGGTACTGCATAGGTATCTAGGCGTCTAATTTCATTACAAAGTTTCCCCATTACTTCTGAGTCATCACAGACCATTCTTCGATCACTTCGATCATTGATCTAACCAAATACGATATCTCTTCTCTTTCCATGGTTAAGGCAGGCGTTAAATAGACGATATCACGAAATGGTCTGATCCAAACACCNCGACTTAAAAACTCAGTTCNCATCCAATCCAGGTGCATTGGACCGTTAAGTTGAACAACGCCGATGGCACCTTTAATTCGAATATCTGCAACACCTGGAATNTCTTTTGCACCATCTAAATATTCTCGTAAGTTTTCCTCAATAAGCGAAACCTGTTGCAAGCGTGGTTCACTCTCAAATAAATCCATAGATGCATTGGCTGCAGCGCAAGCCAATGGATTTGCCATATATGTCGGCCCATGCATCAGTGCACCATCGGAATCATTGGAAAGAAATGCATCAAATACATTTTTAGATGCAACCGTAGCAGCCAATGCCATCGTCCCACCGGTTAAAGCCTTTGAAAGTGTGATTATATCCGGAATAACTCCACTCTCCTGATGCGCAAACATCTTGCCAGTACGTCCGAAGCCGGTAAAAATCTCATCTAGAATTAACAAAAGATCCCAATCATCACACGCCTTTCGGATTCTCTGTAACACCGAGGAATCGTGCATGCGCATGCCTCCAGCGGCCTGCACCAACGGCTCGACAATTATCGCTGCGCAATCCCCGGCATTACATTCAAGAAACCGTTCAAACTCAATGAGTTCACCTTCACTACTTGGTAAAGGCAAAATGTGTTGTTCAATCAAGACCCCCTTAAACAGCGAATGCATCCCTTCTTCCGGGTCACAAATGGACATAGCGCCGAACGTGTCACCATGATACCCCCCCAAAAAACTAATAATTCGGTTGCGTCCGGGTCTACCTTTATTTATCCAAAACTGGATAGCCATCTTCAGAGCAATTTCTACTGAGACGGANCCAGATTCCGAGAAAAATACTCTCTCCAAAGAACTGGGCAGAAGGTCCGTGATTCGTTNNGCCAATCGCAAACCNGCTTCGTGGACAAGTCCGCCAAACATGACATGAGGCATTGTTTCTAGCTGTTTTGCGACAGCCGCACGAATATATGGGTGATTATACCCATGACAGGCGGTCCACCATGAGGCGATTCCGTCAATCAACTCCCTGCCATCCGCCAAACGGATTTTAGTTCCATCGGTACCAACAACAGGGGTCGGCAGGGGACTTGTTTGCATCTGAGTATACGGTAACCAGACGTGGGGGAGTCCAGTTTGAAACCATTCAGGAGCATCGGCTTCTTTATGTTTAGGAGACACTATTGTTCATCATTTTTTATACATCNTGTAGNNCCAANTTCTNGTNNCGNATNCNGAAATTTCCAGNNGCNGCACTGATTNANNTTCNTNCNNNNTAATCCCAANNGNNCTGNNNCTCTAGGATAAATAAGGCATAGCCATCGTCAAGCAACTCGATGTTGACTTAGTGCCTCGTAGAAAGTGACAATGAACGACACAAAAAGAAACTATTCTTTTGCTGATTTCAAATCGTATTGTAAGTACATCGACCATAAATGAAATCTCTTGATGACTACGCGTCCGGGAAACTGACGGAACTTGATTCGCAAAACCTAAAGCGGAAACTCGTTACGACTCGTCGCTCAATAAATGGAGGAGCCAATCGCGCTGGACGGCAACTCATTTCTTTTTCTTGCAATGATTACCTAAACCTTACCAATGATAATCGCCTAATAGAAGCAGCGCAGAATGCTATTGAAAAATATGGTGTAGGCGCAGGTGCATCGCGCCTTGTCACTGGAAACCATCCACTCTATCAAGAATTGGAGAATCGACTTGCAAAACTTAAAGGAACCGAAGACGCTTGCGTTTTTGGATCCGGGTATTTGGCAAATCTTGGAATCATACCCAGTCTGGTCGGAGCAAAGGATCTTGTGGTTGTGGACGAGCTAAGCCACGCATGCATTCTCTCCGCTAGTAAGCTGAGTTCCTCCCGCGTCGAAATCTTTCGGCATAATGATACAAATCACGCAGCACAGATCCTAAAACAGTTTCGCGGCGGAACTAGGAACGCCATGATACTTACGGACGGCGTTTTCAGTATGGACGGTGACCTTGCCCCACTCAGTGAGCTTAGTTCCCTAGCCCAGGCCTACGACTGCTGGCTTATGACCGATGATGCACATGGAGTGGGGGTGCTTGGGGCGGGACGCGGCACCACNTTTNCTACAGACCATCNNGCAGCCGANGTGCCNCTGCAAATGGGCACCCTTTCTAAAGCAATCGGAAGTTACGGGGGTTACCTTTGTTCCTCCCGGAAGGTAATTGATCTGATCCGCACTCGGGCTCGCACGTTTATTTATTCAACCGGCCTACCACCGGCAGTTGTGGCAGCCAGCATAAAAGCGCTGGATATAATCGAGCATGATCCTGAATTATGTTCTAAACCGATAAAAAACGCCCGGTTGTTTACTCAATCTCTGGGACTTCCCGAAGCTAAAAGCTGCATTGTACCTCTGGTGCTCCAGGACCCTCAACGGGCACTTCAAGCATCACAACTATTGGAGGAAGAAGGCTTTTTAGTAACAGCCATTCGACCACCGACGGTCCCAATGGGAACAGCCCGGCTGCGATTTGCCTTTACTGCAGCACATAACCCGGAAGACATCCAACGGCTATCCGAAATCGTGAAGCACAAAATATTGAAGGATTAATCCTATACGCACTTTCTTTATCACCGCCACTGGCACAGGAGTTGGAAAAACATTGGTAAGCGCGGCACTTTGCCATCAACTTCTGTCGCGGGGGATATCGGTCCAGCCGTTTAAGCCAATAATAAGCGGGTATACCGAGGATCATCCTGAGAATACTGATTCTGGTATTTTGTTACAAAGTATGGGTATAAAACCTTGTCATGAAGAAGTATCAAGAATTTCTCCGTGGCGTTTTACTGCCCCTATCTCACCTGACATGGCCGCGGAAAAAGAAGGACGCCGCATTAATTTCCAAAAATTGGTCCAATTCAGTTTGAACCTTCCTGTAGAAGCCAACACCCCTAACCAACACGTGAATATTATTGAGGGCGTAGGAGGTGCTATGGTACCGCTAGATGATCGACATACTGTGATGGACTGGATGGCGAATCTGCAAGCTGATGTCCTTGTCGTTGCGGGAAGTTATCTGGGAACAATTAGCCACACTCTAACAACAATTAGCGCCATGAATCACCGCCACATAAAACCGATAGGAATCGTTGTGAGTGAATCTCAGGATAGTCCTGTGCCGGTAAAACTTACTACAGAAACAATAGCTAGGTTTCTTCCAGAAATTCCAATGGCCACTATTCCAAGAATCATCCCATCTGGAGCAATTTGGAAAGATGTTCCCGATCTTTTGAAACTTCTAAAACTCTAAAATGGTAAGTTTTTGCGATAGTATGGGATAGGGGTGAACCCCGACTGTTTTAGCGCTATGACACGAGGACTGAAAATGAAACTGGTAAGTTTGATAGTGGGCAGCCTGATATTTCTATCGTCCACCATTTCGGGATCTTTTGCAGACACAGGTATACAACTGAAAGCCGCAAGTTTTCTGCCGGCCAGATCTGTCTATGCAAAGTACTTTTACCGTTGGGTTGATGAAGTAAATGATCACTGCACCGGTAAAATGAATATTAAAATCGTGGGTCCGGAGGCTGTCCGGTCCATGGAACAATGGAGAACATTAAAAGATGGTGTGATTGATATACACTACGGCCCTCCGAACTATTATAAAGGTGTCCTAATAGAAGGAGATGTTACGGTTCTCGCAAATACCAGTGCTGCAGAGCAAAGAAAAAACGGAGCCTGGGAAATTATCAATGCCCTTCATAATGAAAAATTGAATGCCTGGTACCTCACCCACATTGTTGATGGAGTGCCGTTCTTCATATACACGGTGAAGCCNANCAACAACGGACGATTCGACGGATTTCGTCTTCGCTCAACCCCTATATATGACGAATTTTTTAGAAGCTTGGGTGCGGAACCAGTTCGTATGCCTCCTCCGTCCTTATATACCGCTCTCGAACGAAACACGGTGGATGGATACGGTTGGCCTCTCTGGGGTATCACTGACCTGGGTTGGGACAGACACACTAAATATCGGCACGGACCAGGATTTTTTAGCGCTGTCATCAACATTCTCGTTAACCTGGACCGCTGGAATTCCCTCCAAGAAAATCAACGGCGGTGCTTGACCGACATGGCAATTTGGCTAGAGCACCACTTCCCCGCCTGGCGCACTACGGAAAATGAAAATCANGTTGCAGCCCAAACCTCAGCCGGTATTACGTATGTCGATTTGGGTCCCANCTTTCCGGTGCTAGCACATGAAATNCACTGGAATGTNTTGATGGGAGCAAANCCAACTGCCATAGGAGCANTACGGCCCCTGTTAGTTCAATAAAATTTGNTACAAATGAGTCGTCTCCGTANTTNAAGCAAAGGGATGGTGAAAGAGCCGCCTCAATAAATGGAANCNGATGCCAACTTTCTCGAANTGGATAGATTTATTTATTGANGGNTTCGCGCTATTGGCCGGNGCCATTNTGTGCGCCATCACAATATTGCTATGTTGTGANGCCATCGGACGCACAGCTTCCAAGCTTTTTNTTANCNTNNGCTGGGGNTACAGCATNCCTTGGGCGATTGACGTAGCAGAGTATGGACTTTACCTCATGACATTTNTGGGGGCNCCATGGGTTCTACGACAAGGAGGNCATATCGCCATTGANCTTCTTGTAGANCAGTTATCGCCCGCCACACAAATGCGGTTAACGGTTTTNACCAATATAATGGGTGTTTTGGTATCNACTGTTTTATTTTTCTACTCATGCCGAGTGTGGTGGACCTCATTTCGNGAAAANGTNCTGATCTATGAAACNTTTGTGTTCCCGGAATGGACNCTGCTAAGTGTTTCTCCGATCACCTTCTTTTTGATGNCAATCATATTGTGNCGTCGAGTCCATCNTCCNACANGNGANTGCNCCCNNAANAAAGCNAAGANCGGNCTGTAGTTTNATGGAGTGGTACTACGTTTTANTGATTTTGATCGGCAGTCTAATTCTGTTCATGCTTCTTGGCTTGCCAATCGTATTNGCTTTTTTTGCGGCCAANCTTATTGGNGCTTTTCTTTTTATGGGAGGCGATAAAGGGCTTGCCCAATTAGTTCGCAACGCAGTTGACGCAACGCAAAGTTTCTCTCTTTTACCCATCCCTCTATTTATCTTNATGGGAGAGATAATGTTTCACTCNGGAGTTGCGGCNNGAGCTATCGATGCNGTGGATAGGCTGATAGCTCGGGTNCCGGGCCGTCTTTCNCTAGTCGCCATTGCTGGAGGNACAATATTTTCTTCTCTATCTGGATCTACAATTGCCAACACGGCAATGCTGGGNAGCACGCTCTTGCCNGAGATGTANAAGCGTGGCTACAAACCTGAAATTTCGATTGGTCCCATTGTCGCTGTTGGTGGAATTGCCATGCTGATCCCTCCCTCCGCATTAGCTGTACTCCTGGGCAGTATCGCCAGAATCCCAATTGGGGACCTTTTNCTTGCGTCTATTATNCCCGCTCTAATTCTTGCAGTNNTNTTTTACGTGTATGTGATNCTACGTTGTANGTTNGATCCGACAATCGCACCTGCTTACGATATTGAAGGAATGAGTTGGGGNCAACGAATTANGCCGTTCCTGCTGCATGTTGTTCCGCTATTCTGCATTTTTTTTGTGGTAGTAGGCAGTATCGTGGCCGGCATAGCAACACCCACTGAAGCGGCGGCTCTTGGGGTAGCTGCCTCTTTAGGGGTTGCANCNGCCTACCGTTCCTTACAATGGGAAAAATTTTCTGGAAGCCGTTCGACAAACCGTACGTTTCAGTGTCATGACCTTATTCATTATTTGCGGATCGATAACGTTTTCCCAAATTCTTGCGTTCTCTGGAGCATCTGGAGAATTATCTACGCTAATANTTCAGTCTAATTTGACCCCGCTCTTTATATTACTAGGAATGCTCGCGATCCTTATGGCTCTTGGGTGCTTCATGGATCAAGTCAGTATGATGATGATCACCATGCCGTTATACATGCCAATTGTAGAGCAGATGGGTTACAACGTGGTGTGGTTCGGGGTACTTGTCTTGCTAATCATGGAAATCAGCCTGGCAACCCCGCCGTTTGGACTTCTGCTTTTTGTAGCTAAAGGAGCAGCGCCGAGCAGCACAACAATGCGGCAGGTCATAGTTTCCGTCCTTCCTTTTATTTTTATGGCGCTTTTACTTGTGGCACTACTTATCGCAGCACCACAGGTAACCCTTTTTCTTCCAGACCTGATAAATCGTTGATGGCTAGAAAGATTGTCAACTCCACCCTTCTAAATACCCAATTCTTACAATTATAAGAGCCACGATATTTCAAACCATGGCACTATTCGAATATCGGTAATTCTTGTTTCCAAGCCTCTAGCTCTTATTAACGGTTTCTCGGCAGATCAAGGCCAACACCCTCAAGATGCCCCATGTCCTGCGACATCTGCTGAACCAATATAGGACTAAGGGGG
The DNA here is from genome assembly GCA_002712985.1 of Rhodospirillaceae bacterium. Classification (GTDB taxonomy): domain Bacteria; phylum Pseudomonadota; class Alphaproteobacteria; order UBA7887; family UBA7887. Next base: position 7,741 of record PAVD01000003.1, read on the forward strand.
TTTCTTAGTATGGACTTAATATTTGTGGCTAGATGCTCGGAATTCCCAGTACCAAATAATACTACATCCACACCCGGCTCATGCCTCACAAAACGGTATGCTGCATCTATGACACTTTCAGCATCCCCGTCCCCAAGTAAGAAGCCAAGGGGCTCCGTTGTGTCTCCGTATTTCGTATCCAATTCTCCGTTTTCTACCAATTTGTCTATCGTAGTCTGAAGATATCTCGGATCACTGAATATACTCCGGACTGCAAACATAATCAGGGTTCCAATCTGTTTTCCCTGTGTNCTCGGNAAAACCAGTTTGCGAGCGTTCTGGTTCATCATATGGAAGCCAACCATAATCACCTCCCAGANATCNTCAGNAAAAGCTTTCCCAAGCATGACGTGCTTNGCATCNTTTGGTGGCGTTTCAGTNATTCCCANNTGCCNNAATTTTCCTTTTTCCCGTTCACGCAGCAGTGGCGGAACTATCACGTCACGCACAAATGGGTACTCATGAGGTTTAACCGCGTGGACGTGGAAGACATCGACGTAATCNGTCTGAAGCTTTTGCAGTGAACGATCCAGACTAGCCACAACTTCAACCACTGAAGATGAATTTTCGTGGGCTCTTACCCGACTTTTGGTTGAGATAACCACAGAGTCTCGGTCGATATTCTGAAGTGCAACACCAAGTATTTCTTCCGTTCCATATACCTCTGCGGTATCAAAAAAATTGACACCAAGGTCCAGTGCTCCACGCACAATGGCGACCGATTCTTCGAAACTACTTCCTGTAGATTGGCCAAGACGACTATTGCCGCCACAACCCAACCCCGCAACGCTGACCTTAAGTCCTGTGGCCCCGAGATACGTGTATTCCATCATGCAACCTTGTTTTCATATACCGGACATTCACCCGGCCATCCTCCGGAGAAAAGTGGCCCAACACACCAATCCCTCATATACTGAATCCAGTAATTTTCTGTAACAACTCAAAAAACTCTTTTTTTCTAGAGGTATTAATAGACCAATTTATGGGCGGGTTCTGATAACCATTTTCGTAATCCCCATAAAACATTTTCCCTCCAGCACCAAACCCTGGATCGAAATAACCCCAACCACTTCCCGTTTCCAGCGCCGCAACGAAATTATTTGAAGAGTCGTTAAAATCAAAGTGATCATCCTCATTAAAAAGGACTGGTTGGCCACGATAACTCGCCACCGATCGAACACTTCTGACCATTTGTTTAAGTTTTTCCGGTTCATCGATCCCGTTGCCGTGTAAAAGGATAAAATCCGACGCGTCCACTACCTGAACACTCGGTACTTCGCGTCGTGTAAAACTCGTNCCTACCAAAAGGCGGTNCCCACCATGATGGATGGAACATGCGTACGAGATAAGCTCGTGTACGCGGTTGGGGCGTAAAATCGCGTGGGANTAACGCGGGACATCAGTTTCNTTGTTGATCTCAATAATTACGTTGCGATATCCCTGNTGAAGTATCCANCTGCANACCTCCCGGACGGCCCTTCGCACCGCATTTTCATCCGNCAACCTGTTATCCTGACCGAAGTAAAAAAGACCGAGNCAAACCAGAANCCCNGCNGNATCNGCNGATTCNATTACGCTGGCNATACGCTCACGCGTGNCNNNACCCAACACCCCATCCCCATCAAAACCACTTGATTTCCAAGGTTGTAACTTCACACTACTTAGACCTAACCAAATGTCTTCATCCGTTGCATCAGGATATTTGGAGTGAATTCGTGTTCGAAGTTCTCCTAGTACAACGGGATTGTCTCGATAATATCCAAGTGGCGACCCGCCTTGTATGTTGATATTGATCGCCGTCAATCCATGGGAAGCATATAATGGAAGCATCTTCACCAGTTCCGCGGTATTTCTTTTTGCGTCCCAACTATTGGTATCTGGATAAGACCATAAATGACGAGTCAGCGGATTGTCGTCATCGAAAACAGCATTCGCCATCCGGCTGTTTAGCAATAGCCCCTCCACCTTTATATTTCGGTAGCTTCGCCCTGTATATGTTGGACGGCCATTGATTAGCCAGGTATCCCCATCTATTTCCGCTGTTGTATTAGCCTTCCACACGGCCTTCAGCCCCCTTGATACGATGACGTNGGAAACGTCGAAGATCTACAGTTACCATTTGACTTTGCTATGNTACACTCTCCCAAGGTTAAGACTGCTTGTTTTACCGGAATCTGATCATAGTAACTTTAAGAAGTCTGATCCATAAAGAGGAAATACGATGAGTGCAGGAGCTGAAAATACCAATGTGGAAAAATTTCCCGTGGAAAACTCAGAACGAGATCTTAGAATAGATCTTGCTGCAGCATATCGATTAGTGGATTACTTTGGCTGGACGGAACTTATTTTTGGACACCTGACCGCACGTGTTCCAGGAGATAAACCGCACTTTTTAATCAATCCCTTTGGACTTAATTATGACGAGGTTACTGCCTCCAATCTTGTTAAAATCGACATAGACGGAGAAATAATCGGCACGAGTAAATATCCAGTAAATCGCGCAGGTTTTGTCATTCACTCGGCAATCCACATGGCACATTCAAACGAAAACAAGTGTGTGATGCANACNCATACGCGTGCCGGTATGGCAATGGCTGCGACGAAAGAGGGACTGCAATCCGTATCCATGACGTCCACAGAGTTTCAGGATCGTATCTCTTACCACGACTTTGAAGGCCTTAGTCTTTACGAAGACGAGCGAAGCCGATTGCTATCTAGTCTTGGAAACAATAAGGCCATGATACTTAGGAACCATGGACTCTTGGTAGTGGGACGTACCATTCCCGAAACCTTTCTCCGTCTCTATCAATTGGAACGTGCCTGCCAAATACAAATAGACGCTGCTGCAGCGGGAACCTTGAATATACTCTCCCCTGCCACGGCTCGAAAATCGGGAGACGATATGGCTCAGTACTCCGAGAATGAGGAAGGTGAAGGTACCGGTGTACTCGAATTTTCAGCNTTAAAAAGAAAACTGAACCGGATCGATCTGAGTTATCAAGACTAATTCNTACCTATAACAATTTCTCNGNCGCAATCCGAACTGCGCANGCTTATCAAGCTAATAGAGGCATATAGCTATCTAATAGCTTTAGGCAGGTATCACGATCTTCGGTGGGAACCCGTAACAATGCCCGATTGATTCCAAGTTCGGCATACGAGTCCAATGTTTCCTTGTCAGGCGGCGCACCGAATACAGTGACTGAAATCGATGATAGATCGCGTCCTCCTGCCTCTGCAATGCGGCGAAGACGTGTCATTCCCTCTTCTATGTTGGCACGTGGACGTGGAAGCCATCCATCACAAAAATCGACCACGCGCTTCAATGTATAATCCGTCTCTCCACCAAGGATAATTGGGGGGTGCGGTCTTTGAGTTGGCTTTGGCCACGAAAAGGCTGGGTCGAAATCGACGAATTCGCCATGAAATTCCCCCTTCTCCTCGGTCCAAAACTGCTTCATGGCAAGGATATTTTCTTGTAGCAATTTAAAGCGACTCGAATACTTCGCTCCGTGATTTTCCATCTCATCGACATTCCACCCACCGCCGATACCAAAGATAAAGCGGCCATTTGATAAGTGATCAAGACTTGCTACACATTTGGCCGTAACGATAGCGTCGCGTTGTGGAATCAAACAGATACCAGTGCCAATTTTTAATGTCGTTGTGGCACCTGCAGCAAAGGAAAGTGCCACAAAAGGGTCGTAGGTGTGATAGTACTCTTTCGGAAGGTCTCCCCCTCCGGGCCATTCCGTTTTNCGGCTGGCAGGTATGTGTGTATGTTCAGGAACCAGAAGCGACTCAAAACCACGCTGCTCAAGTTCGGTTGCCAACTCCACAATATCGATCGAGTAAGCCGTGGAAAAAAAGTATGCTCCGAGATCCATTACTCCCCCCCAAACGTTTTTGTCTTGCTATCCTAGTGAATGTTCACCAACNACCAAATAATATTCATTTCATAAACGCTTTTTTCCTATTTAACAAACAACCTCGCCAGACTCTTTCGTACAATAGAGTACAAAGNTTTCAGAAAAATACTCCCGAACAGCAGCTCTTCCTGACCTGCTGCACTTTTAGGAACATTTACCTCATCNGTGACAGAACGTTGTAATTTTTCGTCAAGATTGGCACCAAACTCTTTAGTAATTTGCCTTACAAACTCTTCCAAGACTGGGCCACGGCCCACTTGTGCCAGGGATCCAGTAAGCGCNTAGTCCACTTCAACCTTAATCAGCGTCTCTTGTCCCTGTCTCTCCTCCGTCAACTGATACCTCATGTTCACAGTAACGCGAGAATTGGAGCCGCGGTCGGTACCTTTACCTTTTACTTCTCCTTGCCACAAAGACTGATCCCGAATTATCAAACCATCTCCAGAAAACTGCATCCGCATAGGACCAAGTCTCGCGCTTACTTCACCACTGAAGGTCCCATCCCCTTCAACCGAGATAAGTTTTGCCCCCGGAAAACAAGATACCANTAGTTCGGTATCATCAAATGCATTCCAAACAAATTCCCGAGGATGGGGCGCCACAAATTCTTGAGTTAGTTTCATGCTTCTGTTGTATTGTTCTGAAGCACTCGGAGAATGGCTCGCACGATACCTTTGTAACCAGTGCAACGACACAGGTTACCAGCCAATTCAAGACGTATTCGTGTTTCNTCCGCATCGGGAAGCCTCTGCACTATATCATAGGCCGTGATCAGCATGCCCGGCGTGCAGTACCCACATTGCAGTCCGTGTTCCACCATAAATGCCGACCGCAGGGACTCCATTAGCGTGTCTTTCTCAAACCCCTCAATAGAAGTAATGTCGCTGTCATGGCAGGATGCAGCAAGAGTAATACACGATCTTGCTGGGGCGCCGTCGATCCAAACGGTACATGCACCACACACCCCATGCTCACAACCCAGATGGGTGCCTGTTAAATCCAGCTTCTCTCTCAGAAAATCAGCTAAATTTTGTCGCGCTTCCACGCTTTCACAATAATCTTTCCCATTAACTCGTAGAGCTATATCAACGTGTGACATCATGCAAACTACTCGCAGCTTTTCGAAGCGCAGCTAGGTGAATACTGGAACCATATCCATCAAGCCCATGCAACAGAGGTTCCACCAGAGCAGTATTCTCTCCATCCCAAACATTTTCCATTGCGACTGGGCAACTATGGGTCGCTCCCACAACCGTATTGCCAATATCCTGTGCTTCGTCGACCACCAAAACGGCGATGGCTTGCGCAAATTCTCCTGGCTTTCTGCTCGTCTTGACATAAGACCAACGCGCTTTTTCTGAAAGCATGGGTACATGTATTGCGACCACAAGTTCATCCTCNTTTAACCCTGTTGTAAAAGGGGCAAGCAAAAATTCCTTAATATCAACAATCCTGACACTCTTTGGGCCAGTTATTTCAATCCGGGCCCCAAGTGCCATAAGTGCAGCCGGCCAATCTGCGGCAGGATCCGCATGAACAAGGCTACCACCAATTGTGCCTCGCGTGCGAACGGCCCTGTATGCAATTTTGGATGCTACTTCTTTCAAATATGCACCGGTTTTACCTTCAACGACACCGTCCTCAAACCTCGAGTGNGTAACTCCTGAGCCAATTTTTATTGCACCGTCAACTTGATCCACAAGTTTCAGCGATTTTACTCGCGAAATATCGACAATCAATTCCGGTCGAACTAGGCGGAAATTCATCATCGGGCATAAGGACTGACCTCCGCTTAAAACTTTTATGAACNTATTTTTGTCAGAGAGCACAGCAACCACTTCATCAACGCTAGATGGTTGGCAAAAGTCAAAATTAGGNGCCTTCACCGTTTATACTACCTTTGTTGCAGAAGTCGCTGTTTCAATTGCAGCCAGAATGCGAACTGGTGTCATCGGGGTCGTACGGACCTCGGCTCCAAGTTTTCGTAGTGCATCATTTACGGCATTGCAAATGGCCGCGACCGAGCCAATTGCACCCCCTTCGCCAATTCCCTTCTGACCGAAATAGGAATAAGGAGATGGCGTCTCCATGTGTTCNATTTGAATATCCGGAACCTCGGTAGCGCCAGGCAATAGGTAGTCCGCTAACGTGGATGCCAACGGTTGACCGTTCTCGTCAAATGGCATTTCTTCATAAAGAGCCGTTCCTATACCCTGAGCCGCACCGCCCAGTACCTGCCCATCGACAATCATTGGATTGATGAGAACACCNCCGTCCTCCACAATGATGTAGTCCAGTATTTCCACATTCCCTGAATCTGGTTCAACCGCTACCACCGCTGCATGTGCGGCATAAGAGAATGTTCCGTCATCACGATCCGCCTTGTAGCCTGCCGTAATTTCCAATCCTTGTGGATCTACATCTAAAGGTAAATCCTGCGGCCTCCGGTACCAAGTGCGCGCTATTTCTGCAATCGTAATTTGGCCGCTCGGAGCCACAACTTGTCCATCCTTTACCTCGATTTGATCGAGGTCAGCTTGCAATAGATGTGCCCCGATCGTTCGAATACGTTCGCGCAATTTCTCACATGCGACAGCTACGGCGCCACCCGCCATGACCATTACTCTAGATCCCCAAGTTCCCGTTGAATATGGCGATAACCCTGTGTCACCGTGGGAAATTTGGATCGTTTCGATATCAATACCTAAAATTTCTTTGGCAACTTGAGCAAGGGTCGTCTCGGAGCCTTGGCCGTGGCATTGGATCCCGACCCGAACCTCGAGGCCCCCGTCCGGCGTAAATCTGGCAAAAGCTTGTTCATATCCTGGCATCATGGGTATTCCCCAGGACGAGTAAACTGCAGTTCCATGGGCCGCTTGCTCATTAAAGATTCCAAACCCTACCCCGATCAGCCTCCCGTCCTCTTCGCCAGATCGTTGTCTTAGGCGAACACCTTTGACGTCAATTGCCTTTGCCGCACGTTTCATACAGGTTGGATAATCCCCACTGTCGAAATGTTTGTTGACAATATTGTTAAATGGCATTTGCTCNGGAGTTATTAAATTCTCCAACCGNACTTCATGCGNTTCTCGATTAATTTCTTTTGCCACGAGTTCCACCATAAACTCCAGCGCATAGCAAACACCTGCTCTTGCAACACCCCGATAGGGGAGGATTGGGCATTTGTTAGTTGCCACAGACCACGTTTTGCAACGGTACGCAGGGAAATTATATGGACCAGGAAGTATACTCGCCACCTGAGCTGCCTCCAGACATGCGGTGAATGGATAAGCCGAATACGCACCAGCATCCACCGTGACTTCCGCGTCCAAAGCCAAAAATCTTCCGCGCTCGTCCGCACACAAAGTAATATCATAGAAATGCTCTCGGCAATTTGCGGACGCTGTTAGTGCTTCCCGTCGATCCTCCAGCCAACGGATCGGCCTTCTGAGANGCATGGCCAGCCAGCAAACTATTATCTCCTCCGCCAGTAGCAGACCTTTGTAGCCAAATCCACCCCCGATNTCAGGAGCGATGATCCGCACGGACGACTCTTCTAGGCCCAGGCACTCGGATAAACCTGTTCGTATAATGTGGGGTAGCTGAGTGGCTGTATATACGACCAATTGATGAGTCCGTTCATTCCACTCTGCCAATACCCCGCGCCCTTCTAGCGGCGCCATACATTGACGGGACATGTTAAGTCGCCGGGATATTTTCACTGGTGCAGACGCTATAACATCGTCTACTCCCGTATCCACATTAGTTTCTAGAAAAACATTGTCCCCCCAGTCCTCGTGCACTAAAGGCGATTCCGGATTTCGCGCCTTTAACATGTCCGTAACAGGCTCTAGGTCCTCTATCTCCGCAAAGACTTCATCTGCAGCGTCTTCCGCCGTAGCACGAGTTTCTCCCAAACACACTGCAAGCAATTCTCCGACCCAACGCAATTTATGCTCAGCAAGAACAGGTTGTTCTGATGCCTTGAACCCGGGAAGCCCCGATACAGCCCTGATTGATTTTACGTCGGCCAAGTCTTTACTCGTGAATACCAAACTACGTAAATGCTCGGGCACCTGAATAGAAATCAGTTGNCCGTGAGCAACTGGACTTCTCACNAATGCTGCATCCANCATGCCGGCGAGTTTGATATCAGCCACGAACTGACCNCGACCNNGCAGNAATCGGTCGTCCTCTTTGCGNGGAATNGAAGCTCCAACACCGGTATCAGTCACTTTTCCTCCACTATGTAAANTCNNNNGTCTACCCNTGCNTNNAGACCTAATGCCGAGACAATTCCCACATCTTCTCNGGCAACCACAACGCGATNTCAGGAAAAGCCATCACCAATCCCAATGCAATAACNTCAAGAGCGATAAACGGCGCCACACCTTTGTACATATGGACCAGACGAATTTCAGGTGGACTAATCCCACGCAAATAAAATATCGCTGGTGCCATAGGAGGCGTTAGATAGCTCGTCTGTATTACAATTAAGAAAAGAATACAGAACCAACTTTTAACTTGTGAAGGATCCATACCGTAAAATTCAAATTTAGATATGATGGGTATCGCAATGGGGATAATGATCAAAATAATNGAAATGAGATCCANCATAAANCCAGCNACAAAGGCGAGCAGAAGCAGAATACACAAGGTAGCCCACCCCGATAACTGAGCCGCCTCTACTAAACGCTGGGTGCCCATTAAGCCGCCTGAAATTGTGAAAACGGTAGCAAATATATTTCCTGCCAACAAAATAGTCAGGATCATCGCTGTTACTAGCAAAGTATTTTTGAGTGCCTGCCCGAGAATGTCAAAGCTGAATTTCTTATAAAAAATGGTCAATAGTATCGAACCAAATGCCCCCATCGCGGCAGCTTCTGTCGGAGTTGCCCAGCCCAAAATGATTGTCCCAAGCACAGAAAAGATTAGTGCCAAAGGGGGAATTAGNGCCACAGCAGTAATCCAGAGTTTCTGTATTAGCGTTGGCTCATTTTCATCAGGCGGCAAGCGGCGTCCATCTTCTGGTCGCAGGCTACAACGAACGAGAATATAAACTATGTAGAGTACTGCCAGAATAAGTCCAGGGAACAGCATTCCCATAAAGAGTCCACCAACATCCACGTCGGCTACAGGACCCAAAATGACAACCACAACTGACGGNGGAATAATCGTACCTAATGAACCACCAGCACAGATCGTTCCGGNGATCAGCCCTTTATCATATGCGTAGCGCAGCATAACGGGAATAGCGAGCAGTCCAACCACAGACTCGGTAGCACCAACGACGCCACTTGCCGCAGCAAATATGACACACAATATTACTGTACCAACCGCCAACCCGCCTGGTAGTCTCCGGGTCCATAGATGAATAGCTTCAAATAATCGCTCCGCGATCCCAGATCTCTCAAACAACGAACCCATCAGAATAAACAACGGGACCGCGGCGATTACATATGCAGACGCAACTGAACCAACAACTTGGGAAAAGACATTGACTGCTGGCAACGAAAAATTAAACGCTATAGCACCAAAAACAAAGGCGACAGAAAGTAGCGAGAAGGCTACGGGAAACCCCAAAAAAATCATTACCATAAGTGCCGGAAACATCCACAGGGCTAAGCCGACGCTCATTTGGCTTTTTCCCCCATTTTAGTTTTCGGAGCGTCACCTGTGGAAAGCACCAGTATATTTTTTGTAACCTCAACCACTGTTTGCATCAAAAGTAGTATAAAGCCCATTACAAACGCGAACTTAAACGGCCAAATAATGGGGTTCCACGCTGACTCTCCAGACAACTCATTAACCTTATATGCCTGATGGAAATAGTCCCAAAGACCCGCACTCAGCCAAATTATCATGGGCAGAAGTATGCAAAACCCAAATAAATCAACTACAGCACGGGATTTGATACTTATATTGTCGTAAAAAAAATCCACACGCACGTGCCGACGCATTTGCAAACAATATGCGATGCCAAACATAAAAGACGTACCCATCAGCATATACGCTACTTCGAAAGCCCATTTGGTAGGCGCATTCAGGAAGTAGCGAGAAATTACCTCAAATACCATTGCTACGATTAGAAAAGTGGTTCCCCATGCACCCACAAGACCAAAAAATCGAGTGAAACTCTCCACAGCATCTATCAGTGGGACGACACTGAAGCGAGCTATTGATTTTGCAACACCTAAAATAACAGTNACTGCTACACCCAACAGAAAACATACGATCAATAATTCAAAAAAGCTTGAAAAAGGGGCCTNGATAACCGCTTTGAAGAAGACACCGGTATTTTGAAAAAATGATACGGCAAAATACTCGAAAATTCGGTAGACAAAATTGAGAAAATTACCGAAAAACTCCAACATCANTGTACCTCAATCATTAACAAACATTTCCCACCAGGGTTTCGATTGCTGGGATGCCCTTGTNCAACCCAAAACCGGTACCGATATTGACGTTCTCAGCGCCTCCCTATTGGGAACCGGAACTGTGGCCAACTTTCCATATCCTTTTGGAATTTCCTCCGATGCTCCAGTACCCGCCTAAACCAATCATCCTTCGCCGCCTGTTCATCGGCCCACTCATTAGCCGCCTTATTTGCCGCCTGTATAAAATCCGAATCAAGAATTACAATCTCGTTCCCTGATGCTCGCATTTCCTCAAGAGCAGCAATATCGCGATAGGCCCAACGGCCCCAACTCTCCAAACTCATCAACTTTCCAGCCAATTTTAGCAGTTCCCGATCCCGTTCAGAAATGCGCTCCCAAGCATCTATGTTGAATAAACATTCCCAAGATGCGCTCGGTTGATGCACACCCGGCATGATGAGATATTTCGCTATTTTGTGGAATCCGGATGGCAGATTAAGAGATGGTGAAGCCCACTCCATCGCGTCGATTACACCGCGTTCCAAAGCAGGATATACCTCCGCGCCGGGTAGAATCACAGTGGACGCGCCGAGGCCTCCTGCAATCTCCGCCCACGCTCCTGCCGTACGCAATTTCAACCCCTTCAGATCTTCGACGGTTNCAACACGTTCCTTCGAGTGCAAAAAAATCTCTGTGGGNGCGATACCGCATGGAATTGACGCAACCCCAAACTTCTCCTTACGATATTCAAACCACAGNTCTGCCGCCCCAGCCTGATACAACCATATAATCATTTCTTCCGGGTTTAACCCACCTGCCATATTCCCAAACAGGACCGTTGTCTTATCGATACCCCAGTCATACCCCATCCAAGTATGTCCTGCCTGAACGACATTCGACTTCACCGTATCAGAAACCTTCAGCGGNCTCCCAAGGGTGCCCCCTGGGAACACGTTTATCTGGATTCTTCCATCCGTCAGCATATTGACNAACTCTGCATATCCCTTGGACTCCTCCTCCAGAATNGGCCCACCACCCCAGGCTGTTGCCATATTCCAGATTTCATCCGCGCGAGCGGGAGGAGAGAGAAACAACACGACAGTACCAACCATCACAGCCGTCAGCGCATTCACGATATTTTTCGGCATTTTCCCCTCCACCCACTCATATTAGAATTCTCCAGTCTTTAATAATAAATACAATGCATTAGAGAAAAAACTTCAGATTGTTTCTAGCCGGAAAGACGCTAGATTCGCATCTGAACTGTATGGCTTCGTAAGGCACGGAACAAGTGGGTGTATCCTGGAAGAACTATGGCAGAAAGGATTCCGCACAAACCTGATAACACCTCTTCCGCCGGACGATCTGGAATTTTCGATGGGCACGGATCTTTTTAGTTTTCATCTCTGCGAAAACGTTGAAGGCATCGCCAAAACGACATCATCGGGACACACCAGTTGAAATTAAACTTGCAGCTCGCAGTCCCCGGATCACGAACCCCAGCCCGGATGAATCAGGACTGACCGTAACCACCACCGCCCGGAGTTTCAATAACAAACACATCGCCGGGAAGCATTTCAACACCGTCTGTGCCGTCAAGCTCGGTGACCGTGCCATCAGCCCGTTCGACATAATTGCGCCCGCATTTGCCCGGTTCTCCACCGGCGACCCCAAACGGCGGTACCCGGCGATGACCGGAAACCACAGCCGCAATCATGGCCTCTTCAAACCTTACCCGGCGGATGATTCCGTTGCCTCCCCTATACTTGCCAGCACCACCTGATTCATCTCGGATCGAGAAGGATTCTAGGACAACCGGGAAACGCCACTCGAGAATCTCCGGATCGGTTGCCAAGGTATTCGTCATGTGCGTATGAATTGCGTCCGTGCCATCGTAGTCTGGACCGGCTCCGGCGCCGCCGCAAATTGTCTCATAGTTCTGGTAGCCTGCGTTGTTGCCGAAGGTAAAGTTATTCATAGTTCCCTGCCCCGCAGCCATGATNCCAAGCGCGCCGATCAAGGCATTGGTTACCGCTTGGCTAGTCTCAACGTTGCCTGCTACCACGGCCGCAGGATATTTGGGCGCCAACATACAGCCTTCGGGAATGATGACGTTGAGCGGTTTCAGGCAGCCAGCATTAAGAGGAATATCGTCGTCTACCATAAGTCGGAATACGTAGAGTACGGCTGCCATACATACCGAAGAAGGTGCGTTGAAGTTTGAATTTTGCTGTTCCGATGTGCCGGTAAAGTCGATGATTGCCTCGCGTTTCTCCTTGTCGACCTTAATGTCAACGCAAATTTTGGCGCCCGAGTCCATCTCGTACTCGTAGGAACCATCGGTTAATACACCGAGTACGCGACGAACACACTCCTCGGCATTGTCCTGCACATGCNTCATGTACGCGTGAACAACATCGAGTCCAAAATGCTTGATCATCTTACGGAGTTCCTGAACGCCCTTCTCATTGCCAGCAATCTGAGCCTTAAGGTCCGCGAGGTTGTGACGGAAATTGCGCGTTGGAAACGGTGCACTGGTAAATAAATTCTCGGTTTCGGTTTCCAGTAACCGGCCGCCTGCNACGAGCTGAAAATTGTCGATCAGGACACCTTCCTCGTCTATGTGAGTAGAGTTGGGCGGCACCGAACCCGGAGTAGCACCACCGATCTCTGCGTGATGGCCACGGGAAGCAACATAGAACAAGATATTGTTTCCGGATTCGTCAAACACCGGCGTGATTACGGTGACGTCCGGCAGGTGCGTGCCTCCGTTGTAAGGCGTATTCAACATAAAAACATCTCCCGGGACTATAGTCCCGCGGCGCTGCTCAGCGACGGTTTTCACGCTTTCACTCATCGAACCCAGATGCACTGGAATGTGGGGTGCATTTGCCACGAGACTGCCATCGGGGCCAAATACTGCACAAGAAAAGTCAAGCCGTTCCTTGATNTTGACNGAATACGANGTGTTCNTGAGTATCACNCCCATCTGCTCGGCGATGGACATGAAAAGATTGTTAAATACCTCGAGCATCACGGGATCTGCTTCAGTGCCGACAGAGGTCTGGGTTACACGCGGTGTTATTCGGCTCAGCACCAATTGGTTGCGGCTATTGACCGTGGCACCCCACCCAGGCTCAAGCACGGTGGTTGCGATGGGCTCCTTGACAATGGCGGGGCCGATGACGTGGCAACCAGGCAGCATAGTATCCCGATCATAGACCTTTGTCCGGTGTACTTCTCCCGCCATATAGGCCTCGACCTCCGAGAGCGGATCCGGTGGGTCACTCGGACCAACCTCAAGCTCGGGATCAGTGACGTCGGTGCCACCCGAGATCACCTCAACGTTGATCGCCTCAACAATATGGCTCTTCTCCGGAGCAATAAACCCGTATTGCTGGTGGTGGATTTCTTCAAATGTCTTCACCATCATTTCGCGATCTCCAAAGTCAATAATCAATGGCGAGTCAGTGCCCTCATACCGCAAATGCACCTTGCGGACTACATTGGTACGTCCCGGGTCCCCACCCTGGCGTTCCATCTCAAGCCGCCCATCAATCTCCATTTCGGAAAATGTGTTCTGCAACTCCTCTATTTGTTTATCGTCCAACGTTGCCTCGATCGCTCTCTCGCGCATAACCCGAAGATCAGCAAGTCCCATACCGTAAGCCGACAGCACACCGGCAAATGGGTGGATGAACACACGCGTGATGCCGAGTGCATCGGCAACTAGGCAAGCGTGCTGACCACCTGCCCCACCAAAACTATTTAGCGTGTATTCCGTAACGTCGTGACCGCGCTGGATGGATATCTGCTTGATCGCTTTGGCCATGTTCTCGACTGCAATCATCAGGAAGCCCTCGGCGACTTCCACTGGGGTACGGGTATCACCCGTCTCACGTTCGATCTCGGCAGCCAATGCCGCAAACTGCTCGTGCACGACCGTCTCGTCGAGAGGTTCGTTTGCACCTCCCCCGAAGACACGGGGAAAAAACTTAGGGTGAATCTTACCAACCATCACGTTGGCATCGGTGACGCACAACGGCCCGCCCCGACGGTAGCAAGCCGGGCCTGGGTTGGCGCCGGCTGACTCGGGTCCCACTCTGTAGCGCGTGCCATCGAAGTACAAGATTGACCCACCACCCGCCGCGACAGTATGGATCTGCATCATCGGGGCTCGCATGCGGACCCCCGCAACCAGTGTCTCAAACGCACGCTCGTATTCGCCGTCAAAATGCGCTACATCAGTCGATGTACCCCCCATATCAAATGAAATTATCTTGTTGAAATCAGCCATAGCAGCTGTACGTACCGCACCAACGATACCACCTGCCGGACCCGACAGGATCGAATCTTTTCCCCGAAAATAGTGGGCATCCGTAAGTCCCCCATTCGATTGCATGAACATCAGTCGTGCATCACCAAGGTTGGATGCAATCAAATCGACATAGCGCCGGAGAATGGGAGATACATAAGCATCAACCACCGTAGTATCGCCCCGGCCCACTAACTTCATCAATGGGCTCACTTCATGACTAACCGAGACCTGCTTGAAGCCAACTTCGCGCGCGAGTCTAGCCAGCGCAATCTCATGTTCATGATAGCGATAGCCATGTAACAACACGATTGCGACCGACTGGATACCATCTAGATGAGCCACCTGGAGGGCATCGCGGGCCTTATGGAGATTAATTTCCACCAGCACGTCACCTTCTGCCGACAATCGCTCGTCAACTTCAACAACGCGTTCGTAAAGCAATTCTGGCAGCACGATATGCCGGGCAAATAGATGTGGTCTATTCTGATAGCCTATCCTGAGAGCGTCGCGGAATCCCTTGGTGATGAGCAGCAACGTGCGTTCACCCTTGCGTTCCAGTAGGGCATTAGTCGCGACCGTAGTACCCATCTTGACAGTGTGGATAGCCTCTTCCGGGATCAGTGCATCATCAGCCAGGCCGAGAAGTTCTCGAATTCCCTGGACACCCGCATCCTCGTAGCGTTCCGGATTTTCTGACAACAGCTTGTGGGTAATCAGCTTACCGTTTGGCGTCCTGGCAACAAAATCTGTGAAGGTTCCTCCACGGTCAATCCAGAATTCCCATCCTTTATCATAAGTATCTGTTTTTGTTGCCATTTCCTACTTACACTTTTCTACACACAGATGCTATAGCAACCACCCAGAGGAAATCAGATTTATCCCGTCTACTTACTTCTTTACTAGGTGTACCCTCAGCAGATGCCACCGAATAAATTACTTGCTCCGGTTTCCGTAGACCGCTGAACGT
>PAVD01000004.1 GCA_002712985.1 Rhodospirillaceae bacterium
TTTTTGCCTAGATAATATGAAGATTCTACGTTCTGACACGCTCCCTGAGATCATTCCAATTTTCCCACTACCGGGGATCTTGCTATTACCTCTTGCAACCCTTCCACTAAATATTTTCGAACCGCGATATTTAGCTATGACCCGGGACGCACTGAAAGGTGATTGGCTCATCGGCATGATACAACCGAAATATCACAATAAGGATTCTGAGGTACCAGATCTGTATCCAGTCGGTTGCGCAGGTAAAATTGCGTCTTTTGTAGAAACAGACGATGGGCGTATTTTGATTTCCCTAAAAGGCATTGCACGCTTTAAGTTGTTGGAAGAAACAACGCTTATAAATGGTTACCGAAGAGCTAGAGTACACTGGGACCCATTCAATACAGATATCCATACAAAGGACGCATCCAAGGTTGATCGGGAACAGCTTGAGGTGTTACTGCGCAAATATTTCGAGATGCGTAAAGTTAACGCTTCATGGGCTGCAATAGAACGAGCCCCCGATGCCCAACTGGTGGCATCACTAGCCATGCAATGTCCCTTTACACTCGAGGAAAAACAAGCATTGCTAGAAGCTCCCGCATTGGGTGATCGTGCTAATCTTATAGTGTCGCTTTTATCGATGGCGATTACGGAAGATCTAAATCCAGATGCAACACTTCATTAGGTCACCACATACTCTCGTTGTTCGTATTAACGGCCGGTTAAAAACTTGTCCCTGTAGGTCAGAGAGAGCAAATGACAGCTGAACAAACAAATGAGAAAGACAACCTGGAAGTAGATTCAAAGCTACTTGAAATACTTGTCTGTCCTGTATCACATGGACAACTGCGCTATGATCGGGACGCACAGGAATTGATCAGTGATGAGGCCGGCCTCGCATATCCGGTGAGAAATGGTATTCCTATTATGCTAGCAGATGAAGCCAGAGAGATCAGGACGAAAGACTGATACGTGGTAAATTCTGAGGTATGGCCAACAGAAATTAAAGTTAAAACTGCAGAGAAAATCCTTCAGATAGAGTTTCAGGATGGGAGCTGTTTTTCATTAAGTGCAGAACTTTTACGGGTCGAGAGCCCGTCGGCAGAGGTGCAGGGGCACGGAAAAAGTCAAAAACAGTTGGTTGCTGGACGTAGACACGTCGGGTTTCTCGGGGTGGAGCCAGTAGGTCACTACGCGATCCGCATCCGATTTGATGATATGCACGACAGTGGCATTTTTTCCTGGGATTACCTATGGCACCTCGGTGCAAAAAAAGATGAAATTTGGCGCACCTACCTGGACAACTTAAGTAAAGCTGGGTTGAGTCGTAACCCTTGATATTACCATTCAACGGCCTCGTCCTTCAAAAGGCGTGGTAAGTCCCCCAATACACCCATTGCATGACGCTGAAAGGTTTTTTTCAGAAATGGGAGTCTGTTTACAGTAGCCAGGCCAATTCCGCGAACTCCTTGAACGGGGAACCACCCGCTGGAAAATATACGATACAAACCATCTGTCACTGCAGCCATGGTAAGACCATCAAATCTTCTCCAACGAGCGTAGCGATCCAGAACGACAGAATCACCAACATCCATTCCAAGTCCTTTTGCTTCCCCTAATAATTCTGCCAAAGCGGCAGCATCACGTAGCCCAAGATTCAATCCCTGACCGGCGATAGGATGAATCGCATGGGCTGAATCACCGACTAAAGCAAACCTCTTCGACGTTAGCTCACGGGCCAATAGAAGTTCGAGGGGGTAGTGCCAACGAGGACTCACCACCTCGAGCTTTCCTAAAAATTCCCCAAATCTCCATGAGAGCTCCTCCAGAAATTTCTCCTCACAGAGTTTCAATATTGCCGATGCTATTGTAGGATCCTCCGTCCAGACTAAGGATGAACGATTGCCTGTCATGGGCAGAATGGCAAACGGACCTCCACTCAAAAAACGCTCGTGGGCGACCCCACAATGCGGCAGAGTATGGCTAACTGTGCAAACAATACCCACCTGATTATAGGAATGTTTTATGACGTTTATTCCCGCCTCAGATCGCAAGGAAGAGTGTCTGCCGTCAGCAGCAACTACCAAGGAAGCCTCAACTTGTTTTCCGTTTGAAAGTTGAGCAAAAATTCCGTGAGACTTACGTTGTATATTTTCTACTTCAACGGCTGTATGCCAACAAATCCTAGGATCTTTAGCAACGATCTCGTGTAAGGCCCGGCGCAAAATTCGATTTTCAATAATATACCCCATTGGTCCGTTCCCCACATCATCACTGTCATAATGTAGAAAAAATGGTGATGCCGAATCAGTAATACGTATTTCTTCAATAGGTTGTGCCTCTTCGCCAATTGCCTCCCAAAGCCCAAGACAACGCAACATATTGGAGGAACCCTTAGCAACTGATGATACACGGCCATCAAAAATATCACTTTCCGTTTTCTTTGGAGCTTCACGATCTGCAACTAACACATCAAGACCAGCATCCGAGGAAGCCCGTGCAAGTGACAGACCGACTAGGCCACCACCCACTATAAGAAGATCACATGTATGATGTTCACTAGAATTAGTCATTATACCAACGTCTGCTAGGTCAATAGAATTGTCCTGCGCAGACTAACGCCCTGTCAGGTTTGAAACAAATAATACCAGATTTCACGATTTCCGATCGCTTCTTGCAGCGTTGCGACCCTCTTTCTAACAAAAACGTACTTTAGCATTTCACAAGAAAGAGAATTTTCGGTAGTTTTGCGACCAATATGGAGACATGAGAATGACAGTACCTTGGCATGAACAGACCGCTGTTGCGCTTGGATATAAAATCCGGCAGCGGGAGATTAACCCCATTGAACTAACACAACATTTTCTGGCTCGCATTAAAACCAATGACCAAGACAACCGGATATATGTTCGCACTACTGAAAAAAGAGCTCTCATTGAAGCTGAAGCAGCCGCATATCGGGCAAAGCAAGGGCTTTTGCGGAGCCCGCTCGACGGTGTACCGATCTCGTGGAAAGACTTATATGATACTGGTGGTGTTGCGACAGAAGGTGGTAGCCCACTACTTACGGGTCGCACACCGAAGTGCGATGCTGTTGTTTTAGAGCGGGCCAGTCGCGCCGGCATAGTTTGCCTGGGGAAGACTAATACTGTTCAGTTTGCGCTTGGAGGCATCGGAACAAATCCGTTCACCGGAACGCCGCATAACGCCGTAATGACTGATACACCTCGTGCTCCTGGAGGATCATCCTGCGGTGCTGCTGTCTCTGTCGCATCTGGGCTAGCAGCAGCAGGAATTGGGTCTGACACTGGCGGTTCAGTTCGGGTGCCGGCCGCATGGAACGGGCTAGTAGGCTTTAAAACATCCATAGGGGCTCTTTCAACGCAGGGGGTGCTCCCTTTATCACCTACCCTCGACACGGTTGGTCCTTTAACCAGATCCATTGCCGATGCTGCGGCTTTGTTTTCCATTATGGGTGCCAGATCCGCAGTTGATTTAGCTGGAACCGATGCGGCACGATTAAAGCTATTAGTTGCAGAAACTTTAGTATGGGACGATATCGAATTAGACATAGAAGACCCCATCCGAGAAGCCATTGCTACATTAGGTGAGGCGGGGGCCGAAATTGATTGTCTTCCGGTGCCTGAATTCAATGACATTACAACTGTAGTTAAACAGCACGGCACACTGGCTCTTGCCGAAGGCTATCAATGCTGGAAGGATCTAGTTGACCATCAAGGGGACTCCATTGACCCAAATGTGAGAGTCCGCTTCCAACAAGGTCGCGATATGAACGCTAACGCTGTGGAAAACGTGAGATCTTCGGTTAGAAACTTAGCGCCTAAGTTGTATCGGAGGATGGCAGGCTATGACGCCTTTATAGCTCCGACCGTCCCGATCGCACCACCTGCATTGGCAGAAGTAGAGACGGATCTCACGAAATACAAAATCGCAAACGGGTATGCTCTAAGAAATACGCAGCTGGGGAATTTATTGCCCTGTTGTGCAATAACCATACCGGTTGCCTCTGATCCTGCACCAGCCGGCCTCATGATTATGGCTCCCAAAGGAGACGATGATCGATTGCTTCGTGTGGGAAAAGCTATTGAGAGTACGATCGTGGTGGAACGAGACAAGATAAAGTAGCGCCAAAAATCCGAAAAACCGTTTGTGTCTTAGGAACCCGGCTCACCTCCAAAGATCCAGGTGACAGATCTTACCATTTGTGATCGGTGTCGGGAGGTTTGACGGACTNCGGTACTATGCTATCGTCGCCCAAGTTTTGTGCTTTTGTGTTGCCGATGCTAGTTTTCTGGTGAAAAAACTGGCAGTTGTGTANAACTATGCGTTGGAACGCATTGGGTTGAGAGAAGAACCCGTCAATCGGAGAAAAACAGAAAATGAGTGTACTGAATAAATGGATATCGGCACTGCTCGCTACAGGTTTGTGGATAGCAGCCGGACCCGCGTTAGCTCAGGATTCAGTCGTGCTTTCCGGAGGAAATACTGCATGGATTCTGACAGCTACTGCCTTGGTATTATTTATGACCATGCCTGGTCTAGCATTGTTCTACGGCGGACTTGTGCGTTCGCGCAACGTTGTTTCAGTACTGATGCACTGCTTTGCGATATGCTGCATGGCATCCGTACTTTGGCTAGTCTGCACTTATAGTCTCGCATTCGGCGACGGGGGACCCCTAAACAGTTATATCGGCGGTTTCGGAAAATCCTTTTTGGCTGGCGTCAGTGTTGACGCGATGTCCGGAGATATCCCCGAAACTGTGTTCTTTATGTTCNAGATGACCTTTGCAGTTATAACACCAGCTCTAATAGTTGGAGCCTACGTTGAACGCATAAAATTTAGTGCAGTAATACTGTTTAGCTTAATTTGGTCGATAGTCGTTTACGCTCCTGTCGCCCATTGGGTATGGGGTGGCGGTTGGCTAGCTGAGATGGGTATTCAAGATTTTGCCGGAGGTCTTGTTGTTCACATGACTTGCGGAATTTCGGCACTGGTGATAGCAGCGATGTTGGGGTCACGTAAGGGATTCCCAAATGAAATACAACGACCCCACAATCCAGGCTTGGTCATGATAGGCGCAGCAATGCTTTGGGTCGGATGGTACGGGTTCAACGCNGGTAGTGCCCTTGCAGCTGACGGAAATGCTGGCATGGCACTGACGGTAACCCACATCTCCGCAGCTACGGCAGCGTTGACTTGGATGCTGATTGAATGGTTAGGCCACGGGAAACCAACCTTAGTTGGCATTGCAACGGGTACAATAGCCGGTTTAGCTACTATAACACCTGCTTCTGGATTCGTGGGGCCTGTAGGTGCGTTATTTATAGGTATTGCAGCTGGNGTTGTGTGTTTCTACATGTGCGGCGTGGTGAAAAATATGCTCAAGATAGACGACTCCCTAGATGTATTCGCTGTGCATGGTGTAGGCGGAGCTATGGGAACCCTCCTTACAGCCATTTTTGGCGCAGCGAGCCTTGGTGGTTTAGGTCATTCCGGGCTATCCATTGGCAGCCAGTTCGGCGTCCAGTTGACGGGTGTAATCGCCGTGTTGATTTGGTCTGCAGTTTTAACTTTTGTCATCGTAAAAATTGTTCAAGCCATCGTAGGGCTTAGAGCGAGTAGTGATGAGGAAATCGAAGGACTGGATGTTGTAACCCATGGAGAACGGGGTTACGAACTTTAGTCTACTGTTGGTTGTAGATATAGCTCTAACGGCGACCCACGGGTCGCCGTTTTTGCGTGAATTACATCATCATGATATCGTCGTTGGCGTTACTGTCCAAGTCCATTACAACACTTCCTACGTGGTGTGAATTCGGGTGTGAATGGTTAATGACCGGCTCGCATTATTGCGAGACTACCCTTTTAGAAGATTGAGCAGTCTTTTGGCAGGTATAGACCCTCCACGAGACGTCGAACCTGTAGTTATGTCAATTGGTGAGCCTCAACATCCATACCCGGATTTCGTCCCCAAAGTATTAGCTCAATACGCCGGACTATGGAGTAAATANCCTCCCACAACCGGAACACTGGAATTTCGCGAAGCGGTAAAAAATTGGCTTACTACCCGATATTCCCTACCTAACGGCATGATTGACGCGAACAGGAATATATTACCCGTGGCAGGAACGCGCGAAGCATTATTTTCTGTCGCACTTTTGACGGTACCGACAACAAAACACGGCGCTCGGCCGACTGTTTTGATACCTGATCCGTTTTATCAAATTTATTCTGGGGCCGCCATTATGGCAGGTGCAGAACCCGTGTACGTTCCCACCACCGAGGACACCGGCTTTCTTCCAGATTTCGGTGCTTTACCAATTGATCAGCTGGAACGAGCCGTGTTGGCTTATCTTTGTACACCCTCCAATCCGCAGGGTGCAGTTGCTTCCTTGGATCAACTAGAGGACCATATAAAACTGGCTCGAGAGCTTGATTTTACACTAGCAGTAGATGAGTGCTATTGTGAAATTTACTTTGATACGCCACCGCCTGGAATAATACAGGCGTGCCGTTCTGATCACGGAAACCTTGATAAAATCATTGGCTTTCATTCGCTATCCAAGCGATCAAATGTTCCTGGCTTACGTTCAGGTTTCGTAGTTGGTGATAGTAAATTAATTGGCGAATTCGCTCGTCTGCGGCAGTATACCGGCGGAGCAAGTCCCGGTCCAATACTAGCAACGGCCACGGAACTTTGGAAAGACGAAGCACACGTAGAGGCTAATCGTAGGCTTTATCAGGAAAAATTTTTTGACGCCCGGACAATCCTTGGGAAACATCCTTATTATTACCAACCGGACGGCGGGTTCTATCTATGGTTGAATGTGGGGGACGGAGAGGCAACGACGCAGCGGTTATGGAATTCAGCGGCCGTCAAAGTAATGCCAGGCGCCTATTTAAGTAAGGAAGGCGNCNCCCCGCCAGGAAAAGCCTACATCCGACTTGCACTCGTAAACGATCGTGCTAATACGGCTGAAGCGTTAGAACGGATGGCAGTCTTTTTATAGGGATAGTGCCTATGGTTTCGAGATCTCCAACACGCATTAAACCTGCCCTTCTCCCTAAGGGTACCACAGAATATATGCTTCGACGCGGACTTGAGTTATTTGGGTGCGCCTTAATTTTAACGGGCCTCATTATTTTGACATCCCTAGGTACGTACGATCCACGTGACCCCTCATTTGATAATGCAACAGGTGCGATTCCGACAAATGCGCTGGGAATTCTAGGAGCGTATCTTTCGGATTTTTTAATAACCTTCTTCGGCGTAATCTCCTTTCTGCCCGTGCTAGCACTTTCTGGGTGGGGATGGAGATTAATCCGATACCACTCATTTGATCTCGCATGGCTGAGACTATCTACAGTCCCGATTCTTATGCTTTCAGCNTCACTTACTATTACAGCGTTACCCCTACCAACTATTTTTAAACAACACGACACCTACGGCGGTATAGTTGGCGAACTACTGTTTCGCTATCAAACAGATCTATGTATTTCATTTTTGGTACCGTCGTGGCCAATTTCCACAGTTGTTGGAATATTAACTTTGGGTGCTGTGCCGTTTATGTTTGGAGTGCCGAAACAAGATGGACGGAGAATACTCCGTATCTTCATAGTAGCCATCAGGTGGTGTGGTTCTATATTGTACCGTTTTCTTCGAACATCGATGCGTCTGTCAGCAATCCGCCACAAGTCACCTCGTAGGCGGACAGTGTCCAAAAAGCGCTTGCAGCAATCTCAAAGAAAGAAGGATCGCTTAGAACCCAAATTGCGCAATTCAAATACAACGCAGACCGTAGTTGTTACGTCCGAAACCTCCCGTACAGGAGTTCGGGAAGCCACTGAGCGGCAAGGAAAACTGAAATNGGACGAAGATGTAGCGGAACTTCCCCCGCTTAGTCTACTAGCTAATCCCGGTAAACAACCCAGGCACATGACCGAGTCAAACACAAAGGCACTGAAAGCAGATGCGGAGTTGTTAGAAACCGTCCTGGAGGATTTCAACGTAAACGGAACGATCGATCACGTTCTCGCTGGGGGACCAGTCGTTACTCGTTATGAACTCGTACCATCGGCAGGAACCAGGTCCGCTCGCGTTATTGCCCTTGCAGACGATATAGCGCGGTCCATGGCCAGGAACTCGGCGCGTGTTGCTGTCNTCCCTGGCAAGAATGCTATTGGAATAGAACTACCAAATGAGCAAAGAGAAACTGTTTATTTAAGGGAACTTCTTGGTTCAGCCAAATTTGAAAGCGCGAAATATGANCTTCCATTGGCGCTAGGGATGGATATTGATAGTGAACCCGTCGTAGTTGATCTAGCGCCGATGCCGCATCTTTTAGTTGCAGGCACCACGGGCTCCGGTAAATCGGTGGCTATTAATAGCATGATTTTATCACTTCTTTACCGGCTTCGCCCTGAAGCATGTCGGCTAATTATGATTGACCCAAAAGTACTGGAATTATCCGTCTATGACGGAATACCTCACCTGCTTCACCCAGTTGTCACAGATCCGAAAAAAGCGGTGGTAGCACTTAAATGGGCTGTAAAAGAAATGGATCAACGATACCGCTTAATGTCAAATCTAAACGTCCGAAACATCGCCGGCTACAATAAACGTATTCAGGACGCCATCGCCAAAGGAGAGAAACTCACCCGCACCGTCCAAACCGGTTTTGACCTAGAAACAGGGAAACCAATATACGAAGAACAACCCCTCCCCACAAAAGCACTTCCGTTATTAGTTATCGTGGTTGACGAAATGGCAGACCTTATGTTAGTCGCCGGAAAAGATATAGAGGTAACGATACAATCCCTGGCCCAGAGAGCCCGCGCAGCTGGAATTCACCTGATTATTGCCACTCAACGTCCCTCTGTAGATGTTATTACGGGCACTATCAAAGCTAACCTCCCGACCCGTATTAGTTTCCAAGTAACATCTAAGATTGATAGTCGGACAATACTTGGTGAGCAAGGAGCGGAACAGCTACTAGGTATGGGAGATATGTTATATATGGAGGGAGGTGGACAAATCACCCGCGTCCACGGACCGTTTGTCAGTGATCAGGAAGTGGAGAAAATTGTTCAGTTTCTTAGATCTCAAGGCACGCCGGACTATCTTAGCGAAGTGACTGAAGAGGAATCAGGNGATAATGAGGCCGGTACAGCCGAAATTGATAGTGGGGATGAGCTCTACGATCGNGCCATTCATCTAGTGTTGACGGAACGGAAAGCGTCAACCAGTTTTATACANCGACACCTACAAATCGGATACAACCGTGCAGCTCGCCTAATTGATAAGATGGAGGCAGAAGGTGTCATCAGTGGCGCAAACCACGTCGGAAAAAGGGACATTTTGGTTGAAGATTCGGACGGTAATTACTAAAGGATGNTTTATCGTTACAGGTTGAATGAATGCTGTTCCTCAACATTACAAATACCTTCCATAATTAGACCNATGCGTTTGCTTTTCTGTCTTCCCTTACTTTTGGTAGCGCTTATAGATACTGCACAGTGTGAAGACAGTTGGCCTCCGGGAGATCAAGCCTATATTGACAAGGCTGAAGCTTTTCTGAATGAGATCGATACCTATCGTGCCCGATTTATCCAGGTTACGTCAGACGGGAGTTACTCGGAGGGCTGGCTATGGTTACAACGCCCACGTCTGCTCCGAGTAGAATATGCCCCTCCTGTTGATTTGTTACTGGTAGCGGACGGTACTTTTTTGATCTTTTTTGATAGAGACATTGACCAAGTTACCGAATTTAGTTACCAGGCTGGCCCTTTTCGATTTCTGCTAGCTGATGAAATCAGTTTCAACGAGGATATGATTGTCAATTCCATCAAACGCCAGGCCGGCGTACTGAGGATTAAGCTGATTGACGAGGGAATGTCAGGGGCAGGTTCCGTTACCTTGGTCTTCGAGGAAACTCCTTTCCGTCTTGTAAAATGGGAGGTTACGGACCTGGCGTCAATAGTTACGCATGTGACATTGTATGACCATACGTTTGGATTACCTCTCGATAAAAAACTATTTCGATTTACTGATTTTGATCGTGTCCGGTATGATTATCGTTACGGTAACTATGAGGAATAGCAATTACTGGCAGGANTGTTCTACCTCATCTACCATATTGCGGACCCTCGTTCATTATCTCTTCGTATAACTGTGCAGCATTTGTTTGCGGCTTTTCGAACCCACCCAAAAAGTGGGGTGTGATAGTGGATCCATGATATTCCGAATTGCAACATGGAACGTGAATTCAATACGCCGCCGCCTCCCAAGTATCAAGCGACTGGTAGATACAACCAACCCCGATATTATCTGTCTGCAAGAAACAAAGGTCGAGGATAACAAGTTTCCCACTCTGGAAATGGCGGCGTTGGGATACAAGGAACAAGCTATATACGGCCAGAAAAGTTATCACGGTGTCGCTATCTGCTCGCGCCACGATTTATCGGGAAAGCGGCATAGAGACTGGGCGGGAACAACCGAGGCTCGTCATGTGTACTGCTGGATTCATTCCACTATTAAATTGCATAACTTCTACGTACCCGCAGGCGGTGATCAGCCCAACCCCCAAAAAAATAAAAAGTTTCAGCAGAAATTATTATTTTTGGAGGAACTCACGACGTGGTTTAGTGGACAAACCCCCTCCCGCGCCATACTAGTAGGTGACCTAAATATCGCCCCTTTGGAAAATGACGTTTGGTCGCATCACCAACTTATAAATGTCGTTAGCCATACCCCTGTTGAAGTCGCTGCCTTAAACAAATTAATGCGGAAAGGAGGTTGGATAGACGCTGTCCGCCATCTTATTCCCGAAACAGATAAATTGTTTACTTGGTGGAGCTATCGTTCCAGTGACTGGAAAGCATCAAACCGTGGCAGGAGGCTGGACCATATATGGGTCACACCAGACTTAATAGCAAACGTAAAGTTGGCATGGGTAGTAGACAGTGCGCGTGGCTGGCCGGTACCGTCTGATCACGCTCCTGTGGTGATGGATATCGATCTATAGTGTTGTAGGTTAAAGTTTACAGATTAGATCTTGGTCGGACCCAGAATCGCTTTCCTCATCGACAGAGGCGGTAACCCCCGGAGGATGTGATTAACAGGTTTGAGCCCGACGAAACATGCTCTAGCTTTTTGCGTAAACGGTAGATATGGGTCTCTAGAGTGTGGGTTCTAATGTCCGCTCTATACCCCCAGACCCGATCCAGCAAAACCTCTCGAGTTACAACTTCATCCTCACGACTAACAAGTACTTCGAGGATTGCGGTTTCTTTTTCCGTCAATCGGACGGTCTTAGCTCCTGCAACCTCGGCCAGCAATTTGCTCTCCGGTACAAAGGCATAACGGCCAACCCTCTTTTTGAATTTCTTATCGACGCTTTGGTGAGCCAAGATTGTTTTTATCTTTCCTAAAAACAGGCCCAAACGAAAAGGCTTGGTGAGATATTCAACCGTTTTAGAGCCTAGTTTTTCGACGTCATCATTCTTCCTCTGAACGTGTTCTAACAGAACAATGATCGGTATCTCACTACATTTAGCTTTCAAGGAGTCACANCCTCCAATATCACCAAAATACAAACCACTTAGGTCTAAAATGATTAAATCAAAGTGCCTCTTATGAANAANGTTAAGNAAANCTGAACCCGTAGAAGCCTCAACGATCTCTGCACCTACATACACGTCTATTTGTTCCGCCAGAGATATCCGAAAGGGCTCATTATCCCCAACCAGTAGTACAGTCCCTCGGGAGACGACGTTTTGCGCCTTGTAGTCGGATAATCGCTTAGTTTGTGCCAAATTCAATTGAGACCGTTATGGCTCTATAGTAACACCACGCCAAAACGCAACGTAGCCCTCAATGCGTTCCGCAGCCACCTTTGTCGTCGGGTAGTACCAAGCAGCATCGGGATTTACTTCCCGCCCGACCACAACATTAAAATAATGGGCCGTCCCTTTCCATGAACAAGTTGTCGTCGATTTGCTATCCGAAAAAAATTCGGCCCGGAGCGAGCTACTAGGGAAATATGTATTTCCTTCNAGTTGTCTCGTTTCAGCGGATTCAGCTATAACTGACCCATTCCAAACGGCCTTTGCCACCTCAGCGCACTCCTGCTGATCAAGTCTAACCCAAGCTTACACACTCAAATTTAAACAGCAAGGAACCTTGCAAAGGTTTAGGCTTCTATTATCTGCAGTGCCACGTTTATTCCTTAAAATCTACTAGTTATGACAAGAACTGCTTGGACCTGTTTTTAAACTGACGCTAGGATGGCAATTATCATATTTAAAGTCTTAGATCTGACTGTCCCCAAGACCACGCTGCCCGAAGATCGCGGTACCAATTCTCACATGCGTTGCACCGAACCGGATAGCNATTTCAAAATCATTGCTCATTCCCATGCTGAGCCTTTCCACATCATGCCGACGGCCGATTTCACGTAATAGACCAAAGTGTAGCGAGGGTTCCTCNCCCAGCGGGGGAATACACATGAGGCCACGCACCGTAAGATCGAATTCTGTCTGGCAGCGTTCAATAAAATCATCGATCCTGTCGGGCAACACGCCTCCCTTCTGGGGTTCCTCCCCGGTATTGACTTGGATCAAAAGGTTGGGACATTGCTTCGTTCGGTCTCGTTCACGAGCGATTGCCTGGGCGAGTTTAGGTCGATCCAATGTTTCTATCACNTCGAACAATGCCATTGCTTCCGATACCTTATTGCTCTGCAAGGACCCTATAAGATGCAGCCTCACATCAGGATAAAGGAGTTTAAGTGGATTCCACTTTTCTACAGCTTCCTGTACCCGATTCTCACCAAAAAAAAGGTGGCCCGACGCCAAAATTGGTTTAATCCTATCTGCCTGGAAGGTTTTACTAACAGCTACCAGTGAAATCTCCGCAGGAGAGCGTCTCGCCGCTGAGGCGGCNGANGAGATTTGTCGCTTAACGGTNGAAAGATTATCTGTGTAACTACATCCTTCCAACTTAGGCANCTTATTGGGCATGGTGGTTTGCTCTTTCATTATGGTGTCACATGAAACTAACAAAGAGTAGAAGAAGTCTCAAACCGCGGGAACGAGATACCCGTTTATCTAGCTTAAGACATGCCCCCCNGCTGATAATGATCACTGATCAGACCCGTGTACCACGTGTTATAGAATCCGTACAGGCATTGCCAAAAGGCTCTGCAGTTTTGTTCCGAGACTATGAACTGCCTTGCCGTCTAGAAGCCGCAAAAGCAGTCCGGGAGGTTTGTCTGAGGCGGCGNTTACGCTTTCTAGTTGCNGGAAATGGCCACTTGGCTGCGCACCTACGTGCGGACGGTATTCACATGCCAGAATCAGGTGTCGAATCTGCTCGTAGTTGGCGCCGGCGGAGACCAGAATGGTTTATTACCGTGGCAGCTCATTCACACAAATCGTTATGGCGAGCCGCAAGAGCTGGCGCAGATGCTGCGCTACTATCTCCCGTATTTGCCACAGTTAGCCATCCNGACATCACGCCCATGGAGTCCCTAAAATTTGCAAATCTGACCTTCCAGTCGCCTCTACCTGTCTACGCGCTCGGCGGGATCAATGCGAAGACAGCAAGCCGGCTTTTTGGTACAAAATTATGCGGGATCGCAGCAGTCTCTGGTTTAGNCCTATCATCAGCTATTCCAATTGGGCCGAAAATAAACTATCCACCAGCCTTTTACTCGACATGATGTTGCACGAGAACTATTGTCTCCTTTCAGCGATGCTGCGACCCCTACAACGCAGAGGTTTCTTTGGATATGATCGAACCTGGTAACTGCCAACATAGCTCCCCGTCAGGGCCTAACAAAATGCTGCANTTATACAGNATGTTTCTCGTTGNGGGCCTGGCATTTATTGTAGCTGCNTGTAATAAGTTGGACTTCGGTNCAGACCCGGTTTATCCACCGCAAACAGAAAAAAAGGTCTTAATTGACAAGAATCCAGTTTCGGCTGATGCCTCCAGCGATTCGCTCATCGGCGACCTCTTTAGCGAAGATAAGGACAGCTCACACCTGATTGCTGTAAATGGTTATTTATGGCGCGCGTCACTAGACACTCTTTCATTTATGCCTTTAAGTTCTGCGGACCCATTTGGCGGTGTTATTATCACTGATTGGTATGCTCCACCGACAACGCCGAGTGAAAGGTTTAAAATAACGGCCTATATTCTTGGGAGATCCCTTCAATCTGATGGCATTCGGGTTTCTGTGTTTCGCCAGGCGCGAACCGCGGAGGGAGATTGGGAAAATGCTGTCGTTAACGAAACATTAGCGAGTGATTTGGAAAACACTATCCTTAGCCGAGCGCGAGAATTTAAGGTGCTNGGCACATCGGAATAGTCTAGTCGAAGTTAATCGCAGCCTTGAATGTTCATCATCCCATAACCGAAAACCCCTAACTATAAAATTAACGTATATGGCCCGGTACAACGCTCAAATTACTGAAAAGAAATGGCAAACCTTCTGGGAAGAACAGGGTGTTTTCACTACCCGAACTAAACCCGATACTGAAAAATACTATATTTTAGAGATGTTTCCATATCCGTCTGGTCGCATTCACATGGGACATGTGCGTGTCTATACCCTAGGGGACGTTATTGCCCGTTATAAAAGAGCGAAGGGTTGGGACGTACTACATCCTATGGGATGGGACGCCTTTGGTATGCCGGCGGAAAACGCGGCCATGGAGAAAGGGATTCATCCAGCAAAGTGGACTTGGGACAACATAACCACTATGCGGGAACAGCTAAAAACTATGGGTCTTTCCTACGATTGGTCTCGTGAGGTGGCCACTTGTTCCCCTAGTTATTATCGGCATGAGCAGAAAATGTTTCTGGACCTGTTGGGAGCGGACTTAGCATACCGTAAGGAGTCAGTTGTTAACTGGGACCCAGTTGACAATACAGTACTCGCCAATGAGCAGGTAATAGACGGACGGGGTTGGAGATCCGGCGCACCAGTTGAGCGAAAACAGCTACCACAATGGATGTTTCGGATCACATCCTACGCCGACGAACTTCTGGACGGGCTAAAAACGCTTGAACGTTGGCCCGATTCAGTCCGCATTATGCAGGAAAATTGGATCGGCCGTTCCGAAGGCATGCAAATTGATTTTCGCCTCAAAAACCGAGGTGATCACCTAACAGTATTCACGACACGGCACGATACATTGTTTGGTGCAAGTTTCTGCGCCATCGCTACTGATCATCCTTTAGCCGAGGAACTTGCCCTAAAAAACCCTGAATTATCTGATTTCATCGAAAATTGTAATCAGTTTGGTACTAGTGAAGCAGCTTTGGAAAAGGCCGAAAAAGTCGGATTCGATACTGGTATTCGGGCCCTCCACCCATTTCTTGATGATCGCGAACTGATTGTTTTTGTATCTAACTTTGTGCTTATGAACTACGGCACTGGCGCAATCTTTGGATGCCCAGCCCACGATCAACGGGATTTAGATTTTGCCCGGAAATATGATTTAGAAGTATTACCTGTGGTTTGCCCCCCGAATGAAAACGGGTCTCATTTCCGAGTGATCGACAAAGCCTTTACCGGAGAC
This sequence comes from Rhodospirillaceae bacterium, assembly GCA_002712985.1. Lineage (GTDB taxonomy): Bacteria > Pseudomonadota > Alphaproteobacteria > UBA7887 > UBA7887. The sequence continues at coordinate 15,593 of PAVD01000004.1, forward strand.
GGAATATTGATTAACTCCTCTTTTCTTGACGGACTCGGTATCTCTGACGCCAAACGTGAAGTAGCGACACGCCTGGAAAAGTCGGGGCAGGGCAACACCCACATAAATTATAGGTTGCGGGATTGGGGAGTGTCACGTCAGCGCTACTGGGGTTGCCCAATTCCCGTAATACATTGTGACAAGTGTGGTATCGTGCCGGTGCCGGAAAGTGAACTGCCAGTATTACTACCGGAAGACGTCGATTTTGATGAGCCTGGGAACCCTCTGAATAGACATCCGACATGGAAGAATGTTTCTTGTCCAAGTTGTGATGAGCCAGCAACTCGAGAAACAGATACTTTTGATACCTTTGTTGACTCCTCTTGGTATTTTTGNCGCTTTGCCTGCCCAGAATCCGACACACCGGTCAGCGCCGAGCAAATAAATATGTGGCTCCCTGTGGATCAATATGTCGGCGGAATAGAACACGCCATTCTCCACCTGCTCTATTCTCGCTTCTTTATGCGTGCAATGCGCCGATGTGGATATGTAGAGTTTGACGAACCATTTGCTGGGTTGCTTGCCCAGGGCATGGTATGCCACGAAACTTATAGAGATTCAAATGGATGGCTGTTCCCAGAAGAAGTAGAACGTGACAAAGGCGGGAGATTAGTCCGACGGGATAACAAGTCTCCTGTATTCACCGGCCGATCCGAAAGCATGAGCAAATCAAAAAAAAACGTGGTCGACCCTGAAACCATTATCACCGCATACGGGGCGGATACAGCGCGTCTATTCATGTTATCAGACAGCCCGCCTGAACGAGATATCGAGTGGACCGAATCCGGCGTAGAAGGTGCTTGGCGGTTTCTACAAAGGCTGTGGCGAATGTTAGATTCACCAAAACTTACACTAGCACCTGTATCCACACCCATACCACCCGACTTGAAAGAGGTCCACAAAGAACTTCGGCGCTGCACGCATAAGTCAATTGCGGACGTTACCAATGATATTGAAAGATTTCGATTTAATAGAGCCGTCGCACGCATCCGAGAGCTAGTAAATACAATTAATACATTTGAACAGTCTGATACCCAAGGGTCTTGGGTTTTGCGGGAAGCCATAGAAACTGTAGTTAAACTTGTCGCTCCTATGTTGCCACATATAGCAGAAGAAATGTGGACCGTGCTTGGGCATCAACCAAGCATAGTGAATCACCCATGGCCAGAACCTGACCCGAACCTTACAGCAACAGAAAGCGTAACAGTAGCTGTACAGGTAAACGGGAAACTCCGTACGACAATCACTCTACTTGTTGATACAAACCAGGAAGAAGCCGAAAGAAAGGCACTGGAAGATCCAACTATCATTGCGTCCATCGGCGACGAACCAGTACGGAAAGTCATTGTGGTCCCAAACCGAGTAATCAATGTGGTTGTTTAAGACCTTAATTGGTTTAGTAATTTTAAGCGCACTTAATTTAAGCTGCGGTTTTCAGCCTATGTATGGAAATCAAAAGGGCGGCGAGGTACTGAAACAGTTGGCGGCGGTTGACGTCGTTCCAATGCGAGGTCTTTTAGGCGTCGAAATGTATAATCGGCTTCTGGACAATCTGCGGCCCAGTGGCAAGGCTTATGCGCCGGACTATCAACTGATAGTTGAAATAGCGACAAATAGGGCACCTCTAATTACCGAAGCGGACAGCCAAGTGCGTCGTTTCAAAATAATAGTGATTGCGAATTATAGGTTGGTAGCAATTGGTTCTGATACTGTATTAGACACTGGAACAGCCCGAGCTGTCGCCAGTTATAATGTGGTCGAAACTAGTAACTACGCCTCTTCAGTCGCTGAAGAAGAAGCGCAACTTCGCGGTGTAAGGGAAATTAGTCAACAAATCGTAGCAGGACTTTCGATGTTTTTTAAGCGACGTAGTAGCGAGTTATAGATCAGTCATGAAAATAAGTGGCCCAAGACTCGCTTCTTTCTTGGAAAAGCCACGACCAAGTCTTCGAGCAGCATTGTTTTACGGCCCCGATCAAGGACTAGTTCGAGAACAGGCCGACAAAATGGCTCAAGCCGTAGTAGATGACCCATTAGATCCATTTCGGATTTCTCACCTTAACGCCGCCATTCTTAAGGACAACCCCGAACGTCTCATTGACGAAGCAGCAGCGTTGTCCATGTCACACGGTGCACGGATCGTTAGGATTCAGGGTGCAAACGATAGCCTGGTCCCACTTTTTACAACGCTTTTTAATAGTGATGCACAGCTTTCTCTCGTTATAGCGGAAGCAGGGGTATTGCCGCCACAATCACCTTTAAGACACCTGTTTGAGGAGAACGATGAGGCCGTTGCGGCGGGTTGTTATCTTGATGATGACCGTGCACTGGAAAATTTAATACACGAGACATGCGATACTTATAACCTGACTATTACTCCTGATGCGAAACGGTACCTTATCGACAACCTGGGATCCAATCGCCTAGTCAGCAGACGGGAACTCGAAAAACTAGTCCTCTATGTAGGAACTTCTCACCAAATAACGGAAGTCGACACTGCTGCCGTAGTAGGTGACAATGGCGAAAATACTATCAATATCCTCGCCGTAGCCATAGCGGATGGGAATAGCCAACAAGCCATCCGTTCACTGACCAGACTACGTTTGGAGGGCATCAGTGAAACGCAGGCACTTCGCGGAACTCTGCGGCACCTACATAAGCTGCATGCGGTAGTAGCTTTTATCGCTGCCGGAGAGAACATCACTCAGGCTGTGCGCCGCCTTCGTCCCCCTGTTCACTTTTCAATACGTGATACTTTTCACAAACAAGCTGCTGCATGGCCGCCAAGGAAATTACAACGAGCCATGAATATCCTTCTTGATGCCGAAGACNCCTGCAAACGACAGGGCCGTCTCGCTCCCCTAATCACACTTATGGCAGTTTTACGTATTGCTCACGCCGCACAGAGACTAAAAAGTGGATGAGCAAGGAAGTAGCTCATGTCTCTCGGCTCCTCAGTTTGCCGATAATTCGATCCAATTGGGAAAGATCCCGATAAGCGATGCGAACATCGCCCCTTTCAGCGTCCCCGCTAATGGTTACCTTACATCTAAGTGATAAACTCAACTCGGCTTCAAGAGAACGAGTGTCCGCGCTTTTTACCCCTTTGCCGGTTGGGGCACCAGTCGTTCTGCTGACTAACTTCTCAGTTTGTCTTACGCTAAGTCGTTGTTTTATAACATGTTTTGCNGTTTTAACTGGGTCTTGCGCCATTAACAACGCTCTAGCATGACCCGCTTGCAGGGCACCTTCTTCAAGCCACTCTTGGATACGTCGGGGTAATCTCAACAATCTTATAGAATTGGCAACATAGCTTCTGCTCTTGCCAACTTGCTTCGCGACACTTTCCTGAGTTTCTCCAAACTCCTCAGTCAGCCGAGAAAAACCTCGTGCTTCTTCAATCGCATTAAGATCATCCCGTTGGATATTTTCGATCAGTGCAATTTCAAGGATCTCACGATCATTCAATTCTCTGATCAACACCGGTATTTCGTGAAGCTGTGCAATTTGCGCTGCACGCCAACGGCGCTCACCAGCGACGAGTTCAAAGTAACCAGCGTTCAGGGGAGCCGGACGCACCAATATCGGCTGAAGAATACCTTTCTCTCTGATAGATGCTGCCAACTCTTGTAATTCAATTTCGCCAAAAAACGTTCTCGGCTGGTTTGCGCTGGGCCGCACTAGATCAAGCGATAGGGTTTGAGGACTTTGATTACTGTTACCCTGTGCAGTTCCTTCGGGACTACTGCCAAGAAGGGCATCAAGGCCTTGCCCGAGTCCATGGATTCTGGAATTCATATTGCTATTACCCTTCTCTCCTTTTCACAAATTTCTTTGACCAACCTCATATAGGCTCTGGCACCACTCGAACGGTGGTCATAAAGCAAAACAGGTTTACCGTGAGACGGAGCTTCCGAGATCCTCACGTTCCTCGGAATTATTGTATCGTAGACTTTGGACCCGAAATGGGCGCGGACGTCAGCGGCTACTTCTGCAGATAGTTTGTTCCGCTGGTCATACATCGTCAGAAGCACGCCCGCTATTTCAAGGTTTGGGTTAAAATTTTGCTGCACCCTCTCGACTGTCTCCATCAACTGGGATAAGCCCTCCAGTGCGAAAAATTCACACTGCAATGGAATCAACAAAGCATTGACTGCAGCCATAGCATTCAACGTGAGAAGCCCCAGGGAAGGTGGGCAATCAATCAACAAATCGTCATAGTCTGAAGAAATATCCGAAAGGCGCTTGCGTAAACAAAAGGCACGATCTTGCTGATCCACTAGCTCTAACTCCGCACCTGTTAGATTGATATCAGATGGCACCAATGAAAGACCGGGAACTTGGGTTGGGACTATAGCTTGTTCCATCGTCATAGCACCCATCAAAACATCATAAGTGGTGCGAACACGTTGTGTTTTAGGAATACCCAAACCGGTACTAGCATTTCCTTGGGGATCCAAATCGATAACCAGCACTCTACGCTTTAGCGCTGCAAGGGCCGTCGCCAAATTTATTGTAGTGGTAGTTTTTCCAACTCCTCCTTTTTGATTCACAATTGCTAAACGATTAANACCACCGCGAGAGTTAATGGTTTGGTCAATGTGCATGAGAAGGCACTAAATCTCTTACTTCTAGTATCATGCCATTCGGATCAGTTTGGCTCTGGTGTTTGCGCAGGTGCATTTTCCAGTCTTTGCACGCCGGGGTCAATTCTTGTTCGACTGTTGCACCCTTATGCAAAAATGCAACTCCGCCAGGGCGCAACCGACGGTAAACATAACCTAAGAGTTTACTTAAGGGAGCCAGTGCCCGTGCCGTAACGATATCTGCAGTTGCNTTTGCCGGGAGCTGTTCAAGCCGGCCATTCGTTATCTTAACATTAATGTTTGCCGATTGAGCCACTTCAGTAAGAAAGAAGCACTTTTTTCTGTTGCTTTCTATCAATTCAACGTTGGACTGTCCCATNATGGACAAAACCATACCGGGGAAGCCAGCTCCACTTCCAAGATCCACAAGATGGGCTGAGGTAGGCTCGCACAACTCAAATAACTGTGCGGAATCAAAAAAATGCCGATGCCATACGTCCTCCAAGCTTTTTTGGCCCACCAGGTTAAATCGCTGCTGCCAACCACGCAAACAAGATGCGTATGTTTCTAATTTACTAATGGTTTCACGTGAAACACCGGTCCTGATCTGAAACTCATTTGCACCAAATTCCTCAGACAGCATTTGTAGGGTGTGGCTCGTAGCTACGTGGAGGTGAGGCACCGGATTCGCGTCGAAGGTGCACCATTAAGGCCGTCAGAGCAGCAGGTGTAACACCGGGTAGACGGGCGGCGGCAGCTATGGTCGAAGGCCGCGCTTCTGAAAGTCTCTCTATCGCCTCGTTGGAGAGACTACCGACNGTACGGTAATCTATTTTATTTGGAATTTCGAGGCCACGATCCCGTTGGTAAGACCGGATTTCTGCCTCTTGACGCTTCAAATAGGTATCGTATTGCGATTCAATCCTTACCTGCTCTCCTATGTTTGAAGGAATTTCTTTAAGTTGAGGCCATATTGCCTCAAGTCGAGTCAAGTTTATACCAGGATACCCGAGCAGTTCTTTGGCCTTACGGCTTACCCCATCAGATCGCACTTGCAGGCCATGCGCTTGAGCTTGGTTCGGAGTAACGGTTAGACCCTCCACCAGTTGACGGGCACTATCCAAAGCTGCTTTCTTTGCACGATAGACAGCTTGTCGTTTGCCATGCACACATCCCGCGCTAATACCTAACTCGGTTAGACGAAGATCTGCATTATCAGGCCTCAATCTCAAACGATATTCGGCCCTCGACGTAAACATTCTGTATGGTTCAGAAACACCCATGGTTACAAGATCGTCGATTAAGACTCCAATAAGAGCCTGCGACCGGTCTAGAGTTACAGGATCCTCTCCTAAGACCCCCCGCGCAGCGTTTAATCCGGCCAACAACCCCTGTGCCGCTGCCTCTTCATAACCCGTTGTGCCATTGATTTGCCCNGCAAAATACAGCCCCGGAATACGCTCTGTTTCAAGATCTGGATGAAGTTCCCGTGGATCTACAAAGTCATACTCAACAGCATAACCCGGCCGGACAAGCTTCGTCTTTTCAAGNCCCGGAATAGTCCTGATCATTTGAAGTTGAATTTCNCGGGGCAGNGATGTCGAAATACCGTTCGGATACACAGTATCAGTATCAAGGCCCTCGGGTTCCAGAAAAATCTGGTGCCGATCACGGCCGTGAAAACGGACCACCTTGTCCTCTATGGAAGGGCAGTACCGCGGGCCTGGGCCTTCAATAGCCCCGGTATACATTGGGGATCTATGTAGATTTTCCCTTATAATCTCGTGGGTATTTACGGTGGTCCCCGTTATGTGACATGCGACCTGTCGAATACCAATATCTGTCGTCAAATAAGAAAATGGATATGGCCTGGGGTCACCACACTGAGTTTCTAGGCCGCTGTAATCTATCGTGCTTCCATCCAAACGCGGAGGCGTACCCGTTTTGAGTCGGCCCAGCCTAAAATCTAGCCTTGCCAAAGTACTAGCGAACCCATTAGACGGAGCATCACCTACTCGACCCGCAGCTATTCGCTCTTCCCCAATGTATATCATCCCCCCTAGGAAGGTTCCAGTAGTGATGATAACCCTATTCGCACAGATTTTCGTGCCCCCCGAACAGATGACACCATGAAGACGACCCGACGCATGGAACCAAATATCTTCAGCCTCGCCGGCCGTAATCGTGAGATTTTCCTCAGCATTTAGTAGTTTGTGTATGGCGGCTTTGTACCGCTTTCGATCTACCTGGGCCCGGGGGCCCCTAACAGCTGGACCTTTACTAGCGTTTAGCACTCGAAACTGAATACCTGCCTCATCAGCGGCGCGTCCCATGAGCCCGCCCAACGCATCCACCTCCCGCACCAGGGTACCTTTCCCCACGCCACCGATTGCAGGATTGCAAGACATTTCACCAATCGTATCTACTTTGTGAGTCAGTAACAGTACTTTAACCCCAACACGAGCTGCCGCCGACGCCGCTTCACACCCAGCATGACCACCGCCTACAACGACAACATCGTAGCTTGCGATGTCACCTTTTCCCCTAGAATGTTGGCAATATCCCGACATGGAGTGGAATTTAGGACTAGATCCTACAATAGTCAAAACTTTACGGAAGTTTCACGTGAAACACCCTTCGAAGCAAGAAAACGCATGTCATACAGTTTAATGCGAAATTCTGGCGCTGTATTCCAATATTACACAAAACTTAGCAGCATAACGCGGTTCGTTACAGATATACGTTAATATTCTTATTGAAGCATTATTCTATAATATCATTATTACAGCTTTAGCACAAACAACCTACTTACCTATACAAAATTCCCGAAAAATGAGCCCAAGTATGTCCTCAACATCAACCCGCCCAGTTATTCGACCGAGAGAGTGCACCGCATGCCGAAGCTCCTCTGCGGATAATTCCACGGCTTGTGCGCCTCCAAAGCGAACAAGCGCATTCCGACATTCAATTAGCGACTCTCTATGACGTTGGCGGCTAATTAACGATCCGGACACGACAGAGCTCATCATCCGGTGTACTTTGGTCGTAAGTGTCTCCGTTAAGCCATCCAAGCCAGCACCGGTTCGGCACGAAACGTGCTGCAGCCGGTACCCACCAATCATCTCTGGTAGCTGGTCGCCTAACAAGTCTATCTTGTTCATCACTAAGAGTCCTGACTCCCCCAACAAAGAAAGGGTCTCGGGATCCAATGCAGGAACCACAGAAGCATCACAAACGCCAACCACCAGGTCTGATTCCTCTGCAACCGCTTTGGCCCTGCGGATACCCTCACTTTCAACTTCATCACTACTTTCCCTAATACCAGCCGTGTCCGATATAAATACTGGGAAACCCCCAAGATCTAATTGGATTTCAACGACATCTCTCGTTGTGCCTGCCCTGTCGTGAACAATCACCACATCCCTCTTCGCCAGATGATTGAATAGACTCGATTTGCCAACGTTAGGCGGCCCAACGATTGCGACCCGAACACCCTCACGGAGTCGTTCCCCCCTTCGATCATCATCAAGATGAGCCGTTATTTCCTGNACTAGTAGCTTCACATCCTGGTTAAGGTGATCCAATAATCCCACAGGGAGTTCTTCATCTGCAAAATCCAACACGGCTTCCGTATGAGCCAGATCCCGCAGCAAGCGGTGTCTCCAATCTTCGTACCTGTCCCCCAGGCCCCCATTTAGTTGTCTAAGTGCTTGCTTTCGTTGCATCTCGGTCTCAGCAGCAATGAGATCGGCTAGACCCTCAGCCTCCGTTAAATCCATTTTTTCATTCATAAAGGCTCGACGAGAAAACTCTCCGGGCTCTGCCGTACGCAATCCNCTTATCGCTTCAAGCTCTGCCAAGACAGCTGCTACCACGGCTCTCCCGCCGTGAAGATGAAATTCAGCGATATCTTCACCAGTAAAACTATATGGTTTTGGAAACCAGAGTGCTAACGCACTATCAAGCAGCTCTCCNTCATGGGACCTATAGATATTTACCCTAGTAGCGTGGCGTGCTTTGATTTTGGTCTGCCCCGTTAGCCGATCCATGACAATACGAGCACAAGGTCCAGATACGCGCACCACCGCGATGCCAGCAGTACCGAAAGCGGTTGCCTCAGCATAAATTGTCGCCGAGGCCAGCCCCTCTGGCCCGCCATGTTCACTCATCCGCTATNGTCCTCGTTAAGACTATTTCGTCTCCGGAATTTCATCGGGCGTTAACATTAGGCGATCCACCCTGCCTCCTTCTACTAAATGAGTCTGCAGTACCTCATCTACATCTTCTTTNGTNGCACAGTGGTACCAGATCCCCTCAGGATAAATTACCATGGTTGGNCCCAGTTCGCAGCGATCTAAACATTGAGAAGCGTTTATCCTTATCTTTTCGAGCCCTAGCTCTTTAGCCTTTATTTTCATATAAGCCCTGAGTTCAAGGCTACCCTTCTCCGAACANCAGCCTCGTGGATGCCCCTTAGGNCGGACGTTGACGCAACAAAATACGTGGGCTCTATAAAACAGTTCCGGATCGCGACCAATAATTTCCAATGTATTATCCCTTTAAGCCCCTAGACACCAACTTAACATGAGTCGCCATATGTCCCGACCCAACAACATACATTTGCCATTTTAAACAACAGACACCCACGTAAAAAAATCCCACGTGCCTCAAAGAAATGCTAACTTACATTCCACGANACGGTACGACCATACTCCCCAGAAAAGTTCTGCCTGGCCCCACTCATGGTGGCCGAGCATTTCCTNTATGTTCTTATTCCCTAATGGATTACTTGGCAGCATTGTGGCACATCTTATTAGCATAAAAACTCCGGTAGGTATCCTCCGGGTAGAAGGGGGAAAGGCTATTACCAGAGTGGAATGGGGAGAATCANAAGTTTCTTCCCCCAACAANCTGCTGATCGATGCTAAATCACAAATACTAGATTACTTCAACGGAGACTTGCATTACTTTAAATTGCCGATTTTGCCATCTGGAACACCATTTCAAATCTACGTTTGGCACAACCTGACCAAAATTCCTTACGCACAAACTCTCACGTACGGCAAGCTCGCTCAACGCTTAAAGACCTCCCCTCGCGCCATCGGAGGAGCATGCCGTAGCAACCCAATACCTCTTATAATTCCTTGTCANCGGATNGTAGGCCAGAACGGTAATTTAACGGGTTTCAGCGGTGGAGATGGTGTGCGNACNAAAGAANCCTTGCTTTTATTGGAACAACGAACTCTCAGAAAATCCCCTGGNAACTACCGTAAGCATTAAATTACTGTATTTTGCAACAATGGGAAGTATCTTGAGGACTCGAAACTACAACTGATAAATAAACAGAAATTTTTTGGAGACTAGTAATGAAGTGTAATGCCATTGTCGCCCACAAAACCGGAGGCCCAGAAGTGATGCAATGGGAAGAAATCGAGCTTAGCGATCCCGGCCCCGGTGAAGCTCTAATTCGTCAGACCGGAATTGGCATGAACTTCATAGATATTTATTTTCGAACAGGATTGTATCCAGCCCCTCAGTTACCNCTTTGCCCAGGTATGGAGGGAGCTGGCGTGATTGAAAANCTAGGAGACGGAGTGACAGAAGTAAAAGTNGGCGACCGCGTAGCTTATGCGGGCATGCCCGTTGGNGCCTACTCACAGTACCGATTAATACCGACACATCGCCTCGTGATAATTCCCGATGGCATTTCCGATGAGACGGCAGCAGGAATGATGCTCAAGGGTATGACTGTAGAATACCTACTTGACCGCACTTATAAAGTGGTTCCAGGAGACACCATCCTCTTCCACGCAGCGGCGGGGGGCGTAGGCCTAATTGCTTGTCAATGGGCCAAAGCACGTGGCGCTACCGTTATCGGTACTGTTGGCTCCGAAGAAAAAGCTGACTTAGCTAGAGCTCACGGTTGTGATCACACGATCCTTTATGACAAAGAAAATTTTGTTGAGCGTGTTAACGAAATTACAGACGGAATGGGTGTGCCCGTTGTCTATGATTCGGTAGGTAAGAACACCCTACTCAGCTCGATAGAATGTATTCAGCCACGGGGCATTCTCGTGAATTTCGGTCAATCCTCTGGCAAGATTGAAAACTTTGATTTAGGAAGCCTGCAGAAAGGGTCGCTCTACGTCACAAGACCNTCCTTGATNACTTACACGGCGGAGCGCGGTGACCTCGAGAATAGTTCCAACACACTTTTCGACATGGTGCTGAAGGGGAAAGTAAAAATCCCGGTAAATAACCGTTATAAGCTAAAGGACGCAGTCCAAGCCCACCGCGATCTCGAAGGGCGTGTCACCACAGGGACGACCGTTTTCACACCGTAGTGTTGAATTAGGATTGAATACTGCATCGGCGTACTAAATGTGCTGATGCAGTTACTTTCGGGTCTTACTGAGAGAGGGTGACTGGGACAACTGCTGATTAGGTGTTCATAGACTCGAAGAAATCATCATTCGTTTTAGCGCTCTTCAATTTATCTAGCAGAAATTCCATCGCATCTGAAACACCCATGGGAGTCAAAATACGTCGTAGCACAAACATCTTTGACAACTCCCCCTTGGAGACTAAAAGTTCTTCCTTTCTAGTGCCCGATTTTCCAATATCGATGGCAGGAAAAGTTCGTTTATCGGAAAGCTTTCGATCAAGAACTATTTCGCTATTTCCAGTACCCTTAAACTCCTCAAAAATTACCTCATCCATTCGTGAACCGGTATCGATCAAAGCTGTTGCGATAATTGTTAAGGATCCCCCTTCCTCGATATTCCTGGCCGCACCAAAAAACCGTTTGGGTCTCTGCAAAGCATTAGCGTCCACGCCACCAGTAAGTACTTTGCCGGATGAAGGGACGACAGTGTTATACGCTCGTCCCAAACGGGTAATAGAATCCAAAAGGATCACTACATCGCGACCATGTTCAGTGAGTCGTTTGGCCTTTTCAATAACCATTTCTGCTACCTGAACGTGCCGCCCTGCTGGCTCATCAAAAGTTGAACTCACAACCTCGCCTTTGACGGATCTTTGCATATCTGTAACTTCTTCCGGGCGCTCATCTATCAAAAGTACCAAAAGATACACTTCAGGATGATTTTCCGTGATGGAGTGCGCTATGTTCTGCAGTACCACAGTTTTTCCCGTACGTGGCTGCGCTACTATTAAGGCTCGTTGACCCTTTCCGAGTGGAGCTACCAAATCTATAACCCGAGATGTCATGTCTTTGNCTTCGGAATTTTCGACCTCCAANCGGAGCCACTGATCTGGATACAGCGGTGTCAAGTTGTCAAAGTGGACTTTATGTCGAGCACTCTCGGGGGATTCGAAGTTAATCTCATTAATTTTTTGCAACGCAAAATATCTTTCNCCATCCTTTGGCNGCCGGATTTCTCCGTCAACNGTGTCACCGGTGCGTAAACCGAAACGGCGTATTTGGTTAGGAGAAACATAGATGTCATCAGGCCCCGGCAAATAGTTCGATTCCGGCGATCGCAGAAATCCAAACCCATCTTGTAAAATTTCCAAAACTCCACCACCCGAAATAGTGATATCGCTTTCTGCCAGTTGTTTTAGAAGCGCAAACATCAGATCTTGCTTTCGCAAGGTGCTCGCATTCTCAACACCATACTCTTCGGCGTAAGAGAGTAGATCAGTCGGAGATTTTTGTTTCAGTTCTTGTAAATTCATTATGTGCTCGGAATGGTCAGGATGTCATGACGCGTGCGCGCAGGAAACATTCGACTTGTGTCGCACCTGAACTATTGTGGTTGTTGCCGCTTGAATTTGCGGTTTAACGAGAAATCAGCTGACAACAGGAGAGATTTTGCGATTTAATCGCAAGACAAACTAAAGAATGACGCAATTATGTACGCCAGTAAAGTAATTTCGTCAAACCTTCATATTTAAAGGAATCAACATTTAAGCTAACCAACCTAAACTGGTTTTACCACCACCATTATTATAATCACTATCATCAAAAGAGTCGGGACTTCGTTGACTAGGCGAAAAAATAGGGCGCCATGTCTATTGGCATCCTTAAGAAATAGCCGCTGCCAACGTATCATACATATATGCAGTGCCGTCAGACCAATTACTGCAAAAAGTTTGAGGTGAAGCCACCAGTTTTCCCAGTCAACAGTCGGTGAAACGATAATAAGGCCCAACCCCAACAACCAAGTAACCAACATGGCGGGGGTCATAATACCGTGTAAAAGACGCCTCTCCATAATTTTAAGAGTCTCAGAACTGAGAGACCCTTTAGGGGCGTCACAGTGATAAACAAATAACCTAGGTAAATACAACAATCCTACCATCCACGCTATTGCGGCAATGATATGAAAGGCTTTAATCCACAAATAGGCGTTAGCTAGATATTCAAGCAACATAGCCTCTTGCTAATGGTTGACGAGGGTCTGAAAACCTAAACAGCCGCAGCGGTGATATCGCTTGGGACAAATTTGGTTCCCCTTAACCCCATTGCAGCCTCTCTGACGATTGTCACACGCCATGTCGCTCAAAGCCGTTATAAATTCAGTGGTCACGCCAAGAGCCGGAACTCTATTATAACTTGGGACTCCAGATGCATCCGCTAAAGATTTATAGTCTATATCCAACTCTACGAGAGTTTCGGAGTGTTCCGATACGAACGCAACGGGCACTACAATGAGAGATTTTCCTTCTGAACCGGCTCGGACGATTGCGTCTTCTGTGGATGGTCCTATCCATTCCAGGGGCCCTACACGACTTTGATAACACACCTGCCAATCCAATCGTTCTACATTAAGGTCTTTGACAATTGCCGACGCCGTTTCCTCGACTTGCCATTGATAAGGATCCCCAGATGATATCACCTTAACAGGAAGACCATGTGCCGAAAATAAGACTCTTTGGTCTGTCATTTCATAGCGGCTTTCCGCTAGCGCTATACGCAATAAGTGGCTGTGAGCTCGTATAAAACCTTTCAAAGTAGGATAACAACCAATCACCTCAGTGGGTTTCTGCAGGCCAACTTTCTGAATCGCATAATTCCAGTCAGCCAATGCCGAAGCAGTGGTTGTGGTTGAATATTGAGGATAGAGAGGCAGCAAAACAATTTGGTCTGGATTGTACTGCTTAACGGCTTGAGCAATTTCTATACTAAAAGGGTGCCAATAGCGCATACATACAAAAACACGCCAATTTTCACCTAGCTTTTCTTCTATCGCCGCTGCCTGTCTCTTAGTCTCAGATAATAGCGGGGAAGATCCACCAAGTTTACTGTATATATTCTGAGCAACTAGTGTTCGTCTCCTGGATATCAATTGGGCTACAAGCCACCGGATCGGCCTCGGTAAATCTATAATCGCTTTATCGTTGAAAAGGTTAAATAAAAACGGTTGCACAGATGAGATTTGATCCGGACCACCAAGATTAAACAACACTACTGCTTTTGTAGACAATAAAGATAACCCTATTCTTCACGAACCAAGTCAACTAGCTCCGAGACATGTTCTAGCGGCGTTCCAGGTAGCACCCCATGGCCCAAGTTGAATACAAATGGCCTTCCACCAAGTGTCTTTTTAATGCTTTTGACCGCATTTATCATAGGTGTACCTCCTACTACAAGAAGTTGGGGATCCAAGTTGCCTTGAACAACAACGTCTCTTTGCAGAGTCTCCGATATCCATTGCAAAGGCAAAGTATGATCCAAACCCAACACATCAACCAAAGTTGCCCTTGCATAACCAGTGTACATAACACCAGCCCCACGCGGGTATCCTATTACAGGAACACCTGGGAAGCGTCTTCGCAAAGTTTCTACAATGGCCCTAACCGGCTTTATACACCATCTATCAAAATCACTTGGTGGCAAGATACCGGCCCAACTCTCAAACAACTGCACTACCTCCGCACCCGCCTCTATCTGCCGACATAAATGCTCTGTTGTGCCTTCTACCAGCCGCTGTATTAAAATATCAAAAGTCTCTGGGCTACTAAATGCCCACTGTTTTACGTATTCAAAGTTCCTAGAAGCACCTCCTTCCACCATATAAGTCGCAACAGTCCAGGGCGCCCCAGCGAAACCTATCAACGTTACTGTTTCCTCTAACTGTTCATACACCTTCGCTACAGTTTCATACACCGCTGACAAGTTGTTATGGTTAAGCTCTGTTGATAGTCTTTTTAGATCCTCTACATCGCGAACTGGCCTTAATTTAGGGCCTTCTCCCTCAACAAATTCTAGTTCTTGTCCTAAGGCGTGAGGGACTACAAGGATATCAGAAAACAATATAGCTGCATCAAGACTAAATCTTTTAACTGGTTGTAGGGTCACCTCTGCCGCAAATTCAGAATTGTAACAGAGTTCAAGAAAATCTCCGGCTTTTACTCTTAGTGCTCGATACTCGGGAAGGTAACGCCCTGCTTGTCGCATTAGCCAGATCGGTGGAATNTGTTGTGNATGTCCAGTAAAAACAGACAGTGCTGGTTTAGTCATTCCTTTAATCTTCTTATTTTTTTCAACCATGTTTTAGTCTTACTAAATTAATATAGAATCTTAATATATGTTGTAGTTAATTGTTGAGATTGGGGAAAATGGGGATTGTCTTTTATCCATNATTNTTCAGGCTTTCTNAGAAAGNCAGTCNNAACTATGNNTTAGTTANGGAGATATGTGTAAAACTCTACTAAATNTGTTTGTTTAGATCGTTTAATCAATAAAATTGTTATGAACAATAGGTGGATATTTGTTAATAACTTAGTTTTACCCAATTATACCATTATTCGTTTAAACACGTGCTTCGGTTGGTAAATAGTTGGATTTTTCGTGTATCGTGAAAGGATTAGTGGGGCGGAATCTGGAGCAGCTACGCTATCCCCAGGTTGTTAAGGTATTATACCAAGAATGACTACGTTTCATCTGCATCTAATTTCCGACTCGACAGGGGAGACCGTGAGTACGATAGCGCGGGCAGTATTGGCACAATTCGACGACGTAGAGGTTGTGGAACATAACTGGTCCTTGATAAGAAGCCGTGGCCAGTTGGAAAAACTTCTTTCTAGCATACAAGAATATCGCGGTGTTGTGTTGTACACACTCGTTAAACCAGAGTTAGAAGAAGTCCTTAAGAACAAGTGTTTATCCATATCCGTACCCTGTATTCCAGTTCTAGCGCCGGCGATGGAGGCATTCAGCACATTTTTGACGAGAGAAGTACAACATCGGCCTGGCGGTCAACATGAACTGGATGAGGACTATTTTCAGAGAATTGAGGCAATGCAGTTTGTGTTATCACATGATGATGGGCAAGCGCTGCACGATATTGACCAAGCCGACGTGATTCTAACGGGCGTTTCTCGGACGTCCAAGACACCGACCTGTGTATACCTTGCCAACCGAGGTTTGAAAGCCGCTAACGTACCATTTATAGCTAGCCAAAATGTACCAGAAGAAATTTTTTCTGCAAAAAGTTCTTTGATAGTAGGCTTAACAACTACGCCAGAACGGTTAATTCAGGTAAGAAGGAATCGTCTGCGTCAAATGAATGAGCCCGGTCTTGAAAGTTATGTTGACCTTGAGTTAGTAAGAGGTGAACTGAATCAGGCTCGACATTTTTTTACGGGACAGAGTTGGCCGATCATTGATGTCACGCGGCGCTCTATAGAGGAAACCGCTGCCGCTGTGCTGTCGCTGTATCGCAACCATCCTGAAAATTCGTAAACTGCAATTACTAATATGCTCATTCATGATAACTGTAATAAAATGTCAGTCATTCTTGCGTCGAGAAGCGCCACGAGGGCGGATCTTTTGACACGGGCTGGGGTCCGTTTTTCCATCCAGCCTTCTATAGTTGACGAAGCGACGATCAAGAACTCAATGCGTTCAGAGAATCGGACTCCTTCAGAAACGGCCCAGGTTTTATCGGATCTAAAAGCGTCTTCCGTCTCGGAAAAGCATCCGACGGCGTTGGTGATAGGTAGTGACCAGATGTTGGCATTGAATGAAGTTTGTCTAGACAAGCCAACAGACCTCATAAACGCGCGACAACAGTTAGTCCTGTTGCGAGGTCAGACGCATCACCTGCTATCAGCGGTTTCGGTGGCGCGGCAAGGATCAGTAATTTGGCGTTTTTGTGCAGATTCAGAGCTAACGATGCGAGACTTTTCTAATCAATTCCTAGAGCATTACCTTCAATCGGAAAGGGCAAGAATATGCGAGTCGGTGGGTGGATATAAGCTTGAAGGTCTTGGAATCCAGCTTTTTTCGAGTATTGATGGTATGTATTTTGACATTCTGGGCNTGCCTCTTGTTGCACTGCTAGACTTTTTACGTAAAAAAGGGGTGGTAGCAGAATGAAGNTTTCCAGAGCCGCCAACATGTCTGGCGTGATTGGTTGGCCAGTTGCACATTCTTTATCTCCTAGACTGCATGGTTTTTGGCTTAAAGAATACGGTATCGATGGAGCATACATACCGCTTGCTGTAAAACCTGAAAATTTGCCCTTGGCACTCTGGGCGCTGCCGGCACTTGGGTTTCGAGGCGTTAATGTTACGGTCCCGCACAAGGAACAAGCACTTCAGTTGGTAGACAAAGCTGACNGCGCAGCCCGACGGGTCGGTGCTGTGAACACCATTTCATTTAACAAGAATGGGAAACTTCTGGGGAGTAACACGGATGCCTATGGTTTCATGGAGAATTTGCAGGTCAATGCCCCGGAGTGGATATCGAAAAAACCGGCACTGGTTATAGGGGCTGGGGGCGCGGCACGGGCAGTCTGCNCAGGNTTGCTGGACGCTGGTGTCCCGGAAGTGCGTGTTTGTAACCGCACGATAGCTNGNGCNACGNCTCTCGCCAATGATTTGGGGGGNCCCATCCAAANCCTATCGTGGAGGGATCGTGTTGAAGCGGCTGGCGGTGTGGGCTTACTGGTGAATACCACTAATTTAGGCATGGTTGGCGAACCAAGCTTAGATATGCCTCTAACGAAACTACCCACAGGGGCATTAGTAACAGACCTCGTGTATGCACCCCTCATGACCACTTTACTTACTGAGGCACAAGCCAGGGGCAATCCTGTAGTTGATGGGTTGGGAATGTTATTACATCAAGCTACGCCAGGATTTGCNGCGTGGCATGGCAGGAAACCTGGTGTATCCGCGCTTCTTCGTGCGCATGTTCTTGGAATTAATAATGGTCCTTAACCGGCCTCTAATAGTTGGTCTTACTGGTTCCGTCGCGATGGGAAAAACCGAAACGGCTCAGATGTTTCGTCGGTTGCGCGTCCCCGTTTTTGATGCCGACGCAGAAGTCCACCGTATTTTGGGATCCGGTGGANCAGCCGTAAAGCGAGTGTCTGCANCATTTCCTGGTGTGCTCAGGGGCGATGCAATTGACCGGAAAGCTCTGGGCGCGCGCGTGTTTGGTAGTAAGTCCGATCTTAATGTTCTGGAGAGGATAGTACATCCACTGGTCAACGAAGCCAGAAAAANTTTTCTTTGCCGTGCGGGAGTGGGGCGTGCAGCCTTAGTAGTAATGGATGTCCCTTTGTTATTTGAAACTCGCGGTAGCAATCGTTATGACTTTGTCATAGTGGTTAGTGCTCCTGCTTTTGTCCAACGACAGAGAGCTATGGCGCGTTCAAACATGAACAAGGAGAAGCTTAGCAGTATACTATCCCGGCAGATGCCAGATTCGTTGAAGCGTCGGAATGCGGATTTTGTAATTTGTACCGGTATAGGGAAAAGGGCGGCTCGAATTTCAATTATTAGGATCCTGCGGATTCTTAAAGGAAAGGCTTTCTCCCGGCAACGGAGGCAGAGTACAATGGTGAACCTTGCGCGAAATTGTCCTTGACACAGAGACAACGGGTCTAAATCCAAACGATGGACACAGGATCATTGAACTTGGCTGCTTGGAGCTTATCAATCATTTGCCGAGTGGACGTACATTTCACAGTTATTTCAATCCTGAACGGGAGGTCCCCTTTGCGGCCACCGAGATTCATGGATTGACCTGGGACGATTTGAAGGGTCAGCCTATCTTTGCCCATCAGGTGGATTTGTTCCTTGAGTTTATTGCCAATGATAGACTCGTCATCCATAACGCGGAATTTGATCTTGGTTTTCTAAACGCAGAGCTTGGGAGGTTAAATTTAACTTCGATAGGGTTAGATAGGGCTGTAGACACACTAAAGATTGCACGCCAGAAATATCCGGGAGCACCAGCAAGCTTGGATGCTTTATGCAGGAAGTTTTCCATTAATAACGCAATGCGCGACAAGCATGGTGCATTACTAGACGCTGATTTATTGGCGCAGGTTTATGTGGAACTGATTGATGCACGCCAGCCGGCTTTGGGTCTTTCTGCCGTCACGGCTGGTGACGTTAAGGAGATCCGGTCTGTGAACGCCCATCGGCAGCCACGTGTGTATGCACCAAGCCAAGAAGAGCTGTTGCATCATAGGTCGCTGCTGAAGAAACTAACAAAACCAATATGGTTGTTAGAATAAAAACTTTTCCGGTGCTCTGCTTTCGAAAATGTAGGAAAATTACTGTTGAGCTGACCCATCGTCTTCATTGGACGTTTTTTTGGCGTCGTCCGCGGCCTTCCGTTGGAGATACATTTGGGCAAAGTCTATGGGTTCAAGCATTAACGGAGGATATCCGCCGTCGCGTGAGCAGTCTGCAATAATACGCCGCGCAAATGGAAACAAAAGGCGAGGACATTCAATCATCACAACGGGCTCAAGTTGTTCTACGGGAATGCCGGAGACGACAAATGTACCCCCATAGAGAAGTTCGACTATAAATACCAGTTCGTCGTTGATCGACGCTTTAGCATTAATCTGTAGTTCTACTTCATGTCCGTCCTCTGGCGCCGCCCTGCCGTTTACAGAGACGGAAATGTCAATTTTAGGTGGGTTGTCCGTCCCAAACGTCTTTCCCGCATTGGGATTTTCAAAAGAAAGGTCCTTTATGAATTGTCCGCGAGACATTATTCTTCGGCGTTGGTTGGTCTGATCGTTAGAACCAGAAGCGCTTTCAGGCCCGGTTTGGGGCGTGCCGGATATATCTGACATCACCATCTCCGTTGAGTTAAAATGATATTGGTCGCTACCACGTATAAACTTGTGTGACAACAACATAAGAGTAAGAAACAAATATCAACTTCTGCGCCAGGGGTCTTGTCTGAAGCTAGAATCAGCCCCATGTCATATGTAGTTTTTTCAGAGTGCTGGACCCAGTCGGCACAACACACTAATGTCTTGTTTATTTGTAGTTACCATTTTTGTGACCTTATGTCGAAAAGACCGACGTTGCTATGAATAACAGCCTTCAGTTTCTAGATATTCTTGTCTTTGCAATGGTGGCGGGGTTTCTTCTACTGCGGCTCCACCGGGTCTTAGGCAAGCGAACGGGTAATGACCAATCTTCTCCAGTCCGTAGGGATGAGCAAAAGACTGCTGAGAACGTGGTAACGATGCCTGGCGCCGGCGGTACTGAGGCGGAAAATGGTGACGATGACGTCAAAAGTAGTGCTAGGGGATTGGCACAAATCAAGATAGCGGATCCAAGTTTTGATATGGAGGAGTTCCTTGAGGGCGCAAAGAATGCTTTCGAGATGATACTGGATGCTTTCTCTAAATCCGATAAAAAGCAGCTACAAAACCTACTTGATTCAACAACATACCAGAGTTTTCATGATGAGATAGAGCGACGAAGTCATGCAGGAGAGCGTCTGGAGACCACTTTGGTGTCTATTATTCTTGCTGACATTGCTGACGCAAGAATGTTGCAGAGTACTGCCCGGGTTACTGTTAAGATCATTAGTGAACAANTCAGCGTGACCCGCAACGAGCTCGATGAGGTCGTGTCTGGTGATCCATCCCGTGTTGAAACCATCAAAGATCTATGGTGTTTTGCAAGAGACACTCAGTCAAAGGATCCTAATTGGGAATTGGTTGAGACTAAACCCGATGATCAATAGATTTTGAGACAACAAACTACATAGTTGGCAAATGTCATAGTGCACAAATGGCAGATCTTCGGCACTGTGGTGCTTGGTGTGGCGGTGATGTCGGTTTCAATTTACACGGCCATCTGGCTGATTCCACGACAAGAAGCCAAACTATTCCAAATTGTGCCGACTGAGTACGAATTGCTAGATGGCTGGTATGCAGATCAGCAAGGCTACGCGCTTTCGGCGTTCCGTCGTTCCTGTTCCGTAATGTCGCGATATCCGGATATGAAGCCTATTGGTCCTGGGGCAATAGGGGGCTACGCATCAAATTGGATAGCCCCTTGTGTTGCTTCAAAAACTGTTGATGAAAAGGACCACGACGTCTCCCGAAATTTCTTTCAGAAGTGGTTTCAACCCTATTTGGTTACTTACGCTGGTCAGGAAGAAGGTCTTTTTACCGGTTATTATGAACCCACCTTGGCAGGCTCACTAAGTCCAGATTCTCGGTTTAAGACCCCCATCCTAGCCAGACCAAAGGACCTCATTACGGTGGCACTAGGAAATTTCAGAAAAAAGTGGTATGGCGAGAGAATATCCGGAAAACTACGTGGTACCAGGCTGGAACCGTTTCCGAGCAGGGAGGATATTGAATCTGGACTGCTACGCAATCAGGGGCTCGAACTGGTTTGGACAGACGATCCCATCGATGCCTTTTTTCTGCATATTCAAGGGTCAGGGAGGATCTCGCTACCAGACGGGCGCGTTCTTCGGTTGGGTTATGACGGTCAAAACGGGCACCCATATACGTCTATAGGGAGAGAACTCATTCGGGAGGGTGCCCTTAAGCCCGAAGCAGTATCCATGCAGTCTATTAAGGCTTGGCTTAGAACCCACCCCACCCGCGTGCAGGAACTTCTGCAACGAAATGCCTCCTTTGTCTTTTTTCACATTAATAATAGTGAGGGGCCAGTTGGTGCACAGAATGTCGTATTAATGCCTGAGCGTTCGATGGCCGTGGATCTTCGTTTTTTTCCACTCGGTGCCCCAATCTGGGTGGAAACCAGTCTACCGACGACAAATGGGGGAGACGACATTTGGCACCGCCTAATGATAGCGCAAGATACAGGCGGGGCCATCCGCGGTGCCATTAGAGGAGATATCTTTTGGGGAGCCGGCAAAAATGCTGAGGAAGTAGCTGGGCGTATGAAGCAGCAAGGACGCTTTTATTTGCTACTCCCGCGGGTTCGTTTTGGACACTCATGATTTAGCCACGAAAAAATAAATCGGGAAAATTCTTAGGTAAGACTTCATGCTTGCTCCGGGATAAATGCTTCAACGTGTCAGACCAATTATATTCCCTGAAATGACCTGCTAGTTATTTATTGTTTCATTTCGTCTCTGCCATATAAGGACTTTNTCNNAGATCGGTGAATTATCGAACTTTGACTCANTAGCTGATTGAAATATCATTACCTGGACTCGCACCAATTTTTTGTGATCTTTAAATGAGAAAATCAAAAATCCCAACAATCGGAACGACCAAGGGTTTGACCGAAAAGGACTTAGCTCTCTGGCATGCAGTAACGCAGCGTGATGCAGTATTGCCGGGCCGAATGTACTTGGTCGCGGAGACGAACAGGTCGAAGCCAAGCCAATTGACGAAAGTAACCGGACACGAAAAAGAAAGACTGATTGCAAGAAATGGAGAGGTGGGAGTCGTAGGCGCGCCTCAGATTAAAGGTGGTGCTGGCCTGGACAGACGAACAGCCCAAAAACTAAAGCGTGGGCAAATTCCGATAGAAGCCCGGTTGGACCTTCATGGGATGACCCAAGCTGAGGCACAAATAGCGCTTAACGAGGCTGTGGGCCGCGCGCGGGCTCTTGGTAAACGGTGCCTTTTGGTTATTACGGGAAAAGGAACCACTAGGAATCAGGTTGGTGTTCTTAAGAAAATGGTGCCTCGCTGGTTAAAAGACCCGGTCAACCAAGAACGTGTTTTGGCGATTCAAAACGCCCGTCCGCAACATGGTGGAGCCGGCGCAGTATACGTGCTGCTTAGAAAACAACGATGACGGCTAGCCCACGAATATGTTGAACTTGGCAAGTTTTTGGTAGACCAGTTTAAAGAATGAACTTACTGAGATCGGCGTCTCGTACCAGATCACCAATATTTTCTCGTACGAACTGATCATCTACTGTCAGTGTGGAACCACCCCGGTCCGTTGCGGTAAAGCTAATTTCTTCCAACAAGCGTTCCATAACCGTGTGTAGTCGACGGGCGCCAATATTTTCCACACCTTTGTTTACTTCATTGGCTAGTGTGGCTATGGAGTCGATGCCCGCATCGGTGAAATCAAGGGTTACCTCTTCTGTCGCCATAAGTGCCGAATATTGGCGTGGTAAGCTGTTCTCTGGCTCTGTAAGAATTCGCACTAAATCCTCTCTTTCCAAGGACTTAAGCTCAACTCGAATTGGGAGTCTACCCTGAAGTTCCGGCAGCAGATCGGAAGGTTTGGCTGCGTGGAAGGCTCCTGAAGCGATAAATAGGATATGGTCCGTTCGCACTTGCCCATGCTTCGTGGCCACTACTGTTCCCTCAATTAACGGGAGCAGATCACGTTGTACCCCTTCGCGGCTTACTTCTGCACCGACACGTTCAGAGCCGGCACAAATTTTGTCCAATTCGTCGAGAAATACTATACCAGTATCCTCGACACCGGCTAACGCTTCTCGCACCAATTTTTCTTCNTCTAGCAGCTTGTCACTCTCCTCGGCAATCAAGATTTCATAGCTCTCCGAAACTGACAGCTTTCGTTCCTGGGTGCGTCCCCCTAGAGCCTTTCCAAGCATTTCATTAAGATTTATCATTCCCATTTGGGCACCAGGCATCCCTGGAATATCCATAGTGGGCATACCCGGAAAACTGGTTTCTTGAAGTTCAAGAGATATTTCGCGGTTATCAAGTTCACCTTCCCGCAGCATTTTGCGAAATTTCTGGCGCGTATCCTCACCCGCTTTTTCTCCGACAAGGGCATTAAGCACTCGTTCTTCGGCGGCAGAATGAGCGCGGGCCTCCACCACTTTTCGCATGCGTTCTCTTGCCATATTTAAAGCTATCTCGACAAGGTCACGAATGATGGATTCTACGTCTCTTCCTACATAGCCGACCTCTGTAAATTTAGTAGCTTCTACTTTTATAAAGGGNGCCTGGGCAAGCCGAGCCACCCTCCTAGCTATTTCTGTTTTGCCGACCCCAGTTGGGCCTATCATGAGAATATTCTTTGGTAGCACTTCTTCTCGCAGATCATCAGATAGTTGTCGGCGCCGCCACCGATTTCGCAAGGCGATCGCGACCGCCCTTTTGGCGTCACTTTGTCCTACTATGAATCTATCCAACTCAGAGACAATTTCGCGCGGGGTAAAGGATGTCATGATGACCCCAGTTCAGAGTTTATCGTTTCCACAACCACNTTTTCGTTCGTATAAACACAAATTGTGGCGGCAATCGCCATTGCCTTTCTTGCCACTGCTTCGGCATCAATGCCCTCAACATCTATCAGTGCTCGCGCTGCGGCTAAAGCGTAAGCGCCTCCGGAACCAAGCCCAATTAGGCCATCCTCTGGTTCAAGCACATCGCCATTACCTGTTAACATAAGGGATGTCTCCGCATCGGACACTGCCATCATGGCTTCTAGTCGACGTAAATACCGATCAGTCCGCCAGTCTTTAGCCAGCTCAACACAAGCACGTGTAAGCTGGGCAGGATACTGCTCTAGTTTCGCTTCCAATCGTTCAAATAGTGTGAATGCATCTGCTGTAGCACCGGCAAAACCTGCCAATATCGTNCCATCACCNAGNCNCCGAACTTTTTTTGCATTTNCTTTAATTACGGTTTCTCCAAAGGATACCTGCCCGTCTCCTGCCATTACCAAGGTGCCATTTTTTCGTAGCGATAGTATTGTGGTCGCGTGCATGTTGTGTGTTTCGGGATATGTCATGCCAATAAAGCCGTGAGAAATGAAAGCCGAAAAAAGGGGTGCCCTAACCTTATAAATTGGTGTCGCTTCTGCCCAGGTCAAGAACCTGACAATGATCGGATATAAGCAAAGTCCCTTAAATAACAGGAATTTGCTCAAACCGATAACTCTTCTGTGCCATCAAGTTAATGAATAGTGAGGTGATTTGCTAGCCTACGGCCCNGGTTCTTGCTAAAACTTATGAAGATTNATGATATTCACAGGTAAATCGATGCGACAGGCTACGATAGAACGCAGTACCAANGAAACTCAGATAAACATCGAGGTAAACCTTGATGGCCAAGGGGANTATAACGTTGATACCGGAATCGGGTTTCTAGACCATATGTTAGAGCAGCTTTCGCGCCATAGTTTGATGGANTTGATGGTGCGGGCTAAAGGTGATCTACACATTGATTATCACCATACGACGGAGGATACGGGAATCGCGATTGGCCAGGCGATTAGTACAGCGTTGAGCGATCGACGTGGTATCGTGCGGTATGGGTCGGCATTAATTCCAATGGATGAAACGTTGACGCGGGTGGCGTTGGACTTGTCAAATAGACCTTATCTAATTTGGAAGGTAAAGATTGCAAGGCCTAAACTAGGAGAAATGGATACCGAATTGTTTAAGGAATGGTTTCAGGCGTTNGCGCAGGCGGCTGGNGCAACACTACATGTAGAAAACTTATATGGCGAGAACGCTCATCACATAGTGGAGTCGTGTTTTAAGGGTTTGGCAAGGTCCCTACGTACCGCGACAGCATTGGATAATAGGGTTGGTCGATCNGTCCCATCTACTAAAGGCACACTGGGAGATAGTGAAATTAAGCAGGTGGAGTAACAGAAGACATTGCGTGTGTACACAGTTCATGTATTACCGAATTCGGTAGATTATAAGGAGCTCGTTTTGGTTAGGGAGGGCTTCTGTTGGCCTGCTTTCTTTTTTGACGTTTTTTGGGCGCTGTACCATCGCGCATGGATAAGCGTATTGATTTTAGCTGCCGCAATATTCCTATTTGAGCGGATGTCACTCTGGCTGTCGATTACTGAACCAGTATTCATGGCTGCATTAATTGGTTGGAGATGCTTTGTCGGCTTTCATGGCAACGATTGGAGGCGTAGAGCGTTGACACAACGTGGTTTTGAAATGTCGGGTGTGACAACGGGCACTGACTACATATCTGCGGTCCAACGTCTCCTTGACAGTGGTGATGAGTTAGGAAAACAAAAATTATAGGTATTGGATGACAGTCGTAATTGTTGACTACGGATCCGGCAATCTACGATCTGCTGCTAAGGCATTTGAGAAAGCTTCGGCCGAAAGCAAGGAAGAGGTACAGGTGTTGGTATCGGCGAGGGCAGATGAAATTGCTAACGCGGCGCACATCGTGTTACCTGGCGTAGGTTCTTTTGCCGATTGCTTGGCAGGTCTTGATAACTTGCCTGGCGTACGGGCTGCATTGCACGAAGCTGTGATAGCATCTGGTAGGCCTTTCCTGGGTATTTGCGTGGGAATGCAATTAATGGCAACGATCGGTCATGAAAATGGAGAACACTTTGGACTCGGGTGGATTAAGGGCGAAGTTGTAGCTTTATCTCAGGAAAAACTTAAAGTGCCACATATGGGATGGAATGAGTTGATGATACGTTCCCGACATCCGGTGTTTGACGGTTTTGGTAATGGGGAAAATGTCTATTTTGTCCATAGCTACCACTTGCGATGTAAAGATGAGAGAGAAATGCTTGCCGAAACGGAATATGGAACTTCCATATGTGCTGTGGTTGGCCGTGATAATATGGTCGGCACCCAATTTCATCCGGAAAAAAGTCAATCTGTTGGGCTACAGTTCATTTCCAATTTTCTCGCCTGGCGGCCGTAATGCCTAGTTTGACTGTGATGCTGACCAAGGAACTTAAGCGCGTGGACTTGGTGGAGTTATGCGATGCAACTGATACCGCTATTCGCGACGGCATTGGATTCGGTTGGGTCCGACCTCCTTCACATCAAAGATTGGAGGCTTATTGGAAGGGTGTCTTGGTGGTTCCGGAAAGAGAATTATTTGTCGGCCGAGTAGACGGCACGGTAGCTGGATCGGTCCAACTTGTGAGGCCTCCGCCAAACTTTGAGGCCGGTATTTTTTCCGCGTTGATAGATACGCATTTCGTGGCTCCTTGGGCGCGTGGCCATGGACTTGCCAAAGTGTTGTTGGAGGCAGCAGAGCGTGGCGCTCGGGAGGCTGGTCTAAGCGTCATTCGCCTAGATGTTCGGGAAACT
>PAVD01000005.1 GCA_002712985.1 Rhodospirillaceae bacterium
GTGGTTATGGGGGTGCAAGGGCTGAAGGGTGAAGTTCGTATCCGGACATTCACTCATACCCCCACTGGGATAGGGGCTTTCAAGAAGCTTGTGGACGCGAAAGGCGACCCGGTAAAACTTCGGGTGTCACGTTTACAAAAAGGATTTGTGGTTGCACAAATAAGCGGTGTGTCTAGTCGTACGGAGGCAGAAAACTGGATTGGGAAAGCCTTATTTGTTCCAAGGTCGACCCTTCCGGTACTGGATGATGAAGAATACTACAATGCCGATTTGATAGGGTTACAGGTTGAATCTCCCGTGGGTAAGCATCTTGGCAACGTAGCGGCGGTTCACGATTTTGGAGGGGGAGGGATTATTGAAATAGAAGGCGTTGACGGCGCACTTGTATTGCTACCGTTTAACGCTGACTTTGTCCCAGAAGTGGATATAACAAACGGCCGACTAATTGTTATTCCGCAGGCGCTTGAATTGAACGACGACTGATGATGGCACACGCTCAACCTTGGACAGTACACATACTTACCCTTTTCCCCGGTATGTTTCCCGGTCCCCTGGGGCACGGTCTCGCTGGAACAGCATTGGAGAAAGGTTTCTGGTCTCTGAAAACAGTAGACATAAGACGTTTTGCACGCGATAAACACGGTACCGTAGATGGACCACCTTACGGTGGTGGTCCAGGTATGGTATTGAGGCCTGATGTTTTGGCCTCCGCCATCGATTCCACTATAGGGACGGGGGAGCAGGGGGCTGAAGTCGCGCGCATTTGTCTGACTCCTCGGGGAACCCCGGTGAGCCAGGCCCATGTTAAGCGTTGGGTGACGGGTCCAGGAGTTATATTGGTATGTGGCAGGTTTGAGGGAATTGATCAACGAGTGATTGAGGCTAGAGGCTTGGAAGAAGTGTGTGTCGGAGACTTTGTAATGTCGAGTGGAGAGCCAGCGGCGATCGCTTTAACAGACGGCTGTGTTCGTTTGTTGCCGGGGGTGATGGGGAATTCGGAGGGCGTGATCGAAGAGAGCTTTGAACGGGGATTATTGGAATATCCACAGTATACCCGGCCAAGATCGTGGCAAGAATACCAGGTGCCCCACACGCTTCTATCTGGGGATCATGAAGTAGTTAGGCGTTGGCGCCATCAAGAAGCAAAGCGAGCGACGGAAGAGCGCCGACCGGACTTGTGGCGTCGTTATCAGTTGTCTGGCTGTAGTAGCGACTGAGTTTCAAAAGAAGGTTCGCACGTGGATGCTGTAACGGCCAATATGTGCCAAAAAATGGGATTGATAGGATGAATACGATTGAGCAGATCGAACAAGAAGAGATCGAAAAACTCACAGATGGAAAACATATTCCTGAATTTGGTGCTGGGGACACAGTGCGCGTCCAAATTCGGGTGGTGGAAGGAACGAGAGAGAGGCTTCAGGCATTTGAGGGAGTGTGCATTGCTCGCTCGAATCGTGGCCTCAATTCATCATTTACGTTGCGAAAGATAAGTTATGGCGAAGGTGTTGAGCGTGTATTTCAACTGTACTCTCCACTCATCCAAGGTATTGAATTACTGCGAAGAGGGGATGTTCGACGAGCCAAGCTCTATTATCTTCGTGGACGTACTGGTAAAGCGGCTCGAATTGCAGAAAAACGTGTTGACCGTCGTTCGGTAGGCACCAACACAAAAACTGATTCTGAAGATGGCCAAGGAAACGGCTAGAGGGCGTCTAGTTCTTGATGGGCCACTGAAGGTGTTTTCATGAGTAGCCCGCGGACCTTGTTCGATAAAATTTGGGATGGGCACGTTGTGCATGAGCAGGATGATGGCACATGCCTAATTTATATCGACCGGCATTTGGTGCACGAGGTTACCAGTCCACAGGCCTTCGAAGGTCTGCGTGTAGCGAGGAGAAACGTGCGGCAACCCAAGGCAACACTTGCAGTAGCCGATCATAATATTCCCACCTTAAATCGCTCCGCCGGAATCACGGATGAGACATCACGCCTTCAAGTAGAGACCCTTGAACAGAATACTGTTGATTTCGGCATTCCTTATCTGCCACTTGACGACATCCGTCAGGGTATCGTGCATATTGTTGGTCCCGAGTTAGGTTTTACCCTCCCGGGTACAACCGTAGTTTGCGGGGACAGTCACACCTCCACCCATGGCGCCTGTGGAGCGCTAGCGTTTGGTATCGGGACAAGTGAAGTGGAACACGTCCTTGCAACACAAACCCTGATACAAAAGCGGCCACTCAACATGCGCATAACAGTAGACGGCCAATGTTCGCTTGGCGTCACTGCAAAAGATATTATTCTTTCCATAATTGCGAAAATTGGTACGGCTGGTGCTACAGGACACGTCATTGAATACGCGGGTTCAGCTATAGAGGCTCTTTCCATGGAAGGCCGTATGACTGTTTGCAATATGTCTATTGAGGCAGGTGCGCGTGCAGGTCTGATTGCTCCCGACGAGGCAACATTTGAATATTTGAAGGGAAGGCAAATGTCACCGAAAGGCGGTGTTTGGGAGCAGGCGATTGCGGCATGGCGCACTTTACCTTCCGATGACGGGGCGCGCTACGACCAAGAGGTCAAAGTAAGGGCGTCAGATCTTGTCCCACATGTGACCTGGGGCACTAGCCCTCAGGATAGCCTGCCTGTGACNGAAGCAGTCCCTGACCCCGACAACGAGACTGATGAAGGGCGGCGGGCCGCAATAGAGAGATCACTTGAATACATGGCCCTTGTTCCTGGAACTCCGCTTGGGCAAGTACCTATTGATCGTGTTTTTATTGGTTCATGCACTAATGGTAGAATTGAAGATTTACGTGCGGCAGCGGCTGTTGCGCTAGGTCGACAGGTGGCTGCGGGTGTGGAAGCCATGATTGTACCGGGGTCTGGGCTTGTTAAGGAAGAAGCCGAGGAGGAAGGGCTCGATAAAATTTTTATTGATGCAGGTTTTGAGTGGCGCGAACCGGGTTGTTCCATGTGTCTTGCAATGAACGCGGACCGATTAGAGCCCGGAGAGCGGTGTGCTTCAACTTCAAACCGAAATTTTGAAGGACGTCAGGGTCGAGGTGGGCGTACTCATCTTATGAGTCCCGCCATGGCCGCTGCTGCTGCAGTAACCGGTCATATTACCGATGTTAGAAAATTGACCTAAAGATAAACCGGTCAATCGATTGGCTGGGTTTGTTTTAGTCGTATAGTTGTTTGTAAGGAGTGAGATCTTGGACAAGTTTACAACACTTACTGGTGTTGCGGTGCCACTTAGGATGATCAACATTGACACAGATCGGATTATCCCCAAACAATTTTTGAAAACCATTAAACGTACAGGACTTGGCCAATTTCTTTTTAACGACCTGCGCTACAACGCGAACGGAACCAAAGTTGAGGAATTTGTCCTCAACCGGCCAGCTTTTCAGAATGCCCAAATTATAATTGCGGGTCGTAATTTTGGTTGCGGCTCTAGTCGGGAACATGCGCCATGGGCACTTCTCGATTTCGGAATTAGGTGCGTCATCGCACCCAGTTTCGCAGATATTTTTTACAACAATTGTTTTAAGAATGGAATTCTCCCCGTGCAGTTGACGGAAGAAGAGGTGGCCCACCTCTTAAATGCTTCGGAGGCAGGTGCAAATGCTACCTTCACCGTTGATCTTGATACTCAGCTTGTTACCGACCCTAATGGGGGTACCTTCCAATTTGAGGTTGATGCGTTTCAGAAGCACTGTTTGTTTAATGGATTGGATGATATTGGACTTACACTAGATAAAGCGGCGGACATCGATAAGTTTGAAGAAAACCGGGGTGTGCGAGCCCCGTGGCTATAACTGAAGACACAAGGATTATTGATACATGGCGAGTAACAAGCGGCTGCTAGTGTTACCCGGTGACGGGATCGGTCCTGAAGTAATGACTGAGGTTCACCGAATAATTAATTGGTTCGACCACAGAAGAGCCGTCGGGTTTGACGTATCCGAGGGGCTTGTAGGGGGTGCATCATACGATAAACATGGTACCCCCGTCGTCGATGACGTAGTGGACCAGGCAATGCAGTCCGATGCGGTCCTTTTTGGTGCGGTGGGCGGGCCAAACTGGGACGGTCTTGATTTCTCGGTCAAGCCTGAACGAGGACTACTTCGTTTGCGAAAAGACATGGGTCTGTTTGCTAATTTGCGTCCGGCAGTTGTTTTTGAGGGACTAATTGACGCATCTAGCCTTAAACCTGATTTGGTGCGAGGCCTGGACATTATGATATTGCGCGAACTGACGGGGGGAATTTATTTTGGAGAACCAAGGGGAGTAGAAGAAATAAAGCCCGGCGAACGGCGGGGCATAAATACAGAGGTTTATACCACTTCAGAGGTAGAGCGGGTCGGAAGGGTGGCTTTTGAGCTAGCTGGAAAACGAAAAGGTTTTGTGCATTCCGTGGAAAAGGCCAACGTGATGGAGAGTGGTCAGATGTGGCGCGAGGATATGCAGGCACTGCGGGATCGGGAATTTCCAGAGATTCCGATTCACCATATGTACGCAGATAATGCTGCCATGCAATTGGTGCGCCAACCAAAACAATTTGACGTTTTGGTCACTTCCAACTTGTTCGGAGATATTCTATCAGATGTTGCAGCAATGCTGACGGGTTCTCTTGGCATGTTGCCATCAGCATCTCTGGGCGCTAGTGATGCAACTGGTCGGCGTCTCGCGTTGTATGAGCCAGTGCATGGCAGTGCGCCTGATATCGCAGGTCAGGGGAAAGCCAATCCAATTGCAATGCTTTTGTCATTCGCAATGGCGCTTCGTTACTCTTTTGATCTTCCCGAAGATGCGGAGTTGGTAGAAAAAGCGGTTTCAAAATTGCTAGATACTGGTTTGCGGACTGACGACATCATGGGAAACGGAATGACGAGGGTTTCAACGTCGGCTATGGGGGAGGCTCTTGTTACGGAGCTTGATAAACTCGCGGTTTGAATGTCCCAATCCATTCACTTGGGGTTCTTGAACGCTGTGTAAGTAGATCTTGTATGGTTGAGCCAGTGAATTGGTATTATGACTGTGCGAATTTACGGATGGGAGAAATATTATGGGCTACCGGGTTGCCGTAGTAGGGGCGACAGGGAATGTTGGTCGGGAGATACTCAGCATACTTTCAGAGGGAGAGCTTCCAGTCGACGAAGTTGTAGCAGTTGCTTCTTCAAGCTCTGTTGGGAAAGAAGTATCCTATGGTGATTCCGATGTGCTAAAGGTTCAAGGGCTTGATGATTTTGACTTTTCAGGCTTTGACCTTGGGCTCTTTTCTCCAGGATCCAGCGTTTCGGCCGAACATGCTCCTAGAGCAGCAGAGGCCGGCTGTATCGTAATAGACAATACCTCTTATTTTCGCATGGACGACAATGTGCCGTTAATCGTGCCAGAAGTGAACCGAGATGCGCTAAGTGGTTTTAATAAACGCAATATTATAGCTAATCCAAACTGTTCTACTATTCAGATGGTTGTGGCCTTGAAGCCGCTTCACGATATAGCCCCGATCAGGCGTGTGGTGGTGGCAACGTATCAATCGGTTTCGGGGGCTGGCCGCCGTGCAATGGATGAATTGTTTAATCAAACTCGCAAAGTTTTTTTTAATGAGCGGTTAAAACCCACTACTTTTTCACGCGAAATCGCGTTTAACGTGATACCGCACATCGACGTGTTTCAGCCGGATGGTTCCACTAAGGAGGAACTTAAGATGGTGCAAGAAACTCGAAAAATTTTAGATGCCCCCATCTTGGTTAGTGCGACCTGTGTGCGTGTTCCGGTCTTTATAGGGCATGCAGAAGCCATCAATATTGAATTTGATGCCCCCATTTCTCTGGAGGAGGCAAGAATGGCGCTGGAAAACGCAGTTGGTGTGGTACTAGTGGATGATCCTGAGAATGATGAATACGCGACACCAATCGACGTTGTCGGTGAAGGTGGGGTTTATGTGAGTCGCGTTCGGCAGGATGCTACAGTTGAGTACGGTCTGAATCTTTGGGTTGTTTCGGATAATCTTCGAAAGGGCGCGGCGCTTAACTCTGTGCAGATTGCAGAGGCCTTAGTCCAAGACTATTTGTGAGTTCCGGGCTCTATACGACATGCTGGAAATATCTTTGAAGGGTTAATGATGCTTTTCTGAGCCGCAATAAGCGGTATATCCGAGGCCGCCGGCGTCATATTGCTCAGAATACCGTGTATGGCCGAGACTGCTAGAGATAGGCTNCGTGAAAAGCTGTGCTCGGTCATTAGGTGACCAAGAAAAATTGCCGCCAGGCAGTCTCCANCTCCGTTAGTCTCTATATTTAAGCGTGGTGTTTCAATTATCCAAATGTGTGTGCGGTCTTTTCCTAGTGTGGATACCAGAGGAGATGAGGGGGCNGTCAAAGACGTGCAGATTGCCATGTCTGGACCCNGATCTGTAAGTTTTTGCAACGCTTGAGCAGCTTGGTCTACTGAATGGATATGTTCGTCACACAGTTGCGATAATTCGAACCGGTTTGGTGTTAAAATGTCAGATTTTTGTACCAGCAACGTCATGATTGCCTCTGCCACCGCATCGGGAACGTAAAGGCCTTTTCTGTCATCNCCCATTACAGGNTCACATAGATATATTGCCAAAGGATTTGCGCGTTTTATCCGATCCACAGTATCNGATATTACTTCCACCGTTTTGGAATCATAAANGTAGCCACTAATAATAGCATCGCAATTGGGAAAAACACCTAGGTCCTCAATTCCCAAAATTAANTCCTCTATTTGGGCCGCTGCTACATGTTTTCCTGCCACGGTTTTGTGGCCTGTGTGGTTGCTGAGTTGACTGGTATTTACGGACCATACCTCGTGACCTAGGAGTTGGAGCGGAAAGACCGAGGCGGAGTTTCCAACGTGTCCCACGGAAACATGTGATTGTATTGATAGAATATTCATAGACGTAAAAGCTATGGCCCAAGACAACCAATAAATATAGTTATACTGTGTTTTGCAAACAAAAAAACTATTTTTGAATGCTGCTTCATGTAGACAGAACCGTTAAGAAGGGCATACACTCCACGAAGGAGTGTGGGNATGGGCCGCCATGGTGTGGGCATTTTTGTTTATTGTTTTTAAGGACTTAATCATGGANCCAGCCGACAGNCCTTTATCTCCCCACCTGCAAATCTACAAACCCCAACTGACTTCTGTGCTTTCAATTATGCATCGCATAAGCGGGGTAGGCCTTGGGCTAGGCACNTTGCTGCTGGCATACTGGTTGATCGCNATTGCTTCTGGCCCGGCACAATTTGAAGCCGCGCAAGGTCTGATCGGTTCTTGGGTGGGCATGGTTCTTCTCGTGGCNTGGACCTTTGGGTTGTTTTACCATCTATGCAATGGTGTTCGTCACCTGTTTTGGGATTCNGGATTGGGATATGAGCTCGCAACGGTGTATAGGTCCGGTTGGCTGATTGTAGCGGCCTCTGTTGTAGGCACCGTTGCGGTATGGGGNTCGGTTCTTATAGGCAGGGGTGTTTGATGAGAAAAGGTGTGTCGCTAANGCCGGCACTTGGTNTCGGCGCGGCAAAGGAGGGTGTGCATCACTGGTGGATGCAGCGTCTCACTGCGATCGCTTTGGTTCCCCTTGGCATTTGGTTTGCGGCCTCCGTAGTGCTGCTTGAGGGCGCGAGTTACGAAAGAGTGACTACATGGATTGGTGATCCAGTTGTGGCGGTGCTACTAATATTAACATTAGGCACTTTATTTCTTCATTTGAAGNTAGGGCTACAGGTTGTGATTGANGACTATATTCACACTAAGTTGACCAAGTATTCCTGTTTGGTGGCGAACACGTTTTTGAATATTGCACTCGGGCTCGTTTGTATTTTTAGCGTGTTAAAGGTCGCACTTTAAGCCATGTCNANCGTATATCCACTAGAGGAACACCAATATGATGTTGTGGTCGTCGGAGCCGGAGGNGCTGGATTACGGGCAGCATTTGGTATGGCGGAGAAAGGCCTTAAAACAGCGTGTATCACCAAGGTATTCCCCACTCGTAGCCACACAGTTGCTGCCCAGGGNGGAATTTCTGCGGCGCTGGGCAATATGGGAGAGGATGATTGGCGTTGGCATATGTACGACACCGTAAAAGGCTCGGATTGGCTTGGGGACCAAGACGCAATAGAATATATGTGTCGTGAGGCCGTCCCGGCGATTATTGAGCTTGAACACTTTGGGGTTCCATTTTCACGAACCCCAGAAGGAAAGATTTATCAACGGGCCTTCGGTGGTATGACCACAAATTATGGTGAGGGTCTGGCACAGCGAACCTGTGCCGCTGCTGATCGAACGGGCCACGCGATACTACATACCCTTTACCAACAGTCGCTTAAGCATGCAGCGGAATTCTTTATTGAATACTTTGCAATTGACCTGCTAATGGACGAGGAGGGGATGTGTTGTGGGGTGGTCGCGCTGTGCCTTGAAGATGGAACCCTGCATAAATTCCGATCCCATCTTGTAGTTTTAGCGACGGGAGGGTATGGGCGCACTTATTTTTCCTGNACTTCGGCTCACACGTGCACGGGCGACGGGAATGCAATGGTTTTGCGNGCGGGATTGCCATGCCAAGATATGGAATTTGTGCAGTTTCACCCAACCGGAATATATGGTGCTGGTTGTTTGATTACCGAAGGTGTTCGGGGCGAAGGCGGATATCTAACCAATTCTGAGGGGGAACGCTTTATGGAGCGGTACGCTCCCAACGCCAAAGATCTAGCTTCTCGTGATGTGGTNAGCCGCTCGATTACNATGGAAATTAGAGAAGGCCGCGGGGTTGGCTCGGAAGGTGATCATATTAATTTACATCTTGAGCANCTTGACNCGGGCCTCGTTGCAGAACGACTGCCAGGGATTTCAGAGACTGCCCGTATTTTTGCAGGTGTTGACGTCAATAAGCAACCAATCCCCGTTATTCCTACGTGCCATTATAATATGGGAGGTGTTCCTACCAACTATCACAGCGAGGTGGTNACTATACGCGANGGGAACTCAGATGCTGTGGTGCCGGGGTTGCTTGCAATCGGNGAAGCAGCATGCGTTTCAGTTCATGGAGCAAACCGTTTGGGTTCTAACTCATTGCTTGACCTCGTCGTCTTTGGAAGAGCCGCTGCAAATCGTGCTGCAGAAATAGTAAAACCAGGCATGGTACATAAATCTCTTCCCAATTCGACCCATCAGCGATCCCTTGAAAGGCTTGATAAATTTAGAAATGCGAATGGCAGTACGCCGACATCGGCAGTGCGCCTGGAAATGCAAAGAATTATGCAAACCCATTGTGCTGTCTTCCGAACTCGGGACTCTTTAGCTGAAGGGTTGCAAAAACTTGAAGCCCTTTGGGCTAGTCGAGAAGACATTCGGGTTTCGGATCGTTCTTTGATTTGGAATTCCGACTTAATTGAGACGTTGGAATTAGATAACTTACTTTTTCAAGCGATGTGCAATATGCGGGGCGCAGCGCACCGTGAAGAAAGTAGAGGCGCACATGCTCGGGAAGATTTTCCGGAGAGAGACGACGAAAACTGGATGAAGCATACGGTGATTTGGTGTGACGAGTCAGGACGCACCAAGATCGACTATAGGCCAGTCCATATGTATACGCTGTCTAACGAGATCGAGGCTATTCCACCTAAAGCTCGCGTCTACTAATGGTTGCACTGAAGTTCCAAAGAATCCTAAGGATGACAGTTGATGGTTGAGTTTAGTTTGCCAAAAAATTCAAAGGTCGGTGTGGGTCGTACGTATCGAGAACCAAAAGGTGCGAAAAACGTTAGATCTTTCCGTGTCTATCGCTGGAATCCAGATGATGGCAAAAATCCCAGTGTCGATACCTATGAGGTAGATATGGATTCTTGTGGGCCAATGGTATTAGACGCCTTAATCAAGATTAAAGACGAAATTGATGCAACATTGACGTTCCGGCGTTCCTGTCGGGAGGGCGTATGCGGCAGCTGTGCCATGAATATTGACGGCACCAATACACTGGCGTGCACCAAATTTATTAGCGAGGTCAAAAGGGACGTAAGAATATACCCACTTCCACATGCTCCTGTGATAAAGGACTTAGTGCCCGATCTTAGCCAGTTGTACTCTCAGTATGCAGCGATCGAACCTTGGTTGAAAACCGACTCTTCTCCCCCTGACAAAGAGCGGCTGCAATCGCCGGATGAGCGGAAAAGCCTCGATGGTCTTTACGAATGCATCCTGTGTTTTTGTTGTTCTACAAGTTGCCCCAGTTATTGGTGGAACAGCGATCGTTATCTGGGTCCGGCTTCCTTGCTGCAGGCTTATCGATGGATCGCCGATAGTAGAGATGAAAGTGCGGGGGATCGACTCGACGAGTTGGAAGATCCATTCCGGCTCTATCGTTGCCACACGATTATGAACTGTACGAGTGCGTGTCCGAAAAACTTGAATCCAGCCAGAGCAATTGGTGAGATTAAGAAGGCACTCCTTGAGCGGAAGTGAAAGCTCTTTTGCAGTGATTAGATCTCGAAAGCGCAAAGGGTGTTAAACACGCTTCCAGAATTAGCCTTGTTGGCGGCGGGTGGTTTAGCAATTTTGTTGGCTGGCGGAACGTTAACCATTAGTGGTGCAGTAAATTTAGCACGNCATCTCGGGGTCTCCCCATTGATGATTGGGATGACCATAATTGCGTTTGGCACATCTGCGCCCGAATTGGTGGTTAGCGTCCAGGCCTTGTGGATAGGAACACCTGATATTGTCATCGGCAATGTCTTGGGATCGAATGTTGCGAATATTCTTCTGATAGTGGGGGTTGCCGCTGCGATCAAAACGCTGGTGATACCCGGCGGGATACAACTACGTAAAGATTACAAACTTTTGTTGGTTTTCACCATTGTCTATGTCGTCGTCCTGTATTGTTTTNAACAGGTGCCAAGATCATTGGGGATCCTGATGTTGATAGGTCTGGTTGGTTACGCTGTCTGGTCTTTTAGATCTTCGAGGAGCGAGGAAAGATCGCGAACTAATGAGGAATCCGGTGAGAAGGACTTGTCGTTAGGAAGGGCCATAATTTATACAGGGATCGGTATTCTCGGCATTCTCATCGGGTCCTACTGGCTGCTGGACGGTTCTGTCGGATTGGCACAGGAATGGGGTATATCGGAGGCTGTGATCGGCCTGACGGTAATAGCAATCGGCACTTCTTTACCTGAGCTTGCGGCTTCCGTAATGGCAGCTATAAGAGGTCATCCCGGGCTGGCGATCGGGAATGTTATGGGCAGCAATCTGTTCAATATGTTTGGTATTACAGGAATTGCTGCGGCAGTCTCCCCATTTTTTGTTGGGCCGTTGCAAGTTCCGGGACGCGTGTTCAATTTTGATCTCTGGGTGATGTTGGCAGCAACCTTTCTTATATGCGTGATCTTATTGCGCAGTCGGCGGATCGTTCGTTTGGGTGGTTTGGGGATGTTTCTAATATATGTCCTGTACATTGTTGCAGTTTTTAACGAAA
Organism: Rhodospirillaceae bacterium; assembly: GCA_002712985.1. Classification (GTDB taxonomy): domain Bacteria; phylum Pseudomonadota; class Alphaproteobacteria; order UBA7887; family UBA7887. Next base: position 11,516 of record PAVD01000005.1, read on the forward strand.
CAACACTTGCCATTGGCGGGTGAATTTCTTGGTGATCCCTTATTGAGAAATGTGCATAAATATGACCGAGATTTCCAAAGAATCGGGTAAGGAAAAAACGGTAATGTCGCGTGGAGCTGTTATCAGGAAATGGGTAGGAGTGAATTAAAATGAACCCAGCCGATGAAAAAGGGGGGCCGCTCGCCGGTTTAAAAATCGTGGAGCTGGCGGGAATTGGACCAGCGCCTCTTTGCTGTAGTCTAATGAGTGATCTTGGCGCCAATGTGCTTCGAATTGACCGGAACTTTGACTCAAAACTTGGTGTGCCACGGGACCGACGTACCGATTTACTTAGGCGTGGGAGAAAGTCCGTGTCTATCGATCTTAAAACNCCNAAAGGTGTGCAAACAGTAATTCGTCTCATTGAAGTTTCTGACGTTGTTGTAGATCCTTTTCGTCCGGGTGTAACTGAAAAGTTGGGAATAGGTCCTGAAGACTGCTTTGTATCGAATAAGAAGCTGATATACGCACGTATGACTGGATGGGGTCAGACCGGCCCTTTGGCGCATGCTGCTGGTCACGACCTAAACTATTTGTCCCTTACCGGTATTGTTCACGCAATTGGACCAGAAGAAATACCGACACCTCCCCTTAACGTCGTTGCAGATATGGGAGGTGGGGCGATGTCCATGGCACTTGGAATTTTGGCTGGTGTTTATGAAGCAAGAAATTCTGGCCAGGGGCAGGTCGTTGATATCTCAATGACGGAAGGGTCCGCTTATTTGGCTTTGGCTATGTATGGGATGGCAGCGGTCGGTGATTATTCCCATAAACGCCAGGACAACATACTTGATGGAGGAGCACCATTTTACCGGTGCTATAAAACGAAAGATGGTAAATTCATCTCAGTCGCTTCCATAGAAGCGAAATTTTATGATTTGCTGTTGGAGAAGACAGGTTTGAGCAGAGAAGNAAATTTGCCCGANCAATTGGATAANTCTAAATGGCCTGAAATGCATNAGCGTTTTGAGAGGATATTCAAGAGNAAAACTCAGANCGAATGGTGCAATATCATGGAGGGGTCCGACGTTTGTTTTGCGCCAGTCCTCACTTTTAATGAGGCACCACATCACCCACATAACAAGGCCCGTGGCACATTCGTAGATATTGAGGGAATCCCCCAGCCAAATCCTGCTCCTCGGTTCAGTCGAACGCCAGGCTCTATCAAAGGTGCTGCGCCTGACTATGGTCAAAACACCAGAGAGGGTCTTGTTGAATGGGGTTTCCAGGAAAAGGAAGTCCGGGAATTGATTGAACACAATGTGGTAGGATGGTGCGAATAGGAAAACTGCAGTCTCTGCACATCTGGTTGTCCAACTATGCAAAAATATTCAGAAAACTAGGAATTCAGTTAACGGAAACGCGAACCATTTGTTGGAAATAGATGCGAACTTTATTTTTCTTCTTGGTGTGGAGGGGAGCGAAAAAGCCATCCAAATAGTAGCGTTGCAATAATTGCACCGGCTAGTTGGGCTACAATAAATACAGGAGCGTTGCTTGGATTGATGCCGGAAAAGGTGTCGGTAAATGCTCTCGCAATTGTCACGGCGGGGTTCGCAAAGGACGTTGAAGCGGTAAACCAATAACCGGCAGTAATATACAGCCCAACAGCATATGCCACTGCTTCCGGCCTGAACCGAATACAGCCAATTATTGTGGCCAGCAGGCCGAACGTCGCTATTGTTTCTGAGAACCATTGCCCCAGTCCATTTCGCTCATTTATCGATACCTGAAAGAGTGGAAGGTCAAACATGGTGTGGGCAGCTATCATGCCAAGTAAGCCCCCACTTATCTGTGCCAGTACATAGAATAGGGCAAGGGTCACTGGAATTTTTCGCTGTATAAGAAATGACAATGTGACGGCAGGATTGAAATGGCCACCAGATACCGGTCCGAAAATCAATATTAGTACTACTAAGATTGCCCCCGTAGCGATTGTATTACCAAGCAGTGCAATCCCATCATTCCCAGATGACAGGGTTTCACCCATAATTCCTGAACCGATAACGGTAGCCAGCAACAAAGCGGTTCCTATAGCTTCAACTACCAGACGTCGTGACACGTCAAACCGGTTCATTCTCGGGACCTTTCAGTCAAATTCGGTTCAGCACACAATTGGTTTAATCTAAAAATTTGCCGGGGATGTCGGCATATGTAGAGAAATTGAGATTTGTTTACATCAATACAGCAAACTCTGTGGAAAATGAACGTTTTCTGTCGATTTAGTTTAGGCGACAGGACGGAGACTGGCGTGCGTTGGAATTAGTTGACGTTGGTTCCAACCTGTCCCACCATAACGGCGCAGAAACGGTAGGAAAACACAATCATCGATCTGAGGTTTTAGCGCCAAAAATCAGACTAGGGGGGATGCTATGGCAAGGAAGGGACGTGCGCGTCGCCGGTTCCTGGTGGGGGCTGGGGCGGTGGGTTTAACTGCGTTTGCGATGCCCTATATCAAAACGGCACGCTCTGCNGGGAAGCTATCCATAGGCACNTGGGATCACTGGGTACCGGGGGCAAACGAAGTGCTTCGGGAAATCTGCGAACAGTGGGGCGCTGATAACGGGATAGAGGTCAATGTCGACTTTATCACTTCTATCGGCAATAAGTTGTTGCTAACGGCCCAAGCAGAATCCCGCGCCAAGACTGGACACGACGTATTTGTCCAACCGCTTTGGTTTCCCTCAATGTTTCGACATAGGCTGGAGCCCGTTGACGATGTAGTGGAAGACATCATCTCCGAACACGGTGCACTGCATCCTTCGGCAAAATTTCTAGCGTATCTTGATGATGTTTGGCGTGCTTCTCCCGCGCCGGCAGGATCACTTAATTATGCCTCAGTCTCTCGTTTAGATCTTTATGAAGAGCATGCGGGGATCAAACTGAAAGAGATATTCCCGGCTGGCAATGAACGTGACTCGGCCTTGGTTAATACCTGGACCTATGAGGCATTTTTATCCGCTGCAGAGAAGCTACATGGCGCAGGAAAATCGTTTGGAGCTCCAATTGCCCCTACCCCTGATGGAAATCAGTGGTTGGCCGCCTTATTTGCCGCGTATGGTTCGGAGGTTGTCAACGAATCGGTAGAGATTACGGTGGATTCCGATGAAACTCGCGTTGTATTGGAGTACCTATCGCGACTTACTCAGTACATGCCGGAGAGTGTTTACGCATGGGACGACGCCAGCAACAATCGATGGTTGATTTCTGGAGAGGGGTCTTCGATCTTCAATCCTCCAAGTGCATGGGCAGTGGCAAATAGAGATAATCCGGACGTTGCAAAACATGTTTGGCACCACGACGCACCGCGTGGCCCTCGTGGTCGCTTTCGGGCGGACTCACCTTTCTTTTGGGGCATCTGGGATTTTTCACAAAACATTTCCGCCGGAAAGGATTTGCTGCGTTACATGGCCGGACGTGACGTTATGAACAGGTTGGTTGCCGGAGCAAAAGGTTTTGACATTCCNCTTATCATATCGCATTACCAGAACAATGACATATGGGCTCAGTCACACCCCCCGGAGGGTGTTCTTTATAATTACCCGATCCGNGGTGATGAACACCCAGTGGCAGCCGGTTATCCTGCTCCTCCTGAATACGCGGCACAGATAATGGCACAGGGTGTTCTCCCCAATCTGGTTGCCCGCGTGACACAGGGCGGGGATTCGTTTGATGATGCAATAAGGTGGGCGGAGAATGAACTTGAAGGTATCATGNGTCGCTAGATTGTACGCTGTGGAAAGATNAACATGATGGTTNATGGACAGAGGCGCGTCCGTCGGTTTGNTGGNTCTTGACGTGGNAATATCTGAATATCTAAAGGCATAGGAATGTCNGNTGTAACCGCTACACCGCCTCCGATTCGCAGGGGGCCGTTATATTTGTGGTTGAGACGTAGGTCTACCATAGCCGTCATGATGTGTGTTCCACTCATNGCGATTATCGGCTGTTTAGTTGCATATCCGTTTGGTTATTCGATTTACCTGTCCATGTTGAATAAGGCCGAAACTGCCTTCGTTGGGTTTGATAACTTCCTTTTCCTTTTCAGACGCGAAACGTTTTGGCTGGTAGTACAGCAATCCATACTGTTTGCGTTGGTCGCTGTCATATTTAAGGCGTTGATCGGATTTATNGCAGCGCACGCAGTTAATACGATTCCCAGTAAAGGTCAGCGAAAATGGCGCGGAATGATGTTGGTTCCCTGGGTAATCCCACCGGCACTTTCAACGCTCGGTTGGTGGTGGCTCTTCGAGCCTACCTACAGCGCTTTTAACTGGCTNCTCGCCGAATTTTCGGTGCCGGGGGTTCCTTGGCTGAGCGACACCTTTTGGGCCCGTTTCTCCGTAATTTTAGTTAATGTCTGGGTGGGGGCACCATTTTTTCTCATCATGTATTTNGCAGCNCTCAAGTCCATACCGGAAGACCTGTATGAGGCGGCATCAATCGATGGAGCGAGTGCATGGCAGAAGCTGATTCACGTTACGTTACCCATGATGCGCAACATTATCGCGATTACGGTTCTTTTCTCCATCATAGTAACGTTTGCTAATTTTGATATNGTGCGGGTTTTGACACAAGGTGGGCCGCGTAATTCAACCCACTTATTTGCGACATATTCTTTTAGAGTCGGGATCGAGTCCGGAGACATTCCGCTCGGTGCAGCTGTTTCGTTGTTTATGTTTCCCGTGCTTGCAATTCTCGCTTTCATTATTCTACGAAATGTTCGTCAGCGTACGGTTAGCATATGAGCCAAATANTGCAGAATAACGGTATCTTCAGTTCGTGGTTAGGTACTAAAACCAGCCTGAATGCAAATAGACGTTGGGCNCTGATTGCATCCTATGCCTGTCTGGTAATTTTTGTAATCTTCTTTCTTTGTCCCCCTCTATATATGCTGGTGACTTCTCTGAAGACTAATGNCGAGATTGCCAACTTAGCCACGAATCCATGGATTATTGAGCAAGGTGTCACAACGGAACACTATAAGCATTTATTAACAGAAACTGCGTTTCTCACATATTTCAAGAACACNGTAATTGTTGNGATCTTTGTGGTAGCGATCACCATGGTGATAAGCGTTCTTGCGGCATACGCACTCTCCCGTTTAGGATTTTGGGGTTCGGGGGTCATCGCAACGGGCGTGTTCCTCGTATATTTAGTGCCCGACNCGCTGTTATTTATACCTTTATTCAAAATAGTGGGAGGTCTTGGTCTCTTAAATTCCTATTGGGTCTTGGTTTTGGTATATCCCACACTCACGGTNCCTTTTTGTACATGGATCATGATTGGTTATTTCGCGTCTATTCCTAAGGAGCTGGATGAGGCGGCNCTAATTGACGGTGCCAATCATATGCAAATGCTGCTGAAAGTCTTCATACCGGTGGCTCTGCCAGGCCTGGTAGCTGCAACTATTTTTGCATTCACCGTTTCTTGGGCTTCATTCCTATATCCTCTTGCATATATCTACAGCGACAATCAGATGGTATTGACGGTTGGTACCGTTACAACCCTTATTAAAGGAGATGTCTTCCACTGGGGTGGTTTAATGGCGGGGGCATTACTAGCTGCAGCCCCCCCAGTAATTTTATATGCATTTTTGATGGACTATTATATTGCTGGATTGACTTCCGGTGCGACGAAAGGTTGAGTTGGATGGCNGACGTATCCCTTAAGGATTTGCACAAGGTTTTTGACCGNACAGAGGCTGTATGCGGCATAAACTTGGAAATAGCGGATAAAGAATTTTTGGTGCTCGTGGGGCCGTCTGGGTGTGGNAAGAGCACCACGTTACGAATGATTGCNGGACTTGAAGAGATTACNCAGGGCGATATCCGGATTGAAGGTGAACTGGTAAATGATGTCCCTCCTAAAGATCGGGATATCGCAATGGTGTTCCAAAACTATGCACTTTATCCGCATATGACTGTATTCCAAAACATGTCATTTGGTCTTCGTTTGCGAAAATACCCGAAAGCTGAAATACAAACACGGGTTGAAGATGCTGCAGAGGTTCTTGGCATCACGGAGTTGTTGGAGCGTCGCCCAAAACAGTTGTCTGGAGGTCAACGCCAACGCGTTGCTATGGGGAGAGCAATCGTTCGCAATCCGAGAGTGTTTTTATTTGATGAACCCCTGAGTAATCTTGATGCGAAGCTGCGTGGCCAGATGCGCATTGAGATCAAACGNGTGCACCAGCATTTAAATACAACCACTGTCTACGTTACCCACGACCAAGTGGAAGCGATGACTTTAGCCGACCGAGTAGTTGTAATGAATAACGGATTAATTGAGCAGGTTGGCACTCCTGGAGAGTTATACCATCAGCCGCAGACACGTTTTGTTGCGGGATTTATTGGCTCTCCGGCGATGAACTTTATGAAATGTACNTTAGNAAAAGAGTCGGATGACATCTGGGTNCGAGTAGAAGGCGGACTGGAACTTCGTNCNGCTCCNGAACACCACTCNCGATACGAACCGTANTTGGGAAATGATCTNGTAATGGGTATCAGGCCAGAGCACGTTCATGAAAAACGAGATNGTAATGAAGTTCAGGTTGAGGTGATGGTGAANTTTATTGAACCGTTGGGTATGGAGACGATGGTTTATTTCACCATTAACGGTGTTGAACTCTGTGGGCGCGTATCTCCTGATGCAGATCCGAAACCAGGNAAAACAACAATGCTCTTCTTTGATCCGNATAAGGTGCATTTGATCGACCCACAGACAGACCGGGTGATTTAAACCGTTGTTTTATATACATCGNGCCGCGGGNTTCCGGCATATTTTGACGGGTAGAGGGGGTGTCCCGGTGGTTATTNTGACTGGNTGTTTCCCGTTTTTATCAATTATTTCTCGTAGAGCGAAGTGATCGCTTCTTGATAGTANTNAACTATCTTATGGCGACGATTTTTCATGGTCGGTGTCAACATTTCGTTCTCAACAGAGAATGGCTGATCAGCAATGCTAAATCGCCTCACTTGCTCAATAACTGAAAGGCTTTTGTTTGCCCGACTAACGGTGGGCAGGAGCGCTTTGTGTAGTTTTGAGTCGTTTTTAAGCTCGCTAAGGAGGTTCGTGGTGCCGCTGGCCACAGCCCAGTTTTCTAGAAATTCTGCTGAAGGCACCAATATTGCGGATAGATGCTGACGTTTATCGCCTACTACCATGGCCTGTTCAATCTCTGGTTCCAAACAAAGGATGCCTTCAACCCGTTGTGGCGAAACATTGTCTCCTCCCGAAAGAACGATAATATCCTTTTTTCGGTCCGTGATCCGAATGTAACTATCTTCATCAAATTCCCCGATATCGCCTGTGTGGAGCCATCCGTCCCTTATGGTTTGATTGGTCATTTCAGGTTGTCCCCAATATCCGTTCATCAGCAACGGACCCCTGACAAGAATCTCTCCATCGTTCGCTATTCTCACTTCCACGTGTTTTAGTGCAGGTCCGACCGTATCCAGTTTAATTTTTGATGACGGATTGCAGCTCACTACTGGCGCTGCCTCCGTTTGTCCATATCCTTGCAGAAGGCGCAGTCCAAGTGCGGTAAAGAATACACCTACATCAAGATTCAATGGGGCGCCGCCGGACACCATCGCTTTTAATCGTCCTCCAAAACGCCCACGTACTTTCCCTCTAACTAATCTATCCATCAGTCTATCGAGAAACCTCTCAAACATTGGCAATTGTCTTTTCGTGATATATGCCTTTTGTCCCAAATGTAAGGTGAGCTTAAAAAGCTTTTCCTTGAGTCCTCCTGTTCTGCGGATACCATCGAGAATTTTCAGGCGCATTACCTCATAAAGGCGGGGTACGCTGGTCATGATAGTTGGGCGTACCTCAGTTAAATTCGAGGAGAGTTTGTCAATTCCTTCTGCATAATAAATCTGTGCACCAATCGCGACCGGAAACATAAGTCCACAACTGTGCTCGTAGGAGTGCGATAGCGGAAGAAAAGAAAGGAAGACTTCGTCGTCAAGTCCGAGTTCTTTCAAGAGATGGTACGCGCCAACACAATTGCATAGAATCGCTCGGTGGCTCAGCATTACCCCTTTCGGCGTTCCTCCGGTTCCGGACGTGTATATCAGGCACGCAAGGGCGTCCTGCTTAATATTAGCGGCATCATCTAGTAGGCTGCCCTCCTGAGAGGAACCAACATCTAATGCTTGAGTCCACAAGGTAGTTTCTAGTTTATTTTCTGCTGGGTTCGCCAGCGGCTCAATAGTGATCAACCGCGAAAGAGTGTTCGTTTCCTCTGCNGCCTCCAATAAAGGACGTGCCAACCTAGCAGTAGATACGATCGCCATGGTTGCGCCGCTGTCGTTGAGGATATGTTTGTGGTCACTGGCGGTATTGGTGACGTATGCGGGGACCGTGATGCCACCTGCCGCCATGATGGCAAAATCCGCGATCGCCCATTCAGGTGAATTGTCTGCTACTAAAACTACACGGTCTCCACTATCAAGACCGTACGACCGTAGGGCATTTGCCAAACTTTCTATTTGCCTCAATGCCTCGTTCCAAGTAGTGGAATGCCACTTGGTGTCACGCTTTTCCCATAAAAAGGGCGCATCTCCTTTACGTTGNGCTTGTTGAATGAACATCGTGACTAGATTGGGCCAATGGTTTAGTTCCATCGTTCCACTTCTCCCTTGTGTCGTACTCTACTACATTAGAAATGTTTCGTAGATATTTTACTTTAGGCCTTGGCTGTGGACATCAGGCTCCTCATATCTTCAGTATAACAAGGAGGACGCGAAATGTCTGAGCCAGAACCTGATCAAAGTACGTCTCCAGAGTGGAATTTGGATGACTTGTTCGTGGGTCAGGAATCTCCGGAACTTACGGCTTCTTTGGAAGAAGCATCGGTGAAAGCCAAGGGCTTATCGGATCGGTATAACGGCCGCATACATGAACTTGATGGAAATGAGCTTGCAAAACTCATACAGCAATTTGAACGCCTTCAGGATACGCTCGGTCGCATCATTAGCTATGCTCAGTTGCTGTATGCAGCCGACACGGGTAATCCAAGTGTCAGCCAGTTTTTCCAAACCATGCAGGAACGCTGCACCGATATATCCACTAATGTGCTCTTTGTAACGTTGGAATTAAATAGAATTGAAGAGGAGAGGCTGTCAGAACTGATGAAGACGCCTGCCTTGGCAGAATACGGTCCGTGGATAAGAGACAGGCGTGTATTTCGACCGTATCAACTTTCTGATGATGTTGAGGCTATCCTCCATGAAAAATATGTCTCTGGCCGCGGTGCTTGGATTCGTTTGTTCGATGAAACCGTTGCAGGCCTAGAATTCTCGTATAATGGAAAGACTTTGAATAGTTCCGAAGCTTTTGATCTCCTATCGTCTCCGGATAGGACTGTACGCCAAGGAATGGCGGAAGAAATTGCGCGCGTTCTGAGACTAAATATTAAGTCTCTGACGTTAATTACCAACACATTAATTAAAGATAAGGAGATTGAAGACCGAACCCGGCGNTTTCCCTCACCTATTTCCTCCCGNAATCTGGAGAATATGGTGGAGGACAAGGTAGTTGAGGCGCTAATCAGTTCTGTGCAGCAAAGTTATCCGAGACTGTCACATCGGTATTACAAGATAAAGGCTCAATGGTTGGGATTTCAAATGCTCGAATATTGGGATCGTAATGCACCGCTTCCTGAAGCTGATAATCGACTAATCGACTGGGAGGATGCTAAGCAAACGGTGTTGTCTTCCTACTATGCATTTTCCACAAGAATGGGTGATATAGGTTCGCTGTTTTTCGAGAACAACTGGATTGATGCTAGGGTGCGTCCTGGTAAAACTCCTGGGGCATTCTCTCATCCGACAGTTCCCTCGGTTCATCCATATATTTTGCTGAATTACCAGGGACGCACCCGTGACGTAATGACGTTGGCTCATGAATTAGGGCACGGGGTACACCAGGTTCTGTCTGCGGAGCAGGGTGCTCTGATGGCTGATACACCACTTACGTTGGCAGAGACCGCCAGCGTGTTCGGTGAGCAGTTAACATTTAGGGCTATTCTTAATGCCGAGCAGGACACCACACGCCGCCGTATTATGTTAGCGGGAAAAGTAGAGGACATGCTCAATACCGTGGTACGTCAAGTTGCGTTTTGTCAGTTTGAACAGAGATTGCACGAGTTGCGTCCGAAAGGAGAGTTGAGCACCGATGTGATTTCGGATGCTTGGATGGACGTGCAGAGCGAAAGTTTAGGGCCAAAGATTAGGTTGCATAATGATTATAGAGTGTACTGGTCTTATATCCCTCATTTTATTCATACCCCCTTCTATGTTTATGCATATGCGTTCGGTGACTGCCTGGTAAACGCATTGTATGGTTTGTACCAATCATCTTTCCCAGATTTTGAAAAGAAGTATTTGGGCATGTTGTCATCTGGTGGATCTAAACGACATGGTGAATTACTTAAACCTTTTGGACTCGATGCAAGTGATCCGTTGTTCTGGAACAAGGGGTTGGGCGTAGTCGAAAGTTTAATTGATGAGCTAGAGCAGGAGTTTTGCTAAATCGTGGACCAGTCCGACGAAAATAGATTGACGGGACGTATTCGGAGGTACGCCAAAGTATCTAGGGATGTGGGTGGGTTAGCAGCAAAATTAGCCAGTGAGCGTTATCTTGGTATTTCGTTGGATCGTCGTCGGCATGCGGAGGAGTTGCGTAGGGCGTTAGGGGGTCTTAAGGGACCGTTGATGAAGGTGGCTCAGTTGTTGTCAACTATTCCGGATGCTCTTCCATCGGAATATGCTGCTGAGTTGCGCCAACTGCAAGCCAATGCGCCCTCTATGGGGTGGCTTTTCGTCAAGCGGCGGATGTCAAACGAACTCGGCTCTTCCTGGTTGGAAAAATTTGATAAATTTGAACGTGAGGCGGCCCGTGCGGCGTCCCTGGGACAGGTGCATTTAGCAAAATCCAAAGACGGACAGAAGTTGGCGTGTAAATTGCAGTATCCGGATATGGCGTCCACCGTTGAAGCAGACCTGAAGCAACTGAACCTAATTTTCAAAATCTACCGTCGCTATGATTCCAGCATAGATCCCAGTGAAATTTATCAGGAGATTAGTGATCGACTCCGAGAGGAACTAGATTATGAACGAGAAGCAGCGCACATCAAATTGTACAGAAACATTTTGAGAGAAGAGTCAGGCGTTGAAGTACCTGAAGTACAGGAATCCCTCTCAACCGCAAGACTTTTGACGATGACGTGGCTGGAGGGACGGACGCTGCTAGACTTTGGTTCTGCATCAGTATCCCATAGAAATGAACTCGCTCATAACATGTTTCGAGCATGGTACGTTCCCTTTTACTATTATGGTGTTATCCATGGGGACCCGCATCTTGGAAATTACACGGCTCGACCGGATCGTAGAATCAATTTACTAGACTTTGGTTGCATCCGCATATTTGAACCTAGTTTTGTAAAGGGCGTAATAGACCTTTATCACTCTCTTCTCCGACATGATGATAACCTGGCAGTTTCCGCATATGAGAGTTGGGGCTTCACTGATCTGTCGCGAGAGATGATAGATGTACTTAATGTTTGGGCCAATTTTGTTTATGCACCATTATTGGAAGATCGCGCACGAAAAATTCAGGATGGAGAAAGCAGTCAATATGGTGTTCGGGTTGCCTCTAAAGTCCATGCGGAACTGCGACGTCTAGGTGGGATTAGACCGCCGAGGGAGTTCGTCTTAGTGGACAGGGCAGCGATTGGATTGGGTTCTGTATTCTTGCACTTGAATGCTAAAATAAATTGGCACCAACTTTTTGAGAGTTTGATAGAGGATTTCGAAGTCAACAAGCTTGCCAAGCGCCAAAAACAGGCACTCAAGACTGCAAAGCTTTTGTGACGCCTTTGGCAAGAGGCAACTGAGCAGGATGATCTCCGTATCAGTTTAGTTGTTCGAGAAATGCCAAAATCTGCAATATNGCCTCATCGAGGTTATTNTTCTCGGTCTTTCCNGANTTTTTTCGTGGTTGAAATGAGTGGTCACCGTCCGCAAGCCAGTGAACGCGTANGGCAGGGGATAAATTATATTTTTCAACCTCTTTGTAACTTCCNAAAGGGTCGCGTTCTCCCTGAAGAATAAGGGTGGGGGTTTGTAACGTTGCCAAATGCTCTACGCGTTGCTTATGGGGTTTTCCAGGTGGGTGAAAGGGATAACCAAGGCAGATCAGACCAGAAGCGATTGATTCATCAACTATCATGCTGGCCACTCGGCCACCTAAAGATTTTCCTCCGATCACAATTTTTTTAGTTGAATCTATGGCATCTATTATTGTTTTCCAGTGTTCTATCAGTATCTTCGTTGGATTAGGGGGCCGGCGTCTCCCATCCACACGCCTCATTTGCATGTACGGAAACTCAAATCTCAGGATTCTCTTCTTTTTCTCACCGAGTTGTTTAGCGATTGTGGTCAGGAAAGGGCTATCCATTGGTGCTCCGGCACCGTGTGCCAGCAAGACAGTGCCAGTTGCATTATCAGGGCCATTCTGAAGAAACTGAAAGTTGGCCACTGAAAATTAAAGCCCAAGCGTCGTGAACAGAATATTTAGGACGATCATGGTCACGTATGCGGCCGTCCCAAATAAAGTTGCAATAACAAAAACGGTTAGATGACGGCGTATCATAGGTGTTGAGTTTACATGTCAACCAGCATAATTGATATTACTGATAAGTTTCTCTGTCCTTTTATCNTGAGATGTAGAAAGATTGNAGCGTCAACGCTTAAGTNGTTGGTTGGTACGAAGGAGAATTGGTATGGGTGATGCCTTTATTTGTGATGCAACTCGGACACCTATTGGGCGCTATGGTGGAGTATTATCTTCTGTGCGCACGGATGACCTTGCCGCAAAGCCGATATCTGGACTTATGCAGCGTAACCATGGAGTAGACTGGGCTCAGGTCGATGATGTGATATATGGGTGCGCCAACCAAGCTGGAGAAGATAATCGTAATGTTGCGCGAATGGCAGGTTTGCTTGCCGGACTTCCGCAGCAGGTCTCTGGAGTGACAATCAATCGTCTCTGTGGGTCCAGTATGGACGCAGTAGGGACNGCGGCTCGAGCTATACGTTGTGGAGAAGCCGATTTAATTATTGCTGGTGGGGTTGAAAGTATGTCTAGGGCTCCGTTTGTAATGGGTAAGGCGGAAAATGCGTTCTCGCGCCAAGCGGACGTATATGACACGACAATCGGTTGGCGTTTTGTGAATAAATTGATGAAAAAACAGTTTGGTGTGGACTCGATGCCGGAAACGGCAGAAAACGTTGCTGAGATGTTTCAGATTCGTCGGGAGGATCAAGATAGTTTTGCTTTCCGAAGCCAACAAAGAGCCGGGGTAGCACAGAAAAATGGGGCATTTGCCAAAGAGATAACCCCAGTCCATATCCCGCAACGAAAAGGAGATCCCCTGATAGTGGATCAGGATGAGCATCCGCGGCCAGACACCACAGTGGACGGCTTATCGAAGTTATCGACACCATTCAGGGAAGGTGGAACGGTCACCGCTGGCAATGCAGCGGGAGTGAATGATGGGGCTTGTGCACTCTTGATAGCGTCTGATGTTGCGGTTAAAAAGTTTGGGCTGACGCCTCGTGCACGTTTACTGACGATGGCTACCGCCGGTGTTGAGCCCCGAATAATGGGAATGGGCCCGGTCCCAGCAAGTCGCAAGGCTTTGGCAAGGTGCAACCTATCGGTAGATGATTTCGATATTATAGAACTCAATGAGGCGTTTGCGGCGCAGGCTTTGGCGGTGCTCCGAGANCTTGGACTGCCNGATGATTCGGAAAACGTAAACTCTCAGGGAGGTGCCATTGCGCTTGGGCATCCGCTGGGTATGAGCGGTGCCCGTTTAATAACTACTGCCGTTTATCAGCTAGAAGAGAGTGGAGGGCGTCGGGCTTTGTGTACCATGTGTATCGGTGTTGGGCAGGGAATTGCAGTGGTCCTTGAAAGAGGGTGAGCCATCTATTGAAGTGTGTCCTTGGANCTAATTTCCGTAAGGCAGCCCCTTGATTTTTGCTAAAGTAACGATATCCCGGAATTAATGTAGTGTCCTATGGTATTGAATAGATATGTGGGAAACACGTACAACAATTTTTTTACTGGGGTGCAGAACTTGACCCGTAGACTGCACATATGATTCCTAGTCNTATAGGAACGACCAAATATATGCGGTTTTGGTACGAATGACTTTATCCGTTGCAGTGGTTGGTGCAGGTCCATCAGGATTTTATGCGGCCGATGCGATGCTGAAGGCATTTCCAGGTTGTGAAGTCGATATTATAGATAGGTGGCCAGTTCCTTTTGGCTTGGTCCGGTACGGTGTTGCACCAGATCATTTGAGCACAAAAAACGTCGTCAAATTGTACGAGAAGATATTTGACAAACCTGGGATTCGTTTCCTAGGGAATGTCGAAGTGGGACGAGATGTTAGCTATGAGGAATTGAAGTCATTCTTCGATGTCGTAATCCTCGCTTGTGGCATGGAATACCCTAAACAATTTGATATCCCAGGAGCCGAGTTGGACGGTGTGGTTTCCGTTACGGATTTTGTGGGCTGGTATAATGGTGTACCGGAGAGCCCTGATTTCTTTCAACTAGTGTCCCGTGCGAAGTCAGCGGTTATAGTGGGAAATGGTAACGTGGCCCTTGACGTTGCTCGCCTGTTGGCGAAGACGAAAGCCGAGCTGGTTCCTACAGATATTGTCCCGATGGCCGCAGATGCAATTTCAGNCGCTCCGCTGAGCNATATATATGTTGTTGGAAGACGTGGGCCTCTTGAGGCTAATTTTAGTTTTCCAGAATTGTCAGAGTTTGGAAACTTGCGGGACGCAGAACCGATAGTTGACCCAAGGTCCCTCCCTGTCGATGCTACTTCGGTAGCGGAAAAGGAACGAAAAAAGAAAGAACGAAATTTAAGAGTACTGCGGACTTTTTCGGAGAAGAATGCGGGGGANAAATCGGTAAATGTGCACCTTCTGTTTTTTATGTCTCCAGTTAGGATTCTCGGAGAGCAGGAAATTAACGCTGTAAAAATGGTTCGAAANACACTTGTTGATGGGAAGGCGGTAGCGACAAAAGACACTTTCATGCTGGNTGCGGACCTGCTGGTTCCGGCGATNGGTTATCAATCAGCGCCTATCACAGGTGTTCCTANGCGGGANGGCNGCAGCGCCATNCGACACCAAGATGGTCGGGTTGAGGCAGGTGTCTATGTAGTAGGCTGGGCGAGAAGNGGTCCAACTGGGGTAATTGGAACTAACCGTGTGGATTCCCGAGAAGTGGTGGATCGGATTGTCGGCGATTCTCTAACTGCCTTTCGGCAAGGCTCGGCAGGCCTCGACGATTTATTATCTTCACGAGGGGCGCACGTTGTAGCAGTGCCAGATTGGAGAAGGATTAACGAAGCTGAAATGAGGGGGGTGGTCAATGGTAGGCCCCGAACTAAGTTTACTACAGTCGTTGAAATGTTAAAATTGCTTTCAGGCTGAGCACTGACATCAACTGGTGGGTCGGAACTATGAAGTTTCTTAAGGCTTTTTTGTGTTCTGATGNTACTAACAAGCAGGATCGGGCGATGGTCACCTCCGTTGCCAACCTGCTTGACATCGGCGAATTTCAGTTGCTCCAAATAGCCTTTAGACACTGGTACGGCAGGGAGATGCAACCCTATGAACAAGATGAATTTTTCCACGATGTCTTTATTCTAGGGAAAACGCCANCATTCTTGAGACATTTATCTCGAAGAATATATTTCGGAGACGTTGAGTGTAACTTCCACGAACAGCCTTCCCGTTTCAACATACACGATCTCAACTCGCTCAGGGTGAACAGGTNGATTGACGTAAGGAATTTTGTGAAAATAATTTCACTATTGTTGGGAGTGTTGTTTGTTTTTCTTTTGTTAGCACTGTACACGGTACGGTACGATGGGCACTGCACCACTTATTTTCCTCCCTGCCTTACTGATAACGACCTCGGGGCAAAAGAAGNGGAGATCANTCCTCNANATTAACNTCAACCNACTCAATAAAAACTGGNAGCTAGNTTTGAAATAAGCANCGAATTGATATGTTTGATTTACCGTCAGAATACGAAACGCTTTTAAATATTTTATTTCTTGCAGTTACAGGGGCCATTGCTTACCACGGAATCCGATACCGAGATTCTGAAGGGAATACCGATTTTGTAAGACTACTGTTCGGTTGTATAGCGGCAATGTTTTTTGTCTTGGTGCTTTTTCAAGATGTGTTGGGAGTTGTCCGATTTCATTAAGGTTAAAACTCGNTCAGGGTTTATGCATGCGCGATTTTGCATCAAGCTCTGGTACCCGCATAACCCGTTGTTCTTTTGGTAATTGCAGTTGTTCNTAAAGATAGCGNGCACGNTCGCGAACAGTNGAGGGCCTTGGATCGTATAGAATTTTATGNACAAGNCCCGGACCNGCAACGGANTCTTCGTCTGTCTGTAGCGCNATAACATAATTTTCNAGAGCCTTTTCGTGNGCGCCTTGGCGGTCAAGTATTATNCCTTTATTNGCGTGGGCGGCCGCTAATACGCCCCNGCCTGTTTGGTCATCAGNTGATAANNTCTTTTCAAGCCATNCAACTAGATAGTCAAGTTCTGCCTCCGCTTCTTGGTACTGTTCTGTTTGAATGAACACCAGTGCCCTTCCCATGAGGGCGCCTCGGTGGTTNGGAGACANTGAGAGTGCCTTATTGAAATAACTCATNGCATCATCAAAATCGCCACTTGCNAGNAAAATTCCGCCNCGNTCAGTCTCGTAATCTCCTTTTGGTCTGTCAAAAAAACTGTCATAAAAGAGGGTAGCCCCTCCAGTGACTAGAACCGCCAAAAACATAATGACCGTGAACCGTTTCAGTACATTCGGGCTCATAAAAGTATCCTCAGCAGATAATCGGTATAAAAAATTGAGAAAACCAACGAAAGTACTGCTGCTGTATANCCAGCCCGTTTTTTCATTCTGCTTTGTANCGCTTCGCTTGCCGATAACTTTTTTCGTAAAAGNCGTCGCACTGACAATANCCATATTAAATGGCGCAGTGGTATCCAGAGTGCNACAGCNAGCAAACATGCCCATAACATAAAGTAGTCAGAGGAAAGCAAGATTGTNGCCGTTACCCAACNCGTAAATTGTCAGACTGGNTGATNCCTGNACCGAAAAGGGGGCTTTGAGCCCCCTTTTGCATATAGTTTTCTTATGCATTCGTCGTTTCAAGCCACAACACAATTTTACGTTTGTTGGGCAGGATTTGTTACCGCATCTCCAATATCATCGGTAAGTGCTTCAATTTTCTTAGATGGGAGGGAAGACATTTCCATCCTGTACGCTAAGAACCACATCATTGCTACACCCAGAATCCAAAATAGGATCTGCCAAGCCCAGATAGATGGTATACCGAATGTCCACCCCTCTGGACCTTCATTTGGAGCGCCAAATATTGTGTTGCCAATTACNGCTCCAGGGCCGATGGCGAAGAACAACCATGCAAGGGTAACTATCCAGGCGACGGGCACCAGTCCTTTCTTTTGCGGAGAAAGAGNAGCGTGTTCNCGAAGGAAATTATGGAACTTCATTCGGTGAGTGCGATCGGCTTCGGTTTGTGTCATTGCAGAAACTACAATACATACGGCCAAGTTGAAGATGATTCCCCAGCCGGCAGAATGGATAGTCCAGGGCCACCTGCCCCAAGGTAGGTCGATGCCAAACGTCCCTGCTATTGCCATTCCGAATTTTTCNGTGAAAATTACTGCGAGTAATCCAACTACCAGGCCCCAGCTTGCACCTTGTCTTGTTATCCAAGGTATCCAACATATCGCAGCCAATGATGGCCACATTTGGAATCCGAATGCGACTGCCAGGCCACCTAACAACACTAACGCATCCTGAGAGAATGTTGCCACTAGCAAAGCNGCAATAACGATGAATGCAACGCCTAATCGGCCAAATAGTTTTTGCGTCCCATGACTAGCGGTGGGGTTGAGATAACGTTTGTATAGGTCACGGGTCAGCATTCCGCCAGCCGTTGACATGTATGCCGCGCCAGTCGATTGCATAGCGGCAAGTGCACATACCGCCAGAAGTCCTACAAACCATGGTGCTACATTCCCCAGCAAATTGATGTAATGTGGCACCAGCCCTCCCTGCTTATTGGCGGTCAAATCTGGCAATACGTTTGAGATTCCTGCTGCATCACCTATTGCCGGTGTGGCTCCCAGGAAATGGGCTCCCATGCCTTGCGCTGCAGTAAAGAAAAATAGGATTAANCCAATACCAAAAGAAGAAGCCCAAACCTGCTGTGGTGCGAAGGGTGTTGGGTCGTTATTTGAGAAGGACCACATTGAAAATGCCGGAGCCGACTGAATACCCATCAGCGCAAACATATAGGTCAACACCATGATCCCGGTCCATAGCCCTCCCACTGGAGTTTCCACGCCAAGNCCTGCAGTAAATTGAATAACGCCNGGAATTGCGAGATACGCATTGTGTCCGTCCTCAGTGGCACCCCATNTNCCCAGATCTGTCTTACCAAGCGCCGCCATCGCATCGTTAAAGGAATTCCATCCACCAAGTTGGTTGTACGCTATAAATCCGATCGAGATAATGCCGAAAGCAAGTAGAATACATTGCAGTGTATCCACATACGCCACAGCNCTNAGTCCGCCGGATGCAACGTAAATTAATACAACCAATGAAAGAATCCACATGCCCCACTCCCGTGGTATCATGTCATCGGTTAAGACATTGAAAAGAAAACCTGATGCNCCCAGTTGAACACCAAGGTATGGGATGGAGAATAACAATGCCACGACTACTACTAAAATTCTGATCATGTCTCCCCTGAAATAGTCCGCGANCATTTCTCCNGGAGTTACATATCCAAACCGCTTTCCAAGCATCCACTGTCTTTTCAGAAACATAACGCCGGTAAACGGGATAGTGATAGCGTAGAAGGATGCATACGCATACTGGAAGCCGTCTCTATAGATGAGCCCTGGATGCCCCATGAAGGTCCATCCAGAAAATGACGTTGCTGTAGCCGCCAAGACAAANACCCAAATTGACAGCTTTCGGCCGGCTATAAAATAATCTGAGGCCGTCTTTGCTGCCATGGCACTTCGCACGCCCCAGAAAATGCAGTACGCCCAATACAGNGCCACGAACACGAACAACCAGATGACTTTTGCTTCCATGACCAGTTCCCGCCAATTCTTTGTGATGCCAACTTCCAATTTCTGCCCACGAAAATTCCGTGTTCAGCCAACCGCTGGCAGCCCGGGTTACTCAGATGTAATTTCTGGGCACATTAACTCAAGGGTATTGTCTGGGCAAGGTACGGTCGCTCGAAGAAGTATAAAGGTGCTTTAAACATATTAAAATAGATATTTACAGTGATATTTAATGCTTGAGGGGGCCTCTCAAGGCCCTTNCCAATACATTCGCGGTAAATTNCGTNGTAGNCTTTGGNAACGGCGATCGCNGCTGTTAGCAACANTGACGCTTGTTTAGGGCCATTTGCTTATGGCGGTATTGGTGGGCCCGGCAGGACTCGAACCTGCGACATCACCGTTATGAGCGGCGCGTTCTAACCAGCTGAACTACGGGCCCAAACCATATACGAAGGCAGGGGCAATGATTAAGTCGGTGCAAACGACTTGCTATAAGTTCCTATGGTCAAAATTTATAGCTCTTCTGAAACGATTCCATGATCCACTAACAATATAGGGTATTAGGTATCAAGAAAGCTTCGTAGTTTGCGTGAACGAGAGGGGTGTTTCAGCTTGCGTAGCGCTTTAGCTTCAATTTGCCTAATACGCTCGCGCGTAACGGAAAATTGCTGGCCAACCTCCTCGAGAGTGTGGTCCGTATTCATTCCGATGCCAAATCGCATTCGGAGAACACGTTCCTCGCGAGGAGTTAGCGATGATAATACACGCGTCGTAGTTTCCCGCAGATTTGAATGGACAGCGGCATCAAGTGGTATAACCGCATTTTTGTCTTCTATGAAATCCCCGAGATGACTATCCTCTTCATCTCCTATAGGGGTTTCAAGGCTAATTGGTTCCTTAGCAATTTTAAGGACTTTTTGCACTTTCTCGATCGGCATGCTCAGTTTTATCGCCAATTCATCCGGGGTTGGCTCGCGTCCGATTTCGTGCAGCATCTGGCGGGAAGTACGTACGAGCTTATTTATGGTTTCAATCATATGTACGGGAATTCTAATGGTTCTTGCCTGATCAGCGATGGACCGAGTTATAGCTTGTCTAATCCACCATGTTGCATAGGTTGAAAATTTATAACCACGTTCAAATTCAAACTTTTCAACGGCTTTCATGAGACCGATGTTCCCTTCTTGAATCAAATCAAGAAAGTGTAGCCCGCGATTAACATATTTTTTAGCCAAATTAACCACAAGCCGAAGATTGGCCTGTGCAAGATTATCTTTTGCCTCTTTA
>PAVD01000006.1 GCA_002712985.1 Rhodospirillaceae bacterium
TCAACCTGAAATTAATCTAGGCATTTTGCCGGGGGACGGGGCGACCCAGCGTTTAACCCGTGTTGCTGGTAAGGGACTGGCCATGCGAATGATGTTAACAGGTGAGCCTATCGATGCGCCTACTGCTTACGCCGCTGGGTTAGTAGCTGCTCTCGCTCCACCTGGAAAGGCGTTAGAAGAGGCGCTAAATTTGGCAGTGAAAATAGCGGAAAAGAATCCAATCGGCGCCACTTTGGTGAAGCAAGCCGTAAAGGCTTCGTATGAGACAACCCTGACTGCCGGACTGGAGTCGGAGCGGCAAGCAATCCGGTTGGCGTTTGCACGCGGTGCCCACGTTGAGGGTATGCGAAAGTTTTTAAAGAAAAAGGGGTCAGCTTGAAGCGATGCAATTACAAAGTGGACTAACTGTAATAGCATACTAATGAAAATCTAGAGAAGTTTTGGAAGCGTCCAATTGGGATGGTTTAGGAAGGTATCTAGTAGAGGNNCAGTTATAGTATTGGGNCGCCAAGCACTTCGAATTGCATTTANTACGAGTGTGCGAATCTCATCTGGAGTNAAACCAAATGTTCTGTCCTAAGTGAAAATATTCNTCGGCTAGGCGGTTGTGAAACATTCCNGGATCATCGGTATTNATAGTTATTAACAGTCCCATATCCCAATATCGGCGGACAGGATGCTCGGCGAGGGATGGAATGACCCCGGTCGCCACGTTGGACATTGGACATAGCTCTAGGGGGATCTGTCGTTGCGCTAGGATTTCAAGCAGCGCTGGATCATCNTCGGCGTGAGTTGCGTGTCCGATGCGATCGATCAAAAGGGTATCTATCGCGCCCGTTACGCTTTCTGCCCCGGAAGCCTCTCCTGCATGAGCGCTTGTTTTAAATCCAAGTNGGCGNGCGTCCTCGTACACCTGAGCAAAGGGCTCAGGCGGAAACCGATGCTCTGAGCCGCCCATCCCGATGCCAACAATGCCGTTGTCACGCGCGTCCGANGCTTCCATCAGTGTTTTGGCAGCACTTTCTGGGCCATGATCACGGACCACATCTGCAATAAGCCAGGTTTCGCATTGAGGAACCTTTGCTAGCCCTCGGCGAATTGCCTCCGACAAACCAGCGGTTGTCATGCCGCGATGTGAGAACCGGGATGGCGAAAAAAACAACTCTGCGTAGAGAATGTTTTGACGATGGAGATCTAGAGCCACCTCTTCGGCAATGAAAGTAAAATCATCATAGTTTTGAAGGAAAGAATTCTTCCAGATCCAAGTTTCAATGAACTCGGGGAAGTCCGAATACGTCAGTCGCTGACGAAGATCCTGTCTTGTGCTGATTGAGGGATCTCCACCATGCTTCTGGATAAGCGACCACAAAGCCTCTAATGGAATGGCGCCTTCAAGATGAAGATGTAATTCTGCTTTCGGCAGTTGCTCAATCCATTTGCGGTTTTCGGCCTCGCTGATTGGACCATTAGGTGTAGTCATTTTAATGGCTATTCTGTCTGATTTACTATTTCCCAAGACTGGGATTTAGCGGAACGAAATAATGCGTCAATCACTTTCATATTTTCTAAGGCGTCTTCCAGAGGGAACATGCTGTCGCCACCCGTTCGAATACGTTTGGAGAATTCTTCTCCTTGCAACATATATTGTTCGATTGGGTCAAATAACTCTGTCGTATCAACAGCTGACCCTGGCATAATATTTGCGCCAATCTCAATTTTTGCTCGCCAGTCTTCCGGCATTGCAAATGGACAGTCAATCCGAATCCAACTCTTGGTTCCAAGGATGGTGAGCCCTTGGTACCGGGTCATTTGTGTTCCGCAGATAAAGTTTGCTTGCCGTCCTTCTCCAAAGTCCAATATCGCTCCAGTCAGCTTGTCGGTGCGGAATTGAGGATCCCAGTCAATAAGTGCAATGACACGGAGNGGGGGCGCTTCAAACACGTAACGAGTGAGCGTGATGCAGTAACTGCCAATATCATAGAGCCCACCTCCGCCAATGTCGGCCTGATTTCGTACGTCTGAGGGATTGANGTTGTGATAACTAAAAGCGGCTTGAATAGCCCGGACTTCGCCCACTTTCCCTTCCTGTAAAAGTTGGCGTACCCGTTTCCATTGAGGATGATGTCGGGGCATAAAGGCTTCTTCGATTAATACGCCGCAACGATCCCGGGCCTTGATAAGCTCACGTGTTTCGGTGGCGTTCATTGCGATTGGTTTTTCACACAACACATGCTTTCCCGCTTCCGCGGCCCGGATACTCCACGGAACATGAAGGTGATTGGGAAGAGGGTTGTAAACCGCTTCTATTATGGGATCTGCTAGAAGTTCTTCGTAAGACCCATAGGTTTTGCCAATACCTAGCGTACTAGCAACCTCACGTGCTTTGGCAGATTCCCGTGATGAAATCCCGTGGATATCGCACAANGGACCTTTTTGCATTGAGGGAATGACCCGTTCGCGGCCGATCTTTGCCGTGCTAAGGACCCCCCATTTTACTGGGATCATCGTCAGGCCTTTCCGGAGGAAGATNAATACATTCTGAGTTAAGCCCCAACTATAGCACACAGCTTTGTGCAGGGTCTGCAGAATTTCCCCTAATTGTTCCCAATTCGACGGAATGCTATGGCTATTGCTATCAAGCCTGTCCAATAGACACAAAGAGGCCCAAACCTTGCTTGGGCGGGCGGGAATAGGAGTCTAGAGATACGAAAGGACTTTGGAATGAACTACACCGACATCTCCTACGATGTTGATGGTGGGGTCGCTACGATCACATTAGATAGACCAGATCGCCTGAATGCTTGGTCCCCGACGATGGAAGAGGATGTGCGGACGGCTATGAGTGCAGCCGGTTCGGATGATAGCGTGAGGACAATAATTGTTACGGGTGCGGGGCGTGGTTTTTGCGCCGGTGCCGACATGTCGAATTTAAGCGCTTCAAGTGCCGAAGATAGCGANAGCAGACGTGAATCCGACCGTTGTCGCTTGCAGCACCAACCNATGGATTCACAACTCGACCTGCCGGGTGACTATAGTATGCGGTATACGTATTTTACGGCGGTACCGAAACCGATAATTGCCGCAATAAATGGCCCTTGTGCAGGGTTGGGTTTGGTAATGGCGTTATTTTNTGATGTCAGGTTTGCCTCTGACAANGCGGTGTTTACAACTGCATTTTCTAGGCGCGGTTTGATCGCTGAACATGGAATTGATTGGATTTTGCCCCGAATTGTTGGTCTCCCAAATGCACTTGATCTGTTGCTTTCGGCTCGTAAAATACCGGCTCAAGAAGCCCGGGAATTGGGGTTGGTGGGAAAAGTTTTCCCACACGGGGATTTAATGGATGCTGCTCGTGTTTACGCAAGGGAACTGGCTACGATGGTGTCCCCACGCTCCTTGCGTGTTATGAAAGANCAAGTGTACCGAACCCAGGCAACGTCGCTNTCGGATTCGGTAAATCGNGCTTTTGACGAAATGTACGATAGTTTGGATAGTGAGGACTTCAAGGAAGGCGTGGCGCATTTTGTTGAAAAACGGAACCCTTCTTTTACGGGTTGCTAATCCGAGGCAGTTTATTGGCGTTCCCTCANAGTAACCTATGTTACAGGTGACAAAGAATTGCACGCTAAAGGATTAATCCACGTTTTTAGTTGCATATAAGGTCCTAGCAATCATTATAGGTATAAGTATGGTTGGGAATGCTGTGTCCGGATCAGTGTGNGGGTTGCCGAAGTTGTCCGGAGTTGTTAGATGAGTAAAGGAGCGAGAGGTATGAAGAATCCCCTTGAGTCGTTACATACAACACTCGTGATGGGTCTTGTTATCACTGTAATCATGGTCCTGTTGGTTCAGGCGATTGGCGCTTAATTATACCGCGAGGGCAGGAGACAAAGTATGGAAGATGGTTCCTGGTTAGTCTTTTTTATCCGCTGGTTACATGTGCTCAGCGGCGTGATGTGGATAGGTTTGTTATGGTATTTCAATTTCGTTCAAATACCGAGTATGCCGAAGATACCAGATGAGCAAAAACCGGCGATCGGAAAAGTAATTGCACCTGCGGCACTGTTTTGGTTTCGATGGTCCGCACTTTCNACGGTGGTGTTCGGTGCATTGCTGGCTGGAATGAATGGGTACCTGATTGACGGTTTGTTGCTTGGTATCAACAGTCAAATAGCTGGTCATACCATGATCGGATTTGGTATGTGGCTAGGATTAATTATGGCGTTTAATGTGTGGTTCGTTATTTGGCCGAACCAACAGAAAGCGTTAGGTATGGTTGCTGTTGAAGCGGATGCGAAAGCAAAAGCAGCAAGGACTGCGATGTTGTTTTCACGAACCAACACGATGTTATCGTTGCCCATGCTCTATGCAATGGTAGCGGCTCAAAATTTGTTCCACATTTCGTGACATATGTTTAAGTGATCTTGTGGCCCGGCTGCATATGTGGCCGGGCCTTTTCATATGTTGAAGTCACTAAGTTCTATCTTGTGGTAGTGCTTCGGTACACGCCAACTTCGATCAGGTTGCCATCTGGATCACGGAAGTACACAGAATCCATGATCCCAACGGCACCATGTTGTTCAATTGGACCATATTCGATGCGAATATGTTCGGATTGCAGATGATTTTGTACAGTCTCGAGTGAGCGTTCGGAAATAAAACAGATATCCGCGGTTCCTATGGCCGCATTCTGAGCATTTGGCTTCACTTCTTTTCCAGCCTGATGAATATTGATCTTTTGGTTGCCAAAGCGAAGGGCTTTTCTATCGTTTGCAAATACGATGGCGGACATGCCTAGAACGCGCTTGTAGAAATTTATTGTCTTATCGATGTCTGATGCGGTGATCACAAAGTGGTCCATTCGTTCGATAGAAATTGCCATATTGTTCCTCCTATGTCGTGATGCCTACACTTTCCTAGCGGGTGGTAGGCGGCTATGCTTGACTACTATGATTGCGTTGGAACACGTATCCAAGAATTACGGGGCGCTTCGTGCGTTGATCGATATAAACCTGGTTGTATCACGTGGGGGTACAACCGTCTTTATCGGGCCTTCGGGGTGCGGAAAATCAACATTGATACGAATAATGATGGGTCTGATTAAAGCGGATTGCGGCGCAGTTAGCTACAAAGGATTGATAGTAGAGGAAGAGAAAGCAGAGACACTGCGCCGGAATTTCGGTTACATGATTCAGGGTGGTGGTTTATTTCCGCATTTAACGGCTAGGGAGAATTCTACCCTGATGTCCCGTTATCTACGACACCCAGAATCTCTCATCTCTGATCGCTTAGAAGAACTGATAGAACTGACGCGGTTACCACGCGAAGTTTTGGATCACTATCCAGTACAACTCTCCGGCGGTCAGAAGCAGCGCGTAGCCCTTATCCGAGCACTAATGTTGGATCCAGAGCTATTGATGCTCGACGAACCCCTCGGTGCACTAGATCCAATTGTGAGGTACCAACTGCAGACAGAGCTACGAGATATATTTCAGCAACTTGGCAAGACAGTCATCATGGTTACTCATGACATAGGCGAGGCAGGGTTCTTTGGTGACGATATCGTGTTGTTGCGAGAGGGGACGATTGTACAACGCGGTCCGATAAAAGACTTTGTGAACAATCCTAGCGAACCGTTTGTCGAGGAATTCGTATCGGCACAGCGAACACTCTTGGACATCCTGGAACACAAGACATGAATTTGCGCTATCTGAAGTTGACGGCGGTTTTCCTTGTGGCATGTGTCGCCACAAATGCTGCAAGTGCGCAAGAGGTGCGGATCGGGTCCAAAGCGTTTACGGAATCCGTAATCCTTGGNGAGATGATCGCCCATCTAGCTCGTGATCAAGGTGCGAATGTGCGACACCATAAGCAACTCGGTGGCACCAGAGTGCTCTGGGATGCTCTGTTGGCTGGTGAAATAGACATATATCCGGAATATACGGGCACCCTGACGAATGAAATTTTTTCCAATAAATCCTTGAATAACGAAGATCAACTTCGTGAAGAATTACACCGCCTGGGATTGGAAATGACTGAGACAATCGGTTTTAACAATACCTACGCAATCGGCATGCTCGACGCCAGAGCGACCACCCTTGGGGTTACAAAGATTTCGGATCTCCGCAAGCATCCTGAGCTATCCTTTGGATTTGGCAATGAGTTCATGGAGAGAGGTGACGGCTGGCCCAGTCTGCGGGCACATTATCAACTTCCCCACACAGATGTTGTCGGGTTGGATCATGATCTAGCCTACCGAGGTTTAAAGGCCGGAGACATCGATGCGATGGATGTGTACACAACCGATGCTGCGATAGCGTTTTATAGGTTGCGCGTCCTCGAAGACGATCTTCGTCATTTTCCTGTTTACAATGCGGTTTTGGTTTATAGAGACGAGTGGGGGAAAAAAGCGCCCACTATTGTACGGGCCATTGACAGGCTGGAAGGAAGTATTACCGAGAAGGAAATGGTGCGGGTCAATTCTCGGGTGAAGTTGGAGGGGTTAAATGAATCAGACGCTGCAGCGGAGTTTATCTCGGAGCATTTTGACATTGTTTCAGAAACTCAAAAGATAAACTGGTTGGAGAGCTTATTAAAAAACACGTATGAGCACCTGAAACTAGTCGGGATCTCATTGTCTGCTGCCCTAGTTGTCGCACTACCCCTCGGCATCATTTCGGCCCGCCGGCGAAACATTGGACAGATCATTCTTTCGATAGTAGGAATTATTCAAACGATACCATCACTGGCGTTGTTCGTGTTTATGATTCCGTTGGTTGGCATAGGTGGTCCCCCGGCTATACTCGCCCTGTTTCTCTATAGTCTTCTTCCAATCGTTCGCAACACACATGCGGGTCTTACTGGAATTCCGGCAGATATTATTGAGTCAGGCCGAGCAATCGGTTTACCAAGCAGAGCCCGGCTTCGCTTGATCGAAATTCCCTTGGCTAGCGCTACTATCCTGGCTGGGATAAAAACGTCGGCTGTCATCAATGTGGGGACCGCGACTCTGGGCGCTCTGATTGGTGCAGGAGGGTATGGTCAACCGATTTTGACGGGAATTCGGTTAGATAACATTGGCCTGATTCTGTCCGGTGCCGTGCCAGCAGCGGTCTTAGCACTCCTGGTNCAAGGGGCATTTGAAGNAGCAGAAAAATCCATAGTACCAAAGGGATTGCGNATCAAAATGTAACACAGTTACAGATGTACAATCTCGTATCAATTCGCATTGCACACACTTTAATCTGTAGGTAGGAAACATCGATGAAGGACGGGAAAGGTACTCTTGCGGGCGTTCGGATTGTAGATCTAACACGCATTCTGGCTGGTCCATTTTGCACTCAAATGTTAGGTGACCACGGTGCAGAAATAGTCAAAATTGAAGCGCTAGAGGGTGATGAGACCCGGCGTTGGGGACCCCCTTTCTCGGAAGATGGGATGAGTGCTTATTTTGTGGGCGTAAATCGAAACAAGCGTTCTATAGCGTTAAATTTAGCCACTCAGACCGGTAAAGATATTCTACTCAATTTATTGACCAAAGCAGATGTACTGATTGAGAACTTCAAATCGGGCCAGATGAAAAAGTGGGGATTGGACTACGAAACAACAATAAGTAAACGGTTTCCCGGCCTTATATACAGCCAAATTACAGGCTATGGGTCCAATGGGCCGCTTTCTGGTCGTCCAGGATTTGACGCTATTGCTCAGGTGATGAGCGGTCTGGCGAGTATCAATGGAACAACCGNCGGACCACCGGTGCGGGTGGGCACGCCAATATCAGATCTTGCAACGGCCCTGTACGCGACCAACGCTATTCTTATGGCTCTTTATGAACGGACCTCTTCGGGCTTAGGTCAAAAAGTGGAAGTATCCCTGCTTGATAGCTCGGTCAGCTTGTTGCATCCGCATGCTGCCAATTTCTTTATGACGGGTGATCCTCCGACCCGAATGGGGAATGCACACCCCAACATAGCACCCTACGAAATGTTCAAAACCGCCAACGGTTATATTTTTATTGCTGGAGGGAATGACCAACAGTTTGTCAAACTAGTTACTCTGCTTGGAAAATCGGAGTTAGCAAATGATCCTCGGTTTACCAACAATGCATCGCGTAAGGCCAACGAACAAATTTTGACTGAGACATTATCTCGTTTATTAGAGGATCAAGATGCATCAGTGCTGGCGGAACGATTATTGGCTGAAGGGGTTCCCGCAGGTCCAGTGTTGGACGTACCACAAGTGTTGAATCATCAGCAGGTTCGGGCGCGTGAAATGATAGTTAATCGGGGGGCCTATCGGGGGCTCGGCGTTCCTGTTAAAATGAGCCGTACACCAGGTAAGGTGCGGTCGTTGCCTCCAAAACTCGGAGAACATGCAACGGATATTCTCCTTGAAGCAGGTTATGATGATGAGCAAATTAAGCGGTTCGTGGAAGAGAAGGTGGTTGGACCTTCCACGCTATCAGGTACGAGTTAGTGGGATTCATGTCACTGTTATGGGGAGGCGGCCAAATGCATGATGAGATCCCTATTCTGCAACGACGTAAAATCGAAGCCCGTGTCATTAAACCGATTTATGAAGAAATGGTCGCAGAGCTGGGGGAGGAGGCAGCGAGGAGTATCCTCAGCCGGGCAATTAAACGTGATGCTATTTCTCACGGAAAAAATTGCGCGGCATCTCAGGACGGTGCAAATGACATTGCGGGATTTGTAAAATTGTTCGAGTTGTGGACTGCCGAAGATGCCCTGGAGGTTGATGTTTTGGAACAGACCAACAGCCGTTTCAATTTTAATGTTACCCGATGTCGGTATGCGGAAATGTATCGGGATATGGGGATTTCAGAATTAGGATCCGTGTTGTCCTGTGGCAGGGACGGACATTTCTGTGCCGGTTTTAATCCGCGCCTCAAGTTAGACCGTAGTCAAACGATCATGCGTGGAGCGGGGTGTTGTGACTTCCGATATAGTCTCGTGGAGGAGGGCAATAGTTGAAGCCTGACTCCCTGCGGTAACTCTTAGTAGGACTTGGGGAGCCCAAGCGCACGTTCTGCAATATAGCAAAGCATTAATTGCTCTGTTACCGGCGCGATTCTGTTTATCCACTGTTCTCGCATAAAGCGCTCAACATGGAATTCTTTGGCGTAACCATATCCTCCATGGGTCAGGATTGCGCGTTCACAAGCTCTAAAACCAGCCTTTGCAGCCAAAAATTTGGCAGCGTTCGCTTCAATTCCGCAAGGTGCGCCCGAGTCGTATAGGGTGGCTGCTTTAAAGCACATTATATTTGCGGCTTCTAACTCACACCAAGATTCTGCTAATGGGTGTTGTATGGCCTGGTTCATTCCAATGGGTCGATTGAAGACGACGCGGTCTTTGGCGTATTGGGTGGCGCGCGAAAGTGCGACGTGCCCAACCCCAACCGATTCTGCAGCAATCAAGATCCGCTCTGGGTTTAAGCCATGAAGCAGGCACTGAAAACCCNTACCTTCTTCGCCAATTCGGTCGGCAACCGGGACTTCTAGTCCATCGATAAATAACTCATTGGAGTCAACAGCTTTTCTGCCCATCTTTTCTATTTCTCGGACCTCCACCTTTNNCCTATCTAAGTCCGTGTAAAAGAGAGATAGTCCATCGCTTGCTCTGCTGTTTTCGTCCGCTGGCTTTGTACGAGCAATCAGCAAAATTTTGTCCGCAACTTGTGCTGTCGAAGTCCATACTTTCCGCCCGTGAACTATGTACTTATCACCATCCCGNACCGCCTGTGTTTTGAGGTGGGCGGTATCCAATCCTGCGTCAGGCTCTGTAACCCCAAAACAGGCACGTGCTTCGCCACGGATCAGTGGCGGAAGCATTCTCGTCTTTTGCTCATCTGTTCCGAATACTACTATTACGTTAGGGCCAAAAATATTCATGTGAACTGCCGAGCATCCGCTCATTGCCGCGCCAGATTCGGCAATTGCTTTCATCATCAAAGCAGCTTCGGTAATCCCCAAGCCAGAGCCGCCGTATTCCTCAGGCATTGCGATCCCAAGCCATCCATTCGTTGCAAGTGCGGAACAAAAGTCATGCGGAAATTCGCCAGTTTTGTCCCTAGAGAACCAATACTCATCGTCAAACTGCGAGCAAATTTTCGTTATACTTTCGCTGATTTGCAGCTGCTGATCTGTAAATAGAAAATTCACTTTCTATGTCCTCTTGGTGATAAAGATTATATTCATCCATTTAAAGAAATGTTTGCGTTACACATTACAACGGTATCCGGCGTTAGCGGCTATATTGGCTGCTAGTGCACCATCTTGTCATGAAGGGATAGGGAAGGCTACTTTTTGTCGTCCGCCTTGTCAGTCGTCATCGTCGATGAGCGGGGAGAGGTTTTCTTCGTAGCATTCACCATCGTTTCGTCGCTGAAGCCAAAATTCTGAGCCACCTTGTACGCCTCGTTTGCTTTGCGTTGCCAACGGTAGACGCGTTGCGCATGTTCAGCTTCGTCCCTCCGATTTCTTGGCTTTGTTTGCGTGAGCATAACGTATGCGTCGGCAATATATTTGTGGACGCGGGCGTATTGTGAGGGAAATTTTTCAGATTTTAGAAGTCTCAACGCTTTCTTATATTCCTTCAGCGCTTTTTCCGAATTTCCTGTGGGGCGCGAATATTTTGCCAACGCGACATAGGTACGCCCAATTTCGACCAGGACAAGCCCGAAGCCTTCGGGATACTCTTCACGGTTCAGAACGCCCAGGGCTTCCTCATAGTGTTGGAACGCAAGAGCTGTATGTTGTTTGTCTTCTGAGTGGACGTAAAGCTCACGATATGCTCCACCTAGCATTGCTTTGGCCGTTGCATAACCTTCGGGATTGGTATCCCCCTGTTGGACGCTGAGGGCTTTTTGGTATGCATCGATAGCTGTAGCGAAGTCGTCCTCGCTTTTCCGGTGGATTGCCAGATTTTCGTAGACTCTCCCTAAGTGTTTCCACGTTGTGCCATACAATTCGGGCGAGACGTCGGATGTGCGATATGTAAGCGCCTCCTGAAAATCTTCGATCGCGAGCTTCAGGTTCTTCTCTTGATCTTGTCGGGTGGATAGTCCGAAATGTGACAGACCCATCGCATCATGAAGGTGACCCTTGTCTTGTTTTAATAACTCATTGTCGTATGCGTCCAATATAAAACGGTATTCTTGAGCCGCCGTGTCATAACGTTTTCGTTTCAGTAAGGAGTCAGCCGCTTTTATTTCCCCCTCTATGTGAGCACGCCGAGCCTGCTCTTGAAGTGGCCGGATTGTATTTTCAAAGTAGTGAGTAACTGTCCACAAGGACACCGCCAAGCATGCAATTATCAGAATTGACATAGGGATCGGAAAGCGACCCAGGAATTTCATCACTATATTCAACGCTTGTTGTCCTTTAGGTGTCGTTGCCTAATTGGCAGGTTACTATTGGACCGTCGTTCCGTACGTACGTCATCCCCATTTGTTTGCAATAGGAACGGGACAGTCGTTTGCTGTTTGCATTCCCAGTGCAAATCCAAACGCGACCCTTCTCATTGGGAACCATTGCCGAATGTACTGCGGAAAATGGCCAGATGCTGAACTGGCGAGCCCATCGTGCACATTCAATAATACCAACTCTTGGAGGAATATCACGTTTGATGGTAAGTCCGGACAGACGAGCAACGAGAGTCATATCGTCAGGCTCGCGAATGTCAAATATGAAGTCTCCATTATCCATATATTGTGCAGCGACCGCACATGGNAACGGCGTCAGTATGCAATAAAAAGCAGCAATGGCTGCCAATCGAAGCAACTGTGTCAAGGCATACCTCAGTTTTGGAGACATCGCTGAGGCTTGGGAAATAGTCTCAGCAACTAGTTGCTCTCGTTTGTTTGTGGTTGAAGAGAAATTGGAAACTCGACGTTCATCACACTTTTTTCACCGCCCATGTTGAAAGTGAGCCACTCACTTGAAAAATATACGGATTGGAGTCCCTCTGGGTAATGAAAAACAAATGTTGTACGCGCTGATTTCTTTCGATCCACGCGCAGAAAGTCCACAGAGACCCCAGACACACTTAACAACTGAAAGCGTTGTTGTGTTTTTTTATCAATGAGGGCGATTTTCGATTCAAATCCAGGCCCAAGGTAAAGAGGTCGTGGTTGCGAGCCATTGTTTCTGACAGTGATTCTGACAATCAAAGTATCGGCATNCCGCTCTACGTAGCGGATCGCCCATTTCCAATGGTTGGTTTTTGCAATGGTCCGGTTTATTTCTACCCGCCAGCTGTCTCTGTCCGAAGCGGCTGTCTCATCGGCGGCAGATCCAGTGGTTGCGCGAATGGGGTACACGTCGATCATTATTGGGGCTACAAGAGTCAGTCCGCTGATCAGGGCGACACAAACCGGATTTCGTATCCACCAAAACATCGTTTTCATAATCTATGAGTTTCCAGTAACGTTTCGCGCGGGTGAGTTTTTTGCAGTCTCAGCTTTAAGAGGTTTACCGCAGAATGGGCCACTCCCGTAACTAGTGGGATGGTCCGTATCGATCCTGGAGCATCAGCCTTCGCGTTCGATGAAACCAAGGTGTTGCCGAATTTGTGCAAGGCCTCCCTCGCCTTCTGCCCACGAGATTTTGCCGTCGCCATTTGCGTCGTTTCCATTAAGGATCCAATCCGTCCGCTTCGCTACTTCCTTGGCGTAGTAGGATACCCAAACAGGCCCCGCCCCGCCCATGAGTTGATCGCTCATCCGGATAATTTTATTACTCCAAGCAACAATATTTTGTGCTGATGCAATTACGTGTTCCGCATGAACTTTGACAGAGTCAGTCGCATCCGATGTGTTGCGGGCGTANTCCATGTGATCGGCAACACCTTGTGCGGCTCTTTCAACACCAAAGCCTTTTCCAGGACCTCCTGGTTCCGTGTTGCTTGAAATGGCATGTCGGACATGCGGTATGTGCAGTCGAATATTGTCGTAGTCTTCTACGTCCGTGATAGCGTATNCTGCATGCGCGTGAGCTATTTGAGCCTCCTCAATTAGAATAGNAAGCAAGCCAACCGCATCCGGAGTTTCGTGCCAACTTTTCTCTATGTGGCCGAGGTGAGCCTGGTATTCTGAATTTGCTGTCGCCACCTCTACTTCTGCCGCAGCCAATTCCTGTTTAACAGCATAGCAAGCCGTTATTAGGCAAATAATCGTCGCCGTTGTGGCGGTTATCAATTTGTAGTGATGGAAGTTATTCATTTGTCTGACCACTCGCATTATCAGTTTTTCGGTGGATCTACCCACTTTGCGCGTTTCGTTGCCAAAGTTTCGAGGTATGCACCAATCCAAGTTATTTCCTCTTCCTTCAGGATGCCACCCCAGCCTGGCATTCCTTTGTCTACTCTACCGTCTTTCACCCTCCGCATGTACCATGAATAGCCCTTCTTGAATTTCGTCAAGTCTGCTGTGTTCCCAGGGCCGTGTCCGCGTCCGTTTGCTCTCATTCCGTGGCACAGAGNGCAATGTGCATTATATGTTGTTTTTCCAGCCGAGATTGCATCCGGGTCTCCCGATAAGGGATTTGATGATTCTATGTTGGCCGCCAGCACTGCGGATTNGTCGAAGGGCCAACAAACAATGAGATAGACCACCAGTAAAGAAGCGGCGAAAAGAAATGGAACGACGTTACCCCGTCTCACTTTGCGTATTTCCTTTCAAAAAAATAGGCGCGCATGAAAAACATGCGCGCCCTTTAACAGAATTTTCAAACATAACGGCGATCAGGTCTACCTACCAAANGTNACCATTACGCTTGANTGATTGACCGAGTTGTCATCCGGCGCCGAACCAAAGGTCGGTAGTCCGCCAAAGGCGAACGTGATCTGTTGGCTGCCATCCGATGTATAGGTTATCCCGCCAGAATGCGAGGTNGAATTTGTGTTAAAACGGTACACAATTTCGCCTGTAGTTGCGTTAACAACGTGCACTACGCCACCTTGCGAGGCCCAAGCCGTGAGGTTTCCTGCCGTGGTAAACATACCGCCGGCATCCCCGTCCATTCCGACCGTATGACGCCAAATTTCGGCACCATCGGTGAGACTATGGGCGGAGTTCACTTCTGAACCACCGGGTAGCACTTCGAATGTGGCACCGAGATTTCGCACATTGCTCACGATCTGTACCTTCTCAAACGCATAGCTCATCGAAGCTTCACGTCTTGGAAGATAAACCATACCCGTGTTTGGGTTAATGGCTGCAGGTGACATATTCACGGACCCCAATAGGCTTGGCCAGATCTCGACGGTCTCGCCCTCTGGTGGGATCGGGTGATCCCAAATCGGCAGGCCATTGCTATCGTATCCTTTGGCCCAATTAATCCGATCCGCATGCCGTAAAGCAGCAATATAATTGCCAGTCCGTGCGTCAAGATAATGTGTGAAACCAGTCTTGTTTGGTTGCACCACCGTCCGTACGCCATCTATGGTTGCCAACATTGGTGTATTCATGGCGTCATAGTCCCATGGATCACCAGGGACAACGGTATAACGCCAAGGTACTTCGCCGGTTTCCGTGTTTACGGCCACTATTGCGGCGGCGCCTTCGTTGGCCATACCACCCGCTCCGGCACCATCACGTTCGCCATAAGGAGACCACGGATAGGCATTTGCCGTTCCGGTATAGTACATCTTTAGGTCTGGATCCCAACTTCCGGTAATCCATGGTCCTGCGCCACCGTAGATGCGGCTATCGCCAGGCCACGTTTCTGCACCCGGGTCACCTGGTTGCGGAATCATTGGTGCAGACCAAAGCCGTTCACCTGTTTCCGGATCATGTCCGTGCACATATCCTTGCAGGCCTCCGGTGTCTGTTGCATTCATTGGAACAATGATTGCCCCAGGAATCGCAAGCGGTGCTACGGTACAGAAGTAGCCGTTTCCGTCGTCTGACATCTCAAAATCTTTGGGATAAGGACGATCGATCTTATGAGAAAAAGCGACTTCCCCGGACTTTGCATTTAATGCTACCAGTGAACATTCATTCGATAAGAAATAAATGTTACTGCCACTAATTGCGAGGCCACGATGTTTTCCTGTAAAGAAAGGAACAAATTGTCCACCCCAGTCTTCGGGTAGTTCGTGCTCATACTTCCATACCCGACCACCAGTTTGTGCATCGACAGCATGTACGGCGTTGTCTTGGGGTAAGTATAAGATACCATCGGAATAAATCGGCGATCCCTGCACATCGGTTTCACCACCAATCGAATAGATCCATTTCACTTGCAACTCATGGGCATTCGACGGGTTAAGTTCTGTTAACGTGCTAAAACGTGTTCCGTCATAGCTGCCGTTAGTATGGAGCCATTCTGAACCAGCGGTACGTGCAAGGTCGGTGTCACTAACATCGGCTTGTGCAACTGTTGTAGTTGCTATGAGCGCTGTTGACGCAAAGAGCAACCCGATAAGTTTTTTGGAATACATTCGCAAATCCCTCCCTCGGTTATCTGCGTTATATTTTTCTAGATGCGGCCTCTCCCCTTGAAATAGGTCTGTTGTTTCCGCCGTACTCTCTTGTATTAGACCAGTTACAGAGTGTGTCGGCACGCTCACCTTACGAGCCAACAGCCCTGAAAGATACTGTCTGAATTATTGTCAAATACGGAAAATAGCTAGTCAACGGAATTCTTAGNAATCAATTGTGGGANCTCTAGTGGGTGTCTATCCNCCNCTTGCCGCAACAAGACCTGTAACTACCTGATTTAAAACCAAANATACGTTTTNACCCAGATAACAATAAGCTGTCACTAACCCCTTTAAGGCTCTTAGCACTAACGTAGTGCTCNCCTGATAGGGCTACTAAAAATGTNTCTTGGGGAGACTCAAGCCGGTATCCNAACGGCGATTCTATACTTCCGAGTTGGTTGACAGGCGCGACCCGCATCCGTATCTTCCTGCCGCCGAAGTACGCAGCGTGTGTCTCTGCTTATGGAGATGTTGCCGGATTTTGGCTGCTATCGCCTGCATCGAACGAGAGAGACCTGCAAACAGGTGGTGTTTTCCCAGAGTCCTTGAGTTGGTCCTAGTTTTTCGTATTTAACAGGGTGCGAAGATTGTTATTATGAATAATCCTAATGCTCTTTTGTACAAATGGTTGGTTATCAATTCGTTCGCCACGCTTCTGGTTTATGTTGCTTGGTTGCAGGGCTGGCTCGCCCTCGTGATTGAAAGTGATGCTAGTTATCTAAGCCTGGTTATGACGGCTCTGTTTTTCGTTTTTTGGGTCATCAGTGGTTATCAAACGGTGACGGTTAACCGGGAAATTGTTCGATTTGAAACCAATAGTCCGGAGGGGACAGCATCCTCCTATTTTAAAAAACTTAGGATCAAAAGTGAAAAATTGGGTGGTAGGACACTGGATCAAACCATGTTGGCGAGTGCGCTAAGGGTTCGTTTGATGATGCCGATACAGATCCTACATTACGTTGCGAACATGCTTATCTTGCTCGGTCTCATCGGTACGGTAGTTGGCTTTGTTATTGCAGTTGCTGGCCTGGGAGACAGTTTAGCTGGTGGTGAGAATCTTCAGAGAGTACAAGGTGTGCTCGGCCAAATCGTTAATGGAATGGGAGTGGCACTCTTTACCACGTTAGTCGGAGCAATTCTTGGAGGGCTGTGGCTACAACTGCACTACCAGCTGTTAGAAAAAGCAATCGCTGGGTTCGTGGTGGATGTAGTGGAACATGCTGATATTGAGCTGATTCCGGAGTTGACTCGTGCTGGTGAAAAATCCGCATAAACTTCTGTGTGCGTTTCCCGTTCGGTGAACGTAACAGTGCGGTCAGAGGTCCCGGGGATTGGCAAGGGAAAATCGGATAGACGGAATGGAAGGCAATGGCCCCTTTTGAGTTCTTTGGTGAAGAACGTGACCCTGCCGGGATAGCATTTCGGGACGTTCTGTTTCTTATGGTCTTCAGCCTTATTGTCGTTATTTTTCTACTTACTTTTCTGATTAATCCAATAAATAATCCAGAAGAAGTGCCTTTGCGCACGGAGATCCTAATTGAGGCCACCTGGCCATCAGGGACCGCCTATGATGTTGATTTGTGGGGAATGGGTCCTGATGGTCAGCCTGTAGGTTGGGGAATCTTTGCAGCGGGTCCCTCGCTCAATCTGGAACGTGACGATCGTGGCATCATTAATGACTCGTCCCAGCTAAATTATGAATGGATGTCCATTCGTAATTTGGATCCAGGTGAATACACCATCAACCTGCATCTCTACAGTGAATATGACGAACCACTTCCTGTGCCAGTGCAAGTGAGAGTTACCGGGAAAGGAGATATAGGGGAAATATATTCGGGTGAGATCCTCATGAAGAGGCGGAAAGATGAGATTACAATTGTACGTTTTTCGCTCGACCGTGACGGAGACTTGATACCTGACAGCATACACAATTTAAAGAAAGCAATTCTTGCTCATCGCTAGGACTAGTTAATGGCGGAACTTTTAAATTATCTCGTCTTCTACTCACTTTTTGCTGCAACACTTGGATTCCTTTTCGTGATGTTATTCATCGGGGAGTTGAGACGCTGGTGGATACGTCCTATCACAATTGCAGCTGGCATCTTTGCACTTGGGCTTCCGTTTTATGTGACATTCAAAACCTTGGGGTATCCTGATCCTTGGCCACCCAACGGTACATATGAGGTCCTTGGCTGGGAAGTAAGTGAGGTGGATCAGGTGTTCTTTGTCATGGTCCAAAAGGAGGGAGAAGATGCCCCCCAACACTACAAAGTCCCTTTCAAGCTAGATACCGCTTTAAAACTTCAAGAAGCGACGGAAAATAGGGGTGTATTCAAACGTATATCGCTCGTCATCAGCCCCGGTTTACAGCCAGATTTACCAGATACCGTATTCACCTTTGAGCGGGCATTTTCCGGTGAGTAGCTGCATTTGGTTGGTTCTATCTGTACCTACTAGTCTGGACGTTGGTTTGTTATTGAGAGCTTGCGATGACACTTTGTTTGCGGTCCTATAGGTTGAGGAGAAAAATGCCATGACTTATGTCGGAATGCTAGCCGGGCATGTAATCTGTGTATCAATCGTCCTGGTCGCTGTTTTCTTTAAGAGGAGATGGCTTAAACCTGTTGCGGTTGTTGCTGGCGCCGTTGCATTGTGGTTGCCTTTAATGGCACATCTTAATTCCCTGGGGGCAGCTAGTCCTTTTAAACCCAAGAACGAATTCCGTGTGATCTCTTCTAAAGTAGATGAGGAAAATCAGAGGCTTTATCTTTTTGTTGATTTATTGGGAAAAGATTATACGCCTCGTGTCTTTCGAATACCGTTTGATCCAAGTAAATGGGTCGGGCTACGTGGCAACCCCGCATATCTGGAAAATCAGGTTATGCGGTTTGAGGCTGGAAGAGGTGGCCAGTTCGAGGCAGTCTACATAGACTATGTGCCCCCGGACTTGCTTAAAGACGGTGTGATGAGAGGGTGGCAAGCTCCGCGGCCTGATGACTAAAATCTCTTACGGGTTTTGTCTTACGCCTGAATCAGGCAGCACATTTAGAGCGAGCCAAAAATAAAAGGCCTTGGAAGTGTTGAGGGGCAAGGCCTAGTAGCTCTTCATGTTGAGGCTATCCCCATATCAAAAGGATGGGGTTTCGTTTTTTTAAGTTGTGCCAGCGGCGGACAACGTGTGTCGTCGTAGTACTCTACCTGACAATCAAGACACTGTAGGCACTCATTCATATTGATGGAGCCTGTTGGGGCAATGGCTCCGATCGGGCAGGAACGCTCGCACAGGTGGCACGGGTTACCGCATTCAGGGCGGCGTTTCAGCCTGTTAAAGAAATGAAACCGTCCTGCGATTGCCAGCATTGCCCCCAATGGGCACAGATAACGGCAATAGAAGCGTTCAATAAACAAGCCGAGGCTTAGCAATAANAAAGCGTAGAAAACGTATGGCCAGGAGCGATCAAACCGCAGGGTTATCGCTGTTTTAAAAGGCTCTACCTCTGCGGCCTGTGTCGCCCAGTGTGTGGAATAAAAGGTTAAGCCGATGATGCCAGTGACCAAAACATATTTAAGTATCCATGCTTTGTTCTGGATGGAGTGCCGGACGTTTACTTGTGGAACGCGAAGGAATGTTGCGATCTTGGCGAGCAACTCTTGTAGTGCGCCGAAAGGACATAACCAACCACAGAACAGTCCACGCCCCCACAGGACTAGCGTGATGAGGACGTATCCTGTCAAAATCACTAAAAGAGGGTCAAAAAGGACCGAATCCCAATTGGCACCTCGAATGGCAATGGTTACATAATTAATAACGCTGAGGATGGTAAGNTGTGTGCCTGCTATCCANCCAAGCCACAGAAGTGTTATGCCAAGGACTAATATACGAAGTGTACGATGTAATTGTTTTGAGCGGGCTAACCTATGGCTAAGCAACATTATTAACGACGTCGCCGTGAGCAGAAGGATTAGTCCCACGATAGACCATTGTTTATCGATCCACGTGCGTTGCCAATCCGTTAATGTGCTGACTCGCCAGTTGCCTATTCCAATATACTCGGCTTCTTTGAAACCGGCATCTTCTAGAGCGCTTGTAGTCCCCATGACATAGTGAGGTGGAATTTTNTANGGCANAGACAANNNAGACTGANTNNNTAGNAANACNNGACGNGNTNNNAGNANAAATACTAACTTCCANNGTCCATTCCTGCACCGGATCAAAATTGGTATCCGACGGAATTCGAAACCACCCACCCTGATCNAAANCCGGNTTGCCATTTATCCGGAGCCTGTATACNGCATAAAAGTTTTCTGACCGGAGTGGAATTATATTTCCGTTTTGGACAATACGTATTCCGTCAAAAATTTCTTCTTTCCACGGATTCTTCGGAAGCCATCGATATTTTCCCGAGGATACAATCATTAGCTGATATTCCCCCGATTCTATGTCGCGTGACATTTGTCGAAAAACCTTGAACCCAAAGAGGTTGCGCCCAATAGAGGGTGGTGTGACGAGGGCAGTATAGAGTGTGATAGCTGGGGTATTACCTGGCTCGACGATGTCATCAGAAAGTGAGTTGCCAGAGCCATTTTGAGAGAAAGTTTCCTGAATATCCTTATTGGTTANNGAAAGGGACCGAATTGAACCCTCCTCTACCAACTCATCCCACGTGTATTCNGCAAAGCTAAAGCGATCCAGCCACAGGCCGCTTCGGTCCTCTGAAATCAACCCTTTAAGTTGCCCCACGGTAATGGCTGCTGCCGTGGTAGCTCTTCTCATTGCTTCCGCACTGACTGTGGCGCGGGAGACGCCATCATAGTTGGTGGGTCGAAACCGTTGTGCAGTTATGAGATCGAGCCCGTGTAGCTCCGATAAAAATTCGTCTAAATGTGTCCCAGAGAGTTTGTGCCGCCCAATTAGGGGTTCATGGTGTTCCAACATCCGGTGGCCTCGTATCGTGCCATCGATACCGAGCGCGACCAGAATGTCGAAAGATTCTCCTGCATAACCTGTGGGACGGACTGTCTCATGAGTAGAAAATACGTAGCCCACGGTTTCGCCATTCCCGGTGACGGTTGCAACGGGCGGATCGCCGTCGATGCTGGCAATCCCATCCGCGTCTGGAAACAATTGATCGACTATAGGAGCCGTCAATCGGTTTTCAAGAGGCCAGTCCATTTGGCTTTCTCCCCTCTCTTTCGGGGGAGGGGTTCCTCCGGAGCCAGGTCCACTAGAGGTATCAGCCCCGGCCGTGTCTCCAGTCACCATAAGGCTTACGGCAAGTAGTAGGCCTCGACACAGACGCATTCTGGGCTCCATTTATACCGTATGGTTTCCCACGAGGAAGACCGTGGGGGAGGATGGGTACTGAATTGTTATTTCACCTATAAAAGAAATGACCTTATCTCTCCAGAAAATTAGGCGCCCTAGCGCCTATTACATCCTTCTAGCCGTATAAGAATTTTTCTATGGCGTCAAAAGTGGCGGATTTTGCGCCTAAGCCGCACCTGTGTATAATCTTCGGAGGTAGTAGTTTCTTATGGGAGGAAGTCATGTGGAAGCCGTGGCGCGTAATATTGGCCGGTTTTGCTGCTGNNGCGATAAGCTCACTTGTATCAGCGGCACCTATCGATGTGGGTCCAGACAATTGGAAGGGTGATCCTACTCCACTTACGCTATCAGACTGGTCCTATGATCGTGCCGGTCACCTGCTGGAACGGCTCGGTTTTGGTGGTACGCCAGCGGAAATTCAAGCATTGGCAGATATGACCCCCCAAGAAGCTGTGGATTGGTTGGTAGATTACGGAAAAATCAATAACGATATCGTACCGGAATTTGATGAATCTGGGATCTTTGACGCGGCTATGGAACCATTTCCACGGAGCCGCGCGGAAGCCGTGCAGTGGGCGCGGGACATGGGTCACTCGATGGGTGTGTCCGTCAAACCTGGAGGAGACCGGCCGTATCAACATGTCGTAAACAAGTATTTTTATTATCTTCGGTCAAATCGGCTTGAAAGCCATCGTTTGGGACAGTACTGGGCACAACGCATCTTGATGACGCAGAGGCCCTTTGAAGAAAAAATCGCACTTTTCTGGCATGGGCACTTTGCTACTTCCGATGACAAAGTGCGGGACTACCGTAAGATGGCACGTCAGATTGATTTGTTCCGGGAACACGGTGTTGGCAATTTTCGTGACTTGGTGTTGGCGGTCTCTCAGGACCCGGCAATGCTTGTGTTTCTTGACGCAGGGGAAAACGTAAAAGGGAGTCCTAACGAAAATTTTTCCAGAGAGATTCTGGAACTATTCACGATGGGGATCGGGAACTATACCGAAAACGATATTCGTGAGGCAGCACGCGCCTTTACAGGCTGGACCAATGATAGCTTAAAATTTGTGGTGAAGGCGGAATTGCATGATGAGGAAGATAAGACGTTTCTTGGAGAGACAGGAAATTTTGATGGTGCCGAAATCATCGATATCGTTATGGCCCACGATGCCACGGCTCGTTTTATCGTAAAAAAACTTTATCGTTATTTTGTGGCTGCGGATATCCCAGCACAACGTATCGAGCAGCTGGCAACAGCGTTGCGTAATAANTCCTACGAACTAAAACCATTGTTAAAATCGATGTTTTTAGCGCGCGATTTCTATGCGCCGCATGCCTACAGCTCCCAGATAAAGAGCCCGGTCCAGTTGGTATTGTCGACCTATCGCAAACTTGGGGTAAGAGCCTTGCCGGGAGTTCCAGATTTTCACGACGCGACATCNTCTCTCGGGCAGAAACTGTTTTATCCGCCAAATGTTGCTGGTTGGGAGGGTGGTCGGAGTTGGGTTACCCCTGCTACGCTCGTGGAGCGCGGAAACTTTGCGCGGCAGGTATTGTTCCCCTCGGTAAATGAGTTTTCNGCACCAGACCGTGAACTAACTCAAATTTATCGGGATGTTGGGGAAAAACTAAAGGTAGGCAGAGACATCACCAGTGCAACCGTTGCCGGCGCCGCCAACGAAAACAGTATGAACATGATGTCGAGTTCCGACATGATGGTGGCCGTTTCAGATGAGGAATTTAATACTCGTTATGCCGGTTATCATGGAACAGTTGCGGCGATGAGGAAAGTGAAACCAATTCCAAGGGTGCCTGCACAAATTGACCTTGTGGGAATAGTGCAAGATCAAGGTCTGGTGACAACGTCAGAGGTTGTTAATTATTTTCAAAGGCTGTTACTTCGTGTGCCGCTTTCGGAAGAACACCAAGACGGGCTTCTGTGGTTCCTTGATCACGAATTGGGCACCAATGAAATTGCTACGTCCATTAGCTATTTAGAGGAGCCACTTCGGTTGCTTGTCCATCTGATTATGAGCACGCCGGAATATCAGCTTTCATAGAAAGCTTGTGATGCAGGATAGGGACGTAAATAAGAGAAGGATAATGTTATGAGTGCTCGGGTATTTTCACGGCGTCCTCGGCTGGACCGGAGAGAAGTGTTGAGACAAGGTCTTGGAGGGTTNGGTGTCAGTGCCGGTTTGCCANTCGTGTTTAAGCGTGCTGTACAAGCTATGGAGACAGATCGAAAACCGCCTAGTGCCAATGCGCATCAAGAAAGAATTTTGGTCGTCGTTGAACTTGACGGAGGCAATGATGGCCTCAATACGGTGGTCCCGTATGGAGACGATGCATATTATCGGGAGCGGCCTAAGATCGCCATCCCGGCAGAGCAAGTGCTTCGAATTGATGACCATTTTGGCTTTCATCCATCGTTGGGAGGTTTCGACCGCCTGTACAAGGATGGGCGTTTTGCCTTGGTACACGGCTGTGGCTANGAAAACCCGATCCTGTCCCACTTTGCGGCGATGGGTTTTTGGCACACTGGCGTGCCCATTGCTGGAGAAAAGCTGGGATGGGTTGGGCGAACAGCTGACTCACTAAGTCCGGAGGCCCAGGAAAATTTGATTGTCAACGTAGCTAGTCAGCAATCACTTGCTGCTCGTTCCCGTGTTCATACTCCCTTGGTATTCGATGATCCTTCCAGATTTCTTAGGGCCGGGCGCTACGAGCAAATGCCACTACTAAGCGCGTTAACGGGGTCTACCCGTTCTACCAACCCAAACCTGGACTTCGTCAGTGGCGTCGCTTCAAGTGCAGTAAAGAGTGCGGCATTTGTTCGAGAAGCATGGGCGGCTTATTCGACGCCAATAAATTATGGGCTTGGACTGCCTATCTCGCAGGATTTGCGCAAAGTGGCTGCACTAATTGACGCTGGCATGCCCACGCAGTTTTATTATGTTCAGTACCGGAACAACGATTTTGACACCCATGTNCACCAAGTCGACTTACATGCTCGTCTCCTAGCCTATGCTTCCGATCCAATCTATGGCTTTATTGAGGACATGAATCGGATNGGACGGGGCGATGACGTTGCGATGATGGTTTTCACAGAGTTTGGGCGCCGTGTTCCGGAAAATGCGAGTGGAGGCACTGATCACGGGACAGCGACACCCGTATACGTGGTTGGGAATAAGGTGAAGGGGGGACAATACGGTAAGCCTCCCAGTCTGACAGAACTTGACGATGGAAACCTTTTGTACACGACAGATTTTCGGCGGGTTTACGCAAGCATGATTGGTGAGTGGATGGGGGTCGACGCAGACGCGGTACTCAAAGGCAACTTCGAGCCACTAGGCCTTTTTGGCTAGAAAGTTAGTCCACACTACAAGTGGTTTCCGAAG
Organism: Rhodospirillaceae bacterium; assembly: GCA_002712985.1. Taxonomy (GTDB): domain Bacteria; phylum Pseudomonadota; class Alphaproteobacteria; order UBA7887; family UBA7887. The sequence continues at coordinate 24,231 of PAVD01000006.1, forward strand.
TGGGCGAGTGACGAATGCAAACCTTTGTGCGTGGGACTCCCACCTGTCGGTAACCTCTAGTTTCTTGCTGAGAGGGAACTGTGAGCATTAAGAGTGAAACAGTNGGTGATGGGGGGCATTACGCCCGGGACGGGTCGGCCGCATTTGAACGGCCGCACGTGTTGGTTGTTGATGACGACAGGCGTTTAAGATCGTTGTTGCGTGATTTTCTCTCAGAAAATGGTTTTATGGTTGTTACAGCGGATGACGCAGCTGATGCTCGTGAGAAGCTCAATTATCTAGATTTTGACGCGTTGGTACTGGATGTGATGATGCCAGGAGAGAATGGCATACAATTTATGCATGAATTCCGAAATAGGAGTAGCGTTCCTATTTTGCTTCTAACAGCAATGGATGAAGTGAAGGACAGAATTGCTGGTTTTGAGGGAGGCGCCGATGACTACTTGGCAAAACCTTTTGAGCCACGCGAACTAGTGTTGCGTTTGAACGCTATTCTACGAAGGGCTCAGGCTCGCTCTGTACCTGCTGGAAACGTGGTTAGGTTCGGCGTTTTTGCTTTTGACCGAGTGCGAGGTCAACTCAACCGTGGTGACGAGTCAATCAGATTGACCACAAGTGAGTCGCAATTGTTACGTGCTTTTTCGCAGCATGCGGATTCAGCAGTGTCTCGGGAATTTTTGGCGGATCATATGGGTGTAAGCCCAAGGACCGTTGACGTTCAGATCGCTCGGTTACGACGGAAAATCGAACCCGATCTACGTTACCCTCGCTACCTTTTGACGGTACGTGGCGAAGGTTATGTCTTGCGAGTTAACTAGTTTGGATATTCGTTGATGGCACGTAAAAGGCGTTTCTTGCCGGTTTCTTTCTTTGGCAGATCATTGCTAATCCTTTTGGTACCGCTGTTACTTTTACAGGTGGTGTCGGCGTTNGTGTTTTTTAGTAGGCATTGGGAGGACGTTGGCCGTCGGCTTGCCCTGGGTCTGGGAGGGGATATAGCNGTCCTAGTGGAGGCCATAGAAAAGTATCCGGTGGGCCCAGAACGGGATTGGATTATAGATCGGGCACGCCATAATTTTGAGTTCTCCGCTCTTTGGCATGAAGGTGAAAAACTCGCCATCATGCCACCACACCGTGCCTTTGGCGCAGTGGATTGGACGCTACAACGTGTGTTGCCAGANCGGCTGTCACATCCGTTCCACTTTGATACCACAGATGGTGAACGNGTCAGTATTTGGGTTCAATTAGAGAGCGGCGTTCTAGAGGTCGTTGCGCCGCGAAAAAGAATTTTTAGTTCCACAACCTATATTTTTATCGCCTGGATGGTTGGAACTTCGGTGATTTTGTTNTCTATCGCAATATATTTCCTCCGGCTTCAAATTCGCCCGATCAGACGTCTTGCTCAGGCAGCAGAAAGTTTTGGTAAGGGAATGCAGGTTCTTAATTTTAAGCCGGAAGGAGCGCAAGAAGTGCGACAAGCAGCAAACGCATTTCTCCAGATGCGCGAACGTATTCAGCGCCAAATCTCCCAGCGCACGGAGATGCTTGCAGGAGTTAGTCATGATCTCCGAACTCCCTTGACTCGAATGAAGCTCCAGCTCGCTATGTTGCCGCAAAGTGAGTATGCCGCCGGGTTGCGCGGCGATGTCTCCGAGATGGAGAAAATGGTGGATGGTTATCTTGCTTTTGCTAGGGGGGAAGGCAGCGAAATTCCAGCACCTGTTTCACTGAAAAATATCCTAGAAGAGGTAGTAGAAGATGCATGTCGAAACGGAGCGGACGTAATCCTCGATGATGTCACNCCAGTTACGATAACCGTAAGAGAGCACGCGNTTAAGCGCGCATTGACAAATTTGATCGACAACGCGGCNCGGCATAGCTACGAAATACGTGTGGTAGCAAGGGAAATAGGGGAGTTAGTAGAAATTTCGATCGATGACGATGGGCCTGGAATCCCTCAGGCACACAGAGAGTCCGTGTTTAAACCGTTTTTTCGCATTGATCCGTCACGCAATGCTGAGACCGGTGGTGTAGGCCTTGGTCTTACTATTGCGCGCGATGTTGTGCGCAATCACGGCGGTGAGTTATTGCTAAGCGAGTCGGCGGCAGGTGGCTTACGAGCCCTAATACGGTTGCCCATTTGAGGAGGGGCAGAATAATTTGTTTAAGACTCAGTCTTGTTTCTTGGCTGTTCTGCCAGGACAGATGCGGGTCAGAATACTTTCGGTTGTTTTAAGTCTTTTGTCTAACTCGGCCATGGTAGCAGATAAATCTTCACTATCGTCCAATGCCCAGCGGCGCAAAACCAGCAAATAGATTAAGGTCAATCCATGAACCCGCATTGTTCCTTGCAATCCCGCGGACGATATCTCTGCGCATTCCATCATCTTTGCCATGGATCGATTGAGCGAAAGAGCGCTACATAAGCAGCCGGTGGGGTCTCGCAACATATCATGGGCTATTGCTGTCACCCCGCTTTTCCAGGGCTTTAGTATCTCAAGTCGGCGCATTAAGACGTCAAATAACCGATCTCGGGGTGATTGGCTTTCAGGATCATGTGTGGTTTCTGCTGCAACGGCGCCATCGATACGGTCTTGGAAAGACCTTAGTATCATCCGTTTGGTCGGGAACATAACCAGTGCTTCTGGGAATGGAATTTTTGCTTCCCTTGCTATCCGGCTTATAGAAAGAGAGTTCCACCCCTGCCGTGCAGCGAGATTTATGGCGGCATCTACCATTTTTGATTGTTTGTCACCCGATTGCCTCCGGCGCGAACGGGGTTTGTTGGTCATTTTCCGGTTCCTAACTTTGTAACAGTTTTCGCGCAACCAATTCGTACTAGCCAATCATCAACTTGGGCTGAGGCAGCTATGTGAGCACGGCATATATCCTGGACACCTAGCAAATGGAGAACAAATACTGGGTGCTGAGTAATTGTTTCAGTGTACTTGTAGAAAACAATCAACCAGTTTTCGCAAGATCTTCTCCCCGCTTCTTTGCAGCCTTTATAGCCTCGCTCAGTAGTGATTTTAACCCACCCTTGGCCGTTAGTACATCAAGTGCAGCGGCTGTAGTACCCCCTGGGCTTGTGACGTTTTTTCGCAGCGTGGGTGGTGGTTCATCGGCTGATTTTGCAAGTATTCCCGCACCAGAAACGGTAGATACTGCTAGTTGAGCAGACAGGTCTTGCGGTAACCCAATGTCAATGCCGGCTTCGGTCATGGCTTCAATTAGGAGAAAAACGTAAGCAGGCCCGCTCCCGGAAATAGCCGTAACAGCATCCATCAGGGTTTCATCGTCAATCCATACGGTTTCGCCCACCGCATCTAAAAGAACTTTACAGTCTGCACGTTGCATGTCGGTAACATGGTCATTGGCGCAAAGCACCGTAATGCCATGTCCNATTGCTGCCGGCGTATTGGGCATTGCACGTACGACGGGGACGCGNTCACCCAGTTGACGTTCAAAAAAGTTTATTGGTGTNCCGGCTGCTATGGAAAGTACCAGTTGGCCCGGTTGGATCAACGTCTTGTATAGTGGCACTACTTCTTCCATCACCTGCGGTTTTATTGCGAATAAAACTATCGCATCCCCGAGTCCCGCATTGATCGCTTCGGGAGTTTCAAAAGTGTAGAGATTGTATTGATCCCGAAAATACTTTGCCCGTGAGACACGTGGTTCCACAAGTACAATATCGCTGGGGTTTCTAGTCCCTTTTTCGAGCCAACTTTGGATNAGAGCTCCACCCATCTTGCCTGCGCCTACTAATAGTATCCGGCCTAGATCCGTGTTCTTCGCCATGCTTCTTCCTCCTTTATAACCGGACTTGCTCTAATCCTAGGTTTTTCCTTCCTCATTTTTTCTTTTCTGCCGTCTGGCAGAACGTGAGGTCTTACTAATAGCAGCTAATTGATCTTGCACAATCGTGAGTTGTTCTGTCACTGCAGCACTTTCTTCACGCGCCTTAAGCGCGCTGGCTCGAACAGCCTCAAATTCATCACGTCTTACTAAATTCATACGAGTGAGAATTCGCTCAATCTGGATGATCGCACGTGATTCTGTTTCATCCTTAAGCGCGGAAAACGATGAGAATGCGCCACCGGCTAGGCGGGCTAGGTCGTCTAGAAAACGGTTTTCAGTTTGCATGCTTTATTTACTCCCTCACAACACAGCTACAGTGGTGTTGGTAGCCATGATGAGTCAACCTGCAATTACTTGCCGATAGTTTGCGTCAGTTCTATAACCTTGACAAATGATCATTGTGACTGGCGGTGCTGGATTTATCGGGTCTAATTTGGTCGCAGCTCTTAATGCCCGCGGCCGAAAAGACATAGTGGTGTGTGACGAACTAGGCACTGCCAATAAGTGGCGGAACCTACTAGGAAGAGATGTCTCTGATATTATAACGCCGGACAACTTGTTTTCCTATCTTCAGGGTTGCCCCAGTGGCGGCGGGCAATATGAGATCGAAGCCGTTTTTCATATGGGGGCCAATTCCTCTACCACGGAAACAAATGTCGATCTAGTTTTAACTCAGAATTTTCGTTTTAGTCTACGTCTTTGGTGGTTATGCGCTGAACACCGCATACGTTTTGTTTATGCATCATCTGCTGCAACTTATGGGGACGGTAGCAGAGGTTTTGTTGATGGGCTTGACCCCTCCGAATTGAGTTTGCTCAGGCCTTTAAATCCTTATGGTTGGAGCAAGCATCTTTTTGATCAGCGTGTGGCTGGGCTATCGGTAGATCCAAGTTCTCGGCCCCCTCAATATGCGGGCTTAAAATTTTTCAATGTATACGGGCCTAACGAGTATCATAAAGGGGCGATGAAAAGTGTTGTGGCCCAGAAATACGATGCGGCCAAACTTGGAAAGTCGATAACTCTTTTTAAATCCTACCGTCCGGATTGTGAAGATGGGGAGCAGCAGCGCGACTTTATTTACGTTCGTGATTGTGCCGACGTAATGCTTTGGTTGTTGGACAATCCGGATGTTAATGGTTTATTTAACTTAGGGACCGGTCGAGCTCGCAGTTTTTTGGANTTAGCAGACGCANTATCTTCGGCGACTGGCAAAGCAAGAAATGTAGAATACATAGATATGCCCAGTTCCATCCGGGAAAGGTATCAATATTTTACAGAGGCTGCGATGTCGAGGCTTAGGGCGGCGGGGTTTGTAAAGCCATTTACAAGTCTAGAAGCAGGCGTGGCAGATTACGTAAAGAATTTTCTAGCGACTGATGACCCTTATCTCTAGTTGGCAGTGGCGGTCTAAAACGCAACCAAACGGCGTCTTCCGGTTCGCCCGTAACACTATGTTGTGCTGCTACGTGCTGGCTGGGCCAGTTTTCTGCGCCTTGGGCTGGAGAAAGTAGTGGTGGGGCTGATATTCCCTGCTATTGATCCAATAGCCGTTCAAGTGGGTCCAGTAGCTATCCGTTGGTATGCATTGGCCTACGTGGTAGGGCTAATCGGTGGCTGGTGGTACGTCCGTTATCTTGTTCAGACACACCGCATTCGTTTCAGCACCGAGATGGTGGATGATCTGCTGGTATGGATTATGGTCGGTGTGGTCGTTGGCGGCCGCTTCGGTTATGTATTGTTCTATCAGTTTTCCTATTTTGTGGAGAATCCACTGGCTATTTTTGCGGTGTGGCGGGGTGGAATGTCATTTCATGGGGGATTGATTGGAGTGGTCTCGGCCCTTGGTTTATTCGCGTACCGCCGACGGGTAAATATCCTTTCAGTTGCTGATGCTGTTGCTCCAGCATTTCCGTTCGGACTCATGTTGGGCCGGGTCTCAAATTTTATTAATGGTGAGCTATATGGGCGAGCTGCGGAGGTACCTTGGGCCATAGTGTTTCCGCACGGTGGTGATGTGGCGAGGCATCCCAGTCAGCTTTATGAAGCGGCACTCGAAGGCGTATTACTGCTCGGTATCATGTTGTTCCTTGTTCATGCGGGTAGTGCGCATCGTCGCCCGGGCCTATTAAGTGGGACGTTTTTACTGGGATATGCGGTCGCAAGGATAATAAGTGAAACTTTCCGTGAACCGGACTACCATATCGGTTTCATTTGGTCTCATTTTACTATGGGACAACTCCTTTCGATGCCTCTTGCGCTTATGGGAATTTGGTTGATCGTGAGGTCAAAGCGACCAGGATGACCAGTAGTGTTTCAACCGGTTCATTGGCTTTTCATATCCGGCGTCTAATTGAGGCAAGTGGGCCACTAACAGTTGCTCGTTATATGAATGAGGCCCTAAATAATCCAGACCTTGGCTATTATAGAACTCGTGAGCCGCTCGGCGCCGCCGGAGATTTCGTCACCGCTCCGGAGATTAGTCAGATGTTTGGCGAACTGCTGGGTGCGTGGTTCATAGATTCATGGAAGCGACTGGGCTCGCCAAACCCTGTGTTTTTAGTGGAACTTGGCCCAGGCCGTGGAACCCTTCTGGCTGATCTCTGGCGTGCAGCTGCGGTTTCAGTAGAGTTTCGTGCTGCGGTTCATTTTTGTCTAGTGGAAACCAGCCCAATGCTTCGCGATCAACAGGGGAAAAAATTATCGACTCTAGACCCGAGTCCTAAACTCAGTTGGTATTCTACTTTGGAAGAGGTTCCAGACGGCGTTTTACTACTCGTTGCCAACGAGTTTTTTGATGCGCTCCCGGTACACCAATTTGTTTCCAGGGCCTCAGGGTGGCGTGAGCGACTGGTCGACTACAATTTAAATGATCCAGGGAGGTTCCATTTTGTACTATCAAACGANGTTACTCCAGCGGTGAAACTGTTAAGTAATCNAGGTATCCTGGGGAACGGGATTGAAATTTGCCCAACCGGACTTGCGATCGTGTCTGAAATCTCGAGGCGGTTGGTAAAATGGGGTGGAGCTGCATTGATCGTGGATTTTCACTCAAATGATTCGGATTTTAGTTTGCAGGGCGTCCGTAATCATAAATATTATGATCCTCTATTAAATCCTGGAACAGCAGACCTTTCTTGTGCAGTAGATTTTTTACAGTTGTCAAAGATAGCACTGGCAAACGGAGCGTCTGTCCATGGGCCTCGTGGGCAAGGCGACTTTCTTAAATCCCTGGGTATTGGCGTGCGAGCCGAGAGATTGGTGGCAGANGGTGATTTTGAAAGTGCACAAGTTGTATGCTCAGGACTGAGACGTTTGACGGAACCTAACCTAATGGGCGAGCTGTTTCAGGCTATGGCAATTACCTCAAAAAATATGGTGTCTATGGCCGGGTTCGAAGCAAAGTGATTAGAAGTAGTGGGCTGTTGGATAGGGTTAATGGTCTGAACCATGCTTTCTTCACTCGTTTCGGTGGTGTTTCGACAGGTGTGTACCGGTCTTTGAACTGTGGGCACGGAAGCGGAGATCAAAGGGTGGCGGTGATAGAGAACCGACGACGCGCCATGAAAAGAATCGGGCTTCCACCAAATATGTTGATGACTTGTAATCAGGTGCACGGCACTCANGTAGCCTACGCTAAAACGACGAACAAGGGAGTAGAGGCGGATGGTCTTGTTACCGATCAACCGGGACTTGCAATTGGTGTATTGACGGCAGATTGTGCTCCGGTCATTTTCGCTGACGTCAATTCTAGTGTAGTGGGAGTTGTTCATGCTGGATGGCGGGGCGCTTTAGCAGGCGTCATTGATGCGGGCGTAGAATCNATGGTTAAGTTGGGTGCCCAAGCGAAATTCATTCGTGCTGCTATAGGGCCTTGCATTGGCGCCAAGTCTTACGAAGTGGGACCCGAGTTTGTACGGCGTTTTACGAAGCATGATCCTTGCTATGAACAGTTTTTTAAACCCGCGTCACGTTTGAAGCATTCTCTTTTTGATCTTAGTGGCTTTGTGGAGATGCGGATAAAAGCNTGTGGAATTGAGAGAATCGATTGTTGTAGTGTAGACTCGTATGCTGAGGAGCAACACTTTTTCAGTTTCCGGCGAAGTCAACACTTGGGAGAGGCGGATTATGGACGAGCGCTTTCGGTCGTCGTATTAGAATAGTTNAATGCCACATATTGTGATTTTTGCACTGTTGTGTGCGTTGGCNGTCATTGGAAGCTGTGCATTACTGTTATGAGGAATGCAGGTAAATTTTTCTTATTCGGCATCTTGGCCTTTTATTGTTTGGCTGGGTGTCAACCCATCCCGAAGCCATTCCAGCCCTTATTTAAAACGGAGTACAGCACACCTCCGGCATTTGATTCAAAACTTGGTATTTTCCTTGCTGGTGTAGATAACGCCGATGCATCGTTCGAAGGCGAATTAATTTCGGCACTAGTTGTAGCGTTGACCGCTCACGGGATTGTGGCTAGCACGGAGGTTGCCAACCAAGGCAGCTATCTTTTAGTAGGAGATCTTAGTTCGACGGCTGATGCCCGGATTTCCTTGTCGTGGCAAATAATCGCAGCGGATGGAAACGTGGTGGGGCTATTTGAACAAACCGCTGCGAACAGAGAAACAAGCCTAGTTCAATTGGCCGGTGATGCTGCCCAACGGACAGCTTCTCTGCTATATGCGAAAGAACCACTCAACGTAGAACTTCAAGTGGCTTCATTGCCTGCAGTAGTTTTACGTGCAGTAGATGGTGCACCTGGAGATGGTCGCATTTCGTTAACGTCCGCTATGCGTTCGGCTCTTGTAGAGCGGTCGGTTCAAGTCCTCACCACCGAACTTGACGTCAATGCGTTGTTGATACTTGGAAGTGTCATGATCCGCGTCGATAATGAAGGAGAGTCCGTCGAAGTACACTGGTCTCTCATTGACGGTGAAGGCAAGGAACTGGGTTCTGTATCCCAAAACAATACGGTTCCGTTTGGTGCCTTGGACGGGGAGTGGGGCGATATTGCTCATGCTATTGCAGATGGTGGAGCAGATGGTGTGATAACGTTGTTGCGCGAAGTTCAGCACTCCAAATTTATTGCCGGTGAAGATTGATCCAGTGTATTTTATTGATCCGTCGCGCCTTTGTATTTGGTTACTACGGCCCCTGCTTCTGATAAAATTTTGGCACGTGTGGATTGAAAATTCCCCGCGATCCACCACTCCTCGACCTCGTTAAGCACCTGTCCTACTTGGTGCCCTGGCGGAATACCGAGGTCCACTATGTCCTGTCCAGAAATAGGGAACTGTGGTGCCCTCCAATGCGTGACGGAATCAATAAATGTTTTCCAAGTGACGTCATCTTGAGCAGCTGATTGGGCCCAGTTCATTAGAGCAACGTCAACGACGTATTCAACTCCGAGTCGGTAGATTTCGCGATGAACGGCTGTGTCATCCAAGGTTGGCGAAATGTCGGCTGTTGAGGCCAACATTGCTTCGAGCCTACGCTTCGTTTTCCGTGGGAAATTCAGGTGCTGCGATGTGTTTTTTGACGGATTTATATGAGACATGAGGAGTGCTAGTCGTCGAACCGGGTCAGGAATTCGCAAGCTATGCTCTGCTGACACAAGAGTTTCCAGCTTCGAGAATGTTGATGTGTCTGGAGAAAAGTTCAGAATATTGGCTATCACGCCACAACTTGTGCCATGTTTGAGTGATTCGATAGGGCTATGGGCAGCTAGCCATTTTATCAACTCAGAGCGGATGCGGTCTCCTGAAAGCGTTTTGAGTTTTCCTGCCGACTTGGTGCAAGCACTGATTGCCTCGGCGTCTGGTGTATTCGAACCGAAATGAGCATAAAATCGAAAAAACCTGAGTATACGAAGAAAATCCTCGCTAATTCGTTTTTCAGCATTGCCCACGAAACGGACTTTTCCAGATTTCAAGTCCTTGGAGCCGCCGAAAGGATCGTATAAAGCTCCCTTGACGTCGCAGTATATCGCGTTGATCGTGAAATCTCTCCGTTGGGCATCCGTCAGCCAATTATCGGAGAACGCAATTTTCGCGTGCCGGCCATCGGTATCAATGTCTCTGCGGAGCGTAGTAATTTCGAAAATCTCGCCTTCAAATACCGCCGTTATGGTACCGTGCTCCAACCCAGTCGGAATTGCTCGTAACCCAGCTTGTTCCAGCAGAGCGATGACCCCATCCGGTTCTATCGGCGTCGCAATGTCTATGTTGCTAATCTCACTCCGTCCAATCAAACTATCGCGAACGCAACCTCCAACAAATCGAGCGTCCCTTCCGTCACTCTGCAGAGCATTCATGACTGTCTGCGTGCTAGGTTTCTCCATCCAGGCCTGAACTGGGATTTTTGATGTTATCGGGTCCACGATCATTGTCGTTTAATCTCACCAGGGATGATTTCACCATTTTTCATGTGGGGAGGCATGTAGATCCCGCCAGGTTTATCTCCGGTGAACAAGCCAAGAGCAATTAGTGATATTATCAGTATTGCCACGCCTGTTAATGCCATCGTCAACCAGGGGGCTTCCCTCATTCGTGGTTTGGGTTGGCCCAATGTTCTGGCTTTTTTGCGAGTATGAATTAGCCAAACAACATAAATCGCTATAGGGATCAACAGAGGTAGTATTTTTGTCAGCAGTAGCTTCATGTGTTACTCAGCCATAAGGTCGCACAGATCAACTAGCATTCGTGCAGTGGCGCCCCATATGTGCCTTTCCTGATAGTTAAGAACGTAAAATTCACGACGATGACCCGACTCCGTTACAATATAGTCTTTCCGATAATTGTTTGGCTCGAGGACCAATGGTAGTGGTATTTCGAAGACATCTTCAACTTCAAACTTGTCTAGNTGCAGCTCTAATGGTGGTTCTACCAGCCCTACGATTGGAACGACTCGAAAACCAGTTCCGGTTAAACAGACGTCTAATTCCCCTAAGATTTTTACCTGNGTACGAACGAGTCCAATTTCTTCCGAGGATTCTCGGAGAGCTGTATCTATCGGGCCACTGTCTTCCTCTTCCACCCGGCCTCCAGGAAAGCTNACTTGNCCTGGGTGGTCCTTCAATCGCTTCCCACGCTGCGTAAAAAGCACCGTAAGGCCGCCAGGATGATCAATGATTGGCACAAGTACAGCGGCGGCAGTTAGGTCGTTGACAGGTTTTTTAAAAAACATTGCGGATTCTTTGTTCAGAGCNGTTGTATTGTCCCCGTCCTCGCGTCGACTCAGAAAGTTTCTAAGTAGTCGCATCCGCATCATTTTGTATTTTCTCCTGTTGCCAAACTTCCGAGCGAAAATCGCATTTGGTTGCTTTGTATGATTAGTTCGTCAGTCAAAGTGTCTTCCTCNGCCCAGGAAACCAAGTCATAAAATACCGTTCTTGCAATTAGCGCCTCAAGTCCGTCGCGAACCAGTAGATAAGGCGCAGGTTGCTTTGTGCTCGGATCTAGCACGACTCGGATTGGATGCTTGGGTCCAGCCACAATTTTATCGCCCACGTTCGTTTCGAATGTCAAACACTGTTGGTCCTGGCTTCCAGTTTTCGTTGCTGAAATAGCAATGAAAGGAGCGGATTGAACGTTGACTTTCGCTCGCTCTACCGGCGTAACTAGCCAAAAAGTGCCATCGCTTTGACGCGTCAACACAGTTGCGAATAGCTTGACTAAAGATTTGCGAAGAATTGGTGAACCGTGATAGAACCAAGTGCCATCGCGCGCTATTTGAAAGTCAGCATTATCGTTGGTATTTCTCTTCAATGCTTGCGTATGCACAGATTCCTCAGCTCCCTTTAGCAGTTCGTATAGGGGGGTTGTACATCTGGATTTCATGTCCATACTCCAAACTTTATCGCGGGTCAGGAATAGAATGACGAATATAGCATCTGTATCNGAACAAGTTGATGATGACGTGGTGCAGCATGTCGATTCATTGGTTAAGATGATGGGCAGGGTGCGTGACCATGTTGGGACNTTGATTTTCGGACAGGAGGAGGTTCTTAATCAAGTTCTCATTACCTTGCTTTCGGGTGGGCACGTTTTATTNGTCGGNGTGCCTGGCCTNGCCAAAACCAGGCTGACAGAGATTTTAGGAACGGTCCTGGGCCTATCGGAGAAGCGTGTTCAGTTTACACCAGATTTGATGCCGGCTGATATCCTCGGGTCCGAAGTCCTGGAAGAGGGTGAGACTGGGCGGCGAAGTTTCCGATTTATTGAAGGCCCGGCATTCTGTCAGCTTTTGATGGCTGATGAAATCAATCGTGCCAGTCCTAGAACGCAGTCGGCACTGCTCCAGGCCATGCAAGAGCGGGAAGTGTCGGTGGCGGGACAGCCACGGGCCCTTCCGAACCCCTTCCACGTGATTGCGACTCAGAATCCCATAGAACAGGAAGGCACCTATCCATTGCCTGAGGCGCAGCTGGATCGTTTTCTGATGCAAGTTGATATTGATTATCCCGAACTTGACGATGAATGGAAAATGCTCGTTGAGACAACCAGCGCCGCAACCAGACCGGTCGAGCAAGTTCTTAGTGCTGACAAATTGTTGGAAGCACAGCGCTTGATAAGGACCATTCCGGTAGGGGAAAGTGTTGTTAAAGTGATATTGGAACTTGTCCGTTCTGGCAGGCCTGCAACTAGCGAGATACCCCTGGTAACTAACAATGTTTCGTGGGGACCTGGGCCAAGAGCAGGCCAGGCTTTAATGTTGGCCTCTCGGGCAAGAGCCCTTCTTGATGGACGGGTTTCTCCATCGATCGACGATGTACTGGCGTTGGCACTGCCAGTGCTCCGGCATCGAATGAATATTAGTTTTGCAGCACGCGCTGAAGGTGTAACGCTTGATCAAGTTATCGAGCAGATGTGTGAGTCGTTTGCCTAAAGTTATTGTGTATACNAACTAATGGTANNCTACTTTGAAAACAAGTTAGGCCTTAAGTNATGGCACATTTGACGCAAGACCTGCAGCGGCGCGCTGAGTCTGTTGCTNTTANGTTGCCGCCNCTTCTTATTGCTGCCCAACGAGTNGCCGNGTCNGTACTTCAAGGTGTTCACGGTCGGCGGCGATCCGGACCGGGGGAGACATTTTGGCAGTTTCGCCGCTACCAACCAACAGACCCTGTCACGTCGGTCGATTGGCGGCAGTCGGCTAAATCTCAATGGACCTATGTTAGAGAACAGGAGTGGGAGGCTTCCCAAAGTGTATGGCTATGGTGTGACCATACAAGATCTATGAAGTTTTGCTCCAAAGAGAATTTGGAAACGAAAGAGGTTAGGGCTTTAATTTTGTCGTTGGCCCTTGCTTCACTCCTCCTTCGCGCGGGAGAACAGGTCGGAGTAGCAGAAACTGGTGGCAAAGCTTTCCGAGGTATCGGAGTGTTGCCGAGACTGGCCGACGTGTTGGCTACTCCGAGCGAGATCACGGATATTAGTCACTTGCCCCAGCTCACTTTACCCAGACACGCTCAAGTAATTCTTGTGGGAGACTTTTTGGATCCGATTAGTAATATAGGCTCTGCGCTTAAATGGTTTAATGGGCAGGGGCTAAGTGGTCACCTTGTTCAGATTTTGGATCCGGCAGAAGAAACTCTGCCTTTTCAGGGTCGTGCCCGTTTTGTCGATCTAGAAATGGAGGGGGAAGTAGTTGTGAACCGCGTGGAGGCGGTACGGGAAGATTACGCTAGGCACTTTGCGGNACATCAGGAAAGTCTTTCGGAAATTGCNAGTCAAATGGGTTGGACNNTATTAACTCACCGAACAGATCGNCCAGCCGAGNTGACGCTTTTATCACTTTANTTGAATCTTTCCGATATTTTCCGTCGGACGGCACGCTGAGAATCTACCCGGTATGATTTTTGGCTTCGCTGGACTTAGNTTTGCTGCTCCCTGGGCATTTGGTGCTCTATTTGTTTTGCCCCTGATATGGTGGTTGTTGAAGATCAAACCGCCATCACCCCGCATTATTCGTTTTCCAGCCGTTCGGTTTATGTTGGAGCTCCATTCCACGGAACAGACTCCTGCAAAAACCCCGATTTGGTTGCTCATACTTCGCGTCTTGATTGCGGTGTTAGTAATTCTCTCTATTGCTGGTCCAGTGATTAATCCTCTTCAGCGGTCTTCTGGGGATGGCTCACTTCTCATCATAGTGGATGATGGGTGGGCCGCCGCGGCGAACTGGGAGAAACGAATTGACACCCTCACGGTCTTGCTTGAACAAGCCGACAGAGACAATCAGAATGTTATTGTCGGGCTTGCCGCGCCTCGTGCAGATAGCAGTGCCAAGACGGTAATGCGGATCAGCGGACTGTTGACCCCGAGTGAGGCGAAAAGTTTTGTGAAGAACCTTGAGCCGCAGCCATGGCCCGCAGACCGCCATGCTTTATTGTCGAACCTAAATAAGAAGTTCACCCAGGAAGAAATTGGCAACAACGCTTCAGTCGTTTGGCTAAGTGACGGTTTGGATGTTGGAAGCTCTGATGAAACTTTGGAATTTGCGAAAGGGTTGCAGCGTTTTGGGGCAGTGCGGATTTATAGGGAGTCACTTTCAGAGAACCAGATGTTGTTGCTAGCGCCTGATGACTCGGGATTAGAGTTTGTCATCCGAGTGCTGAGAAGTCGTGACAACGCTCCGTCATCAGTGTGGGTCCGTGCTACAGGCGTGGAGGGTCAGGTGATTGATCGTATTCCTGTACACTTTAGGGATGGCCAGACCTTAGCCGAAAGTCGAGTTAATTTTCCAACCGGTGTACGAAACGAAATTACCCAACTCAATATTGAAGGCATATCTGGCGCTGGCTCAGTAATCTTGCTCGACTCGCGATGGCACCGTCGACCAGTCGGTTTGATTTCAGGAGGTGGCTTCGAAAGTAGCCAACCGCTGCTGTCTGACCTGTACTACTTGGAACGTGCACTAGCCCCCTACAATGAAATTCAGCGAGGTGAACTCGGTTCCTTGGTTGACCATGAGTTATCCGTTTTGATGTTGGCAGACGTTGGTCACTTGCCTGAACAGGAGCAAAAGGTACTGATAAGCTGGATTGAAAGGGGCGGAGTATTGGTTCGTTTTGCCGGACCTCGGTTAGCAACCGGAATAGATGCACTGGTTCCTACTCCTCTTCGTGGCACAGGCGCGCGCGCTTTGGGCGGTGCGCTGTCCTGGCAGGAACCGATGAGGCTTGGGCCGTTCCTGCCTGGTTCTCCTTTTGCAGGACTGGAGGTGCCAGAGGAAGTCCTAATCACACGGCAGGTGTTGGCTGAACCATCAATGCACCTTGCATCAAACACCTGGGCGAGACTGACGGATGGAACTCCTTTAGTTACTGGTGCAAGTAAAGGAGACGGATGGCTAGTTCTATTTCATACTTCCGCCAATGCAGATTGGTCCAATCTCGCATTATCCGGTTTATTTGTGGACATGCTGCGCCGTATCGTAGAACTTAGTGAGGGGGCAAACAGCAGAAGCGAAAATACTTTACTGCTCCCATCCAGAATACTCGATGGTTTCGGTCGTTTGGGCTCGCCGGAGGTGGCCACACTACCTATTAAGGCGAGTGATGTTGATAAGTGGGTTCCAAGTCAACTCCACCCTCCCGGCGTATACGGTACCGAAATGTTTAGTAGGACATTTAATTTAGGGGATCAAGTTGAGGCGCTGAACCCAATCACCGAGTTGCCGTTAGGTATTGAAACTTCCGTTCTTGGGCAAATTGATGAGGTTCATCTGCGGCCATGGCTGGTTTTGGTAGCTNTATTCCTTTTCTTCTTGGACGCTTTCATAGCGTTGTCGATGCGGGGCTTGTTGCCTGTAGAAAAGTGGGCAAAAAAAACTTCGGCAGTTGGGTTTTTGTTATTCCTTCCCTCTTTAATATTGACTCACAATGGGCCAATACAGGCCCAAACAAACGACAGAGAAAGTAGTGGCTACGAGGTTCCGGTGAGTTCACGTGATTCAATGGTAATTGAGGCCACTCGCAAAATACATCTGGCATACGTTCTTACCGGGACCGAGGCAGTTGATGTGATAAGCCGTGCTGGACTTTTGGGTCTCAGTTGGGTTTTGCGACAACGTACGGCAGTGGAGCCAGGGCTACCCGTTGGNGTAGATCCAGAAGGAGACGANNTGGTCTTNTANCCCCTGCTCTACTGGCCGATCACAGAGCAACAACCATTGTTGTCNGATANGGCGCTTGCCAATATTGATCATTACCTAAAAGTAGGTGGCATGATCCTATTGGATACGAGGGATCAAGCCATTAGTAACCAGGCTGACGAAGCAAGGATCGGTTCCACGACCCTACTGCAACAAATGCTCAGCGGTCTCAATTTGCCGGCGCTATCAGTTGTTTCACGAGGCCATGCGCTCACCCAGTCCTTCTATTTGATAGACCAGTTCCCTGGACGCTGGGATACGGGTGAGGTTTGGGTAGAGCAGTACGACAGCGAAGTTAATGATGGCGTATCGTCCTTGGTTGTTGGTGGCAATGACTGGGCGGGAGCCTGGGCATTATCTCCCAGTGGCAAACCGTTGTTTCCGGCTGTGCCGGGCGGAGAGCGGCAACGTGAATTTGCGTTCCGGTTTGGAGTCAACCTAACTATGTATGCGTTAACAGGTAACTACAAGGCCGACCAGGTGCATATCTCCACAATTCTTGGTCGGCTTAAACGTAGTAGCACCGAGCTCGTCGAGTAATAGAACAATGCAAGCCTTAGGATTTGAGATCAATCCAATTCTTCCATGGTCAGTTCTAGTGATCTTTGTGGTGTCGGGCATTGGAATTTTGGTGCTAATGGCGTATTTGCGAGCCCCTGGTGTTCTTTGGCGCATGGTTTTCCTGATTGCTGGGTACGTAGCGTTGCTCAATCCAACATTTGTGAAAGAGCAACGCGAATATCTTCCAGATGTTGTTGCCCTTGTAATTGATCATACCGAAAGTCAACAAATTGGAGATCGCTTAGAGACAACACAATCTGCAGCGGATGAATTGCGATCCCGTCTAGAGAATTTACTGAATCTTGAAATTCGCTCAACGGTGGTCGATGACGCAGGCGACGGGGAAGGAACCCGTCTTTTTGAGTCGCTCCGTGAAGTGCTCTCAGACGTACCTGTGGGGCGCGTTGCAGGATCAATCTTTATTACCGATGGACAGGTTCACGATGTGCCAAAGAATTCAGAACATATTGAATATGCGGGCCCAATCCACGTGCTATTGACTGGGGATGCCACCGAGGAAGACCGTCGACTCATCATTGAGGATGCCCCAAAATACTCTGTAATCGGCGACACGGTGAAAGTTTTGGTACGTGTCGAAGATTATAACGCACGGGGTGAGTTGGTGCCTGTCAGGCTGAGCGCTGACGGAAAAAAACAGTCGACAACCTCAGTTAAGATAGGAAATCCAACCGAAATCGAAGTTGTATTAGATCGCGAAGGTCTGATGGCATTTGAATTCGATGTTGAACCGGGACCTTCAGAATTGACTCTGGAAAACAACCGCTCTGTAGCCTCAATAAATGGGGTACGTGAACGAATGCGAGTGATGTTGGTTTCGGGAGAGCCTGGACCAGGTCTACGAACTCTCCGTAATATGTTGAAAGCCGACCCTGCGGTTGACTTGGTGCATTTCACCGTCTTACGGCCGCCAAATAAGCAAGATTTGACGCCTGTCAGTGAGCTATCATTAATTCCATTTCCGAGCGGAGAGCTGTTCTCAGCCAATTTACAGAAGTTCGACTTGGTTATTTTCGATCGTTACCACCGCCGTGGTATTCTGCCGGTAGCCTATCTCAGCAATTTAGTAGACTATGTATTGGCTGGGGGAGCTGTTCTCGACATAGCGGGTCCTTCTTTTTCTTCGTCTCTGAGTCTGGCAACAACCCCGCTTTCAAAAATTTTGCCGGCGCGTCCCACGGGAAAGGTCAGTGAGGTGGCATTCTTGCCCCTCCTGTCTCGGGAAGGTCTCCGACATCCTGTTACCGCAAGCCTTTATAAAAACGATGAGGAGAGAGAAAGTACTGACCAGCCAACTTGGGGTCGTTGGTTTCGTCTTATGGAGGCGGAAGTTTTACGGGGCAAGATTCTTATGCAAAGTCCTGATAAAAGACCACTGCTGGTACTAGATCGAATTGGTAACGGTCGGGTGGGTCAGCTTTTGTCAGATCAGTCTTGGCTATGGGCGCGCGGTTTCGAAGGCGGCGGACCGCAACAAGATTTGTTGAGACGATTAGTGCACTGGCTAATGAAACAACCTGATTTGGAGGAGGAATTTTTATCGGCAACGGTGGAGCGACATCAGATCAATATTGTTCGCAAAAGTTTGTCACCGGTTACGGAGCCGGCCACTGTGAAGGGTCCTAATGGAAAAGTTGAGGTAGTTTCGTTTACAGAGTCCGGCGGAGGTCAGGCAACGGCTAAGCTAACCGTCCAAGACCGCGGGCTCTATAAAATCAGCCACGGTCAGTTGTCTGCTGTTGCCACGGTCGGTACAGAAAACTCGCTAGAAATAGCGGATGTGAGGACGACCGACAAGATTCTATCGGCTGTAGCAGCGGCTTCCTCCGGTTCCATTGCTTGGTTGGGCGAGACGGGCCTCCCGGACGTCCGCAGTGTAGCCAAGTCGGCAAGCAAGACGGGTCCCGGGTGGCTCGGTTTGCAGAAGAACGAAAGTTTTAGAGTAGCCGGCTTGGTTCGGGTTCCAATAGCCCACGAATTTTTGCTATTACTTTTCTTGTTGGGCAGTGCACTGATGGCCTGGAGAAAAGAAGGATATTAGCAAGTGCTATCTGATACTTTTGGTAACTTGTAGGTACTGATTTGTTCCCTCCAACTCATTCCCGTTCTTTCATTATGCCGGTGTTGGCAATTACTTGTGCCGCAGCTTTCTCCACCTGCGGTCCCATAATATGAACTCCAGATACACCGTTTATTTCACGTAACTGCTGTATTAATTCTATGCAGATGTTTATGCTTTCAGCTTGCTGGTCAGAAGCTTTTTCCAGTCGATCGATTATCCCGTCCGGAATATGGACGCCATAAAGGTTTTTGTTCATCCAAAGAGCTGATTTAACGGATGGGATGGGTCCGATACCAATCAAAAAGTAGCTTTCCTCCAGGATGCCTTCTTCATCAAGGCGGTCCATGTACCGCCTAACAAGACCAATATCAAAACAAAATTGAGTCTGGAAAAACTCAGCGCCGGCTTCAATTTTGGCCCTCAACGTAGACGGGTCCCAGTCTTTGTCTGGATCTTGCGGTGTATCCGCTGCCCCAATAAATAGTCCAGGTGGCGTAGCGATGGGCCGACCAGAGGGCAATTGACGCTGGTTACGCATGTCCCGTGTTAAAGCCATTAATCCGCGGCTATCTAGGTCCATAACCATTTTAGCTTCGGGCTGGTCACCAGTATCAACGTTGTCGCCGGTTAAACATAAAATATTTGGGATCCCCAGTGCTGCAGCACCCAGTAGATCGTTCTGTAGAGCTATCCTATTACGGTCTCGAACAGTGAACTGAAGAACGGGTTCAATCCCTACCTGAACTAGCAGCGACGCTGCTGCTAGACTGGCCATATGAGATTTAGCACCGGCACCATCCGTCACATTTACGGCATCTGCGAGGCCCGCTAAGCTTTCGGTTGCCTTTAGAAGGGTTGATGGATCAGCGCTTACCGGCGGCGTAGTCTCNGCGGTTACTGTGAACGTTCCGGCCCGCAGCAAACGTTCCAAGCGACCTTGTGAATGTGGCACACCGCAACTATTACAGGCGCCCCTAGGTGCTTTATAGGTCATAGTACAATCAGGAAGTAGTACGTTGAAAAATTAGTTTGAAGTTAGAGAGGCGTCGAGGTTTCGTCAATTTAAAGCTCATTTTTGCCTTGAGCCGAAAGGATTTTTATCTAACTACTAGTTGATATTGAGAATGATTTGCATTAACTGATGAGTTTTACCAATGTTGGTGGCTACATTCGGCCTAAGTCAGCAAGGTCAACTGAATGATGACTCTATGCGGAAGCTGCAGATCGTTGGTCCTTTCCTTGATTGTAACGGTGATATCGATTGGGACAACCTGTGGGAGTTTGTCCTCTTGGGCAAAAGATGTACCGTCGGCAGAATCGTATATCGCTAGTTACGTGGGGCTCGTATTTAGGACTTATAGCGATAGCCTTACCAGGGCGTTTGATCTCCAACACTCAGTCGAGGNCCTTCTGGAAAATCCGAATGACTCGACTCTCCAGAATGCAAAAAATTCTTGGTTGGTGGCTCGTGAGCCTTACGGTAAATCAGAAGCATTCCGGTTCTATGGTGGTCCCATTGATTTTTATGATTCATCTAGTGGGTTTGAGGGGCCAGAGGGAAGGTTAAATTCGTGGCCTCTCGACGAAGCATACATTGATTATGTTCGAGGAAATCCTACCGCTGGCATTATCGGAGATATATCGATCCCACTAACTCGCGATGTGCTACTTGGGCAAAATCAGGTGGATGACGATCGCAGTNTATCAACCGGATACCATGCTATTGAATTTCTTTTGTGGGGACAGGACCTGACCGNAACAACAGGAGGTCTACGTCCCGTTAGTGATTTTGTCCCTGGTACGACCACGAATGACCGGCGGCGCAGATACCTAGATTTAGTGGTGGCACAACTAGTTGACGACCTTGCATTCCTGGTAAANGAATGGACGCCTGGTTCGGACAACTACGCTGGAGCATTCCATTCTATGCCGGAAGGTGTAGCCTTGGAGAAGATCCTAACAGGATTGTTAACTATGTCGCAATTTGAGCTCGCTTCGGAACGCATGGCGGTTCCTCTAGATAGCGGTGATCCAGAAGACGAACATTCATGTTTTAGTGATAATACCCATAACGATTTTATGTATAATGCCATTGGGATTGAGAACGTATACTTTGGGCGGTACGACAACTACTCCGGGGTCGGAATCAGCGACCTTATAAAACTAGTAAATCCTGGACTGGACGATCAGATGGCAGCAGCCTTAATGCATACTAAAGCATCGATAGAAAAAATTGGCGCGCCATTTGACGTGGTTTTGAGTACTCCCTATGGCAGTTCCGACAGAGAGAACGTGGAGACTGCCATTGACGCGTTGATGGCGCAGGCCGTCTTGTTAAAAGAAATTGGCATGACACTTGACCTCTCTGTTCGTATCACCGATGGAGAGGAAGGCTAAGGAAGGGATTCTTTGGTCGTGGAGAACTCAAGATGATAAGCCGCTNTTTTGCCATTCTGTCTCTTTGTTTGGCTTCNATAATAATTGGCTATGTTAGTTTANCTTTTGCCGAGGAACTCCGTCGAAAGCAGTCTGACGTGCCAGTCCTTCCGATGAGTCCAGAGGATGACTATGTCCCTGGACAAGGAATGCCATATGCGATGGATTGGAATAGGTGGGTTTGGCACAACTTGGCTGATCCCGTCCCTTTAGAAACATTCAAGCCCACGGCGCTTTCTGGGGGGACTACAACAACCTATTTGGACACTCGTGAGGCGTTTTCGGCGCCTCTCGCAAATCTAGACTCAACCCGCTTGCGTGCCTTTGCGTTTGGTCGTCACCTCTTTCGAAGAAACTGGGTAACGGCACCCGCTTCGGTCGAGAGTATGGATGGGCTAGGTCCCACTTTCAACCGGGTCTCGTGTTCGGGTTGCCACCTGAAAGACGGGCGGGGGCGACCACCGAAGACAACAAATGAGCCAATGAAGGCAATGGTAGTTCGTTTAAGTATTCCCGGCGTTGATTCAAAAGGTGGTCCAGCGCCCCATCCTGTATACGGTTCCCAACTCCAGAATAACGCGATACTTGGTGTGCCTAAGGAGGGACGCGCAACCATAAGCTACCTTGAAGTTGAAGGCGCATTTCTTGATGGTCAAACTTATTCGCTTCGGGAGCCGATTTATGAGTTTGNAGAACTTGGCTATGGTCCCCTCGGGGATGACACTTTGTATTCGCCCCGTGTTGCCCCGGCTACGCATGGCTTGGGCCTCATAGAGGCGATCNCCGCTGAAGCAATTGAGGCTAANGCTGACCCACAAGATCAAGACGGCAATGGGGTGTCAGGCAGAGTAAACCGGGTATGGGATGCCGTGGAAAAACGTATTGCTATTGGAAGATTTGGATGGAAGGCAAACGTACCTAGTTTGCACCAGCAAGTTGCCAGCGCGGCTGCTGGCGACATGGGTATCACTACCTCAATTTTCCCTACACAGAATTGCCCTTCTGTCCAGGATGCGTGTTTGTCCGCACCCGGCGGTGGAACGCCAGAGCTTGATGACCAAAGGCTCGAAAGGCTGGTGCTATATGCTCGGTCGCTGGCGGTACCTGCTCGACGCAATATCGATGACCCGACAGTGCGCCGCGGAGAAGCATTGTTTGCTTTTGCAGGTTGTGATGAATGTCATAAACCGAATTTCCAGACTGGAGAGGATACAGCGCTCCCTGAGTTGGCGAACCAAAACATATACCCTTATACGGATCTTTTGCTCCATGATATGGGTGCCGGTCTAGCTGACGGGCGTCCAGACTATGAAGCTTCCGGCCGTGAATGGAGAACACCGCCGCTCTGGGGTATTGGCTTGGTTTATCGTGTCAATCTGCATCGGTTTTTTTTACACGATGGTCGGGCTCGTGGGCTCATGGAAGCCATCCTTTGGCATGATGGCGAAGCAAAGATCGCTCGCGAAGAGGTTCGCGCAATGAGAAAGAGTGACCGTGAAGCTTTGATCGCCTTCCTAAGGTCGCTATAACAACACTTTCTGGACGAATTGGCTTGTAAAAATCTCTTGGATACTCAACAAGTGGAGCTTTGCACAACCTGAAAGTCCCTTTCAAAGCACCATTTGTATAAAGCTGAAGTCGACATTGATGCGAATTATAAGACGATACCACGCACTGCCAACTAACCTGCGGGGTGCGGTAGTAGCCTTGGGAAATTTCGATGGGGTACATCTGGGACACCGAGGGGTCATAGGCCGCGCTGCGGAGTTGGGGCACTCTACGAGTAGGCCGCTTGGCGTCCTGACCTTTGAGCCTCATCCAATAATGGTGCTCAGACCCGATGCTTCGCCACGTCGTCTGTCACCTTATAGAGTGAAGGTGCGGAGACTAAGAGAATGCGGTGTGGAATTACTTTACATGCTTCCGTTTTCGATTAGTTTCAGCCAAAAATCTGCTGATGACTTTGTTGCAGAGGTGTTGGTCAGTGGCTTAGGCGTCAATCATGTCATCGTCGGCCATGACTATCGTTTTGGTCGAGGGAGGTCGGGGGATTGTCANTTCCTGGTTNCGGCGGGTCAAAAATTTGGGTTTAAAGTNACCGAGGTATCTCCAATTGGAAACGCNGGTGAAATCTACTCNTCTACGCGTGCTCGCGCCTACTTACAAAATGGCGAGCCCCGACTGGCTGCAGCAATCCTCGGGCACATGTGGGAGGTAGAGGCCCGAGTGGTGCATGGGGATGCTCGCGGCCGACAATTAGGGTACCCGACAGCAAACATGGAATTCCGCGACCACGTCATTCCAGCCTTCGGAATTTATGCAGTATGGTGTGGAATAGTGCAGGAGAATGGTACGGATTGGCATCCAGCAGTGGCTAACGTCGGAGTAAGGCCGATGTTCAAGGCTAACGATCCAATTTTAGAAGTCCATCTTTTCAGCTATGANGGTGATCTGTATGGAAAATATTTACGCGTTGCATTTTTTAATTGGATTCGCCCCGAAGCAAAATTTAAAACCACGGAAGCTCTCGTGAAACAAATGGATGAGGACTCACGTGTTGCTAAGTTTATGCTGACAGGTTCCAAGCCACCTATTGATGTTGGACATACCCCATTTAATCAATAATCAGGANAATTGCTCGATAGTTTTGTTTCCATATTCATCTGACTAGTAACCGCATTATGACCAATACTGACTATAAATCGACACTGTTTTTGCCTCACACCGACTTTCCAATGAAGGCGGGGTTGCCTGCTCGTGAACCGAAGATGCTGGAAAGGTGGGAGCAAATAGGNTTGTGGGAACGTTTGCGAGATGCTTCGAAGGGCCGTAAAAAATTCATCCTTCACGATGGGCCTCCATACGCGAACGGATCAATTCATATCGGTACCGCTATGAATAAAATCCTAAAGGACCTAATCAATCGTAGCCGCCAGATGANGGGTTGTGATGCACACTTTATCCCAGGATGGGATTGTCACGGACTCCCAATTGAATGGCAAATTGAACAAGAGTACAGGAAGAAGGGTCGGTCGAAAGACGACGTTCCGGTTGCTCAATTCAGAAACGAATGCCGTGCCTATGCGGATCACTGGATCCATGACCAAATGGCAGATTTTAAGCGACTCGCCGTNCTTGGTGCATGGGATCGTCCATACCGTACTATGAGTTTTGGTGCGGAAGCACAGATAGTCCGCGAGTTGGGGAAGTTTTTGTTGAGTGGGTCACTATATAAAGGTGCAAAACCTGTAATGTGGTCACCGGTGGAACAGACAGCTTTGGCAGAAGCTGAGGTTGAATACAAAGATATTACTTCAACGGCTATCTACGTGCGGTTTCCAGTGGTCAACGGATCCAATCTTGCGATTGAGGGGTCGTCGGTGGTTATTTGGACTACTACGCCTTGGACCATTCCTGGNAATAGAGCAGTCGCCTTTGGTGGCCATATCCAATACGGGATATACGAGGTAATGTCAGTTAAAGATGAGTCTCTCATGCGGGCAGGAGAGCGCATAGTGGTTGCAGAACCATTGGCTGAAACTGTGGCCGAGAAAGCGTTAATTGAAAAATGGAAACAGGTTGATGTCATTCGTGGTGCCGAACTCGAGGGCACCACTGTTCGGCACCCGCTTTTTGAGGCAGGCTACGCCATAACAGTACCTTTATATCACGGTGATTTTGTTTCTATTGATCAAGGTACGGGGTTTGTGCATGTTGCACCGGGTCATGGCGCAGATGACTTTGAGCTGGGGCGAAAGCACGGTCTTGAGGTGCCAGATACTGTTGGAGATAATGGAGTATTTCTTCAGGGTGTCCCATTATTTGCAGGTGAGCACGTCTATAAAGCGAATCCCGAAGTAATTCGTCAGCTTACTGCGTTTGGGGCAATGGTTGCCAAAGAGAACTATGTTCATTCGTATCCACATTCCTGGCGTTCAAAGAAACCAATAATTTTTCGTAATACACCGCAGTGGTTTATTGACATGGACGAGTCGGGTCTTAGGGGTAGTGCGCTGCGATCCATAGACGAAACGAGATGGGTTCCGGCGGCAGGTCACAACCGGATCCGATCAATGGTTGAAACGCGTCCTGACTGGTGTGTGTCTCGCCAGCGGGCGTGGGGCGTTCCGATAGCGGTATTTGTGCATAAGGAAACTGGTGAGCCCCTGCGCGATTTCAATATTGTCGAGCGCGTAGCANAGGCTGTCGAAGAGTTTGGAGCGGATATATGGTTTACGGCGGATCCAGCACAGTTCCTTGGTGCTGACCTTGACCCGTCAGATTACATGCAGGTCAAGGATATTCTGGATGTTTGGTTTGATTCAGGTTCGACCCATAGTTTTGTGCTTGAGCCAGATGAGACGCAGACTTGGCCAGCAGATCTATACGTCGAAGGCTCTGATCAACATCGTGGATGGTTTCACTCATCACTTCTAGAGGCNTGCGGCACGCGAGGNCGNGCTCCCTATAATGAGGTTCTAACCCATGGCTTTGTTATGGATGGGGAGGGGCGAAAAATGTCAAAATCTGTAGGTAACGTGGTAGCTCCCCAAAGTATCATTGAAGAGAGTGGNGCAGATATACTTCGCCTCTGGGTGGCAACTACCGACTATACGGAAGATATGCGAATTGGACCAGAAATTGTTAAAGGGTTAGTGGACAATTATCGGCGTCTTAGGAACACGCTACGGTTTTTACTTGGTAATTTGAACGATTTTGAAGAAGTAGAACAGGTGCCGCTAGCAGAAATGCCTGAATTAGAAAGGTGGGTGCTGCATCGTCTAAGTGAGCTCGATGCGGTGCTACGAACCTCCATCGAGGACTATACCTTCCATGCATTCTATAATTCGGTGCACAATTTTTGTGCCTCTGATCTATCCGCGTTCTACTTCGATGTTAGGAAGGACTCGCTTTATTGCGACAGCCTAGACAGTATTCGCCGGCGTGCCACNCGAACGGTTCTCAATCAGCTATTTAGCGTCCTTACCGCCTGGTTGGCTCCGGCATTACCTTTCACCTCTGAAGAAGCCTGGCTTTCCCGATTTCCAACCGAAGATGGTAGCGTGCATCTACGGCTTTTTCCTGATTTACCTGAGGAGTGGCATGACGCGGAGCTAGCCAATAGGTGGGAGAGACTCCGTGACTTGCGTCGCGTGATTACGGGCGCCCTGGAAGTAGAGCGTACAGAAAAGCGGATTGGCTCCAGCCTGGAGGCATCGGTCTGTCTATACCTTACCGAACCCCCGGATGTCGCGTTGGTGGAAGCAGTAGANTTNGCGGAGTTGTCGATTTCATCTCAGGTATCGGCGTTGTGTCAAGAGCCTCCCGTTAACGCGTTTACCCTGAATGACGTAAAAGGTGTGGCGGTGACGGTAACAAAACCTACAGGTAGAAAATGCGATCGTTGCTGGCAGTATCTCTCAAGTGTGGGCTCACATGNAGAACACCCGGNCNTATGTGGAAGATGCGTNTTGTCNGTAGAAACGTGACGTATTAGGTCCAATAGATGTTTCGATTAGGAATGGTTGTAACAGTTCTTGTGGTTGCCGCAGATCAAATCAGTAAAATCACAGTTTTAAATCACTTAGTTCCNTACGAAAGGATCACGATTACACCTTTTTTTAATTTGGTTTTGGTTTACAACACTGGAATTGGCTTTGGATTGTTTGCTCGAGGAGACGAGTTTACACGCTGGGCGTTGCTGCTTCTCACGCTAGCCGTAGCCTTAGTTTTGCTGATATGGCTTGCTAGAACTAAAGAANTACTTGTTTCTATTGCCCTAGGTATGATCCTTGGTGGTGCGTTCGGTAATATGACTGATAGGCTTGTTCGGAAGGCAGTAGTGGATTTTTTGGATTTTCATATTCATGGTTGGCACTGGCCAGCATTTAATGTTGCCGATAGTTCAATTACTATCGGTGTCGTGTTATTTTTTATCACATCATTGCTGGCAGCACAGGGAAACAGTAGATTGAAGCCGAAATGAGTGTGTGCGGCTCCGAACAATTTTGGCCCATAGCCAGGTTTATTCTCCTAACAATGGCTCTTCTGACGGCTTGTAGCCTCGAAGATGCGCGTGACACACTCGGTATTGGAAAGCAAAGTCCTGACGAATACCTCGTGGTTGAGCGGGCACCCTTGTCCCTTCCGCCAAATTTTNATTTGCGGCCTCCTACCCCNGGGGAAACAAGAACACAGTATGAGGATCTGCGTCGACAGGCGGAACGCATATTGCTTGGTGCAACAGAGACTGTAGATGGTTCACGGTCCGAAGGGGAAGTCGCCCTTCTTAAGGGTGCCGGCGGNCTCGACGTTGATCCTCGCATTCGACATAAAATTGACGGAGACAACGGTAGTTTATTGGTCGAAAACCGCGNTCTCATAGAGGAAATAATGTTTTGGAAAGTGGGAAATGGGACTGAATTGATCATTGATCCAATTGCGGAGGCAGAACGATTACGTAAAAATGCTTCGGCCGGTCTACCCGTAACCTACGGAGCGTCGCCAACCATTAGGAGAAAAAAATAGCGGGCTAACTTTGTTATTTTGCTAGTCACGNAAATTGGGCCGCTGTGTTGGCTGGAAAAATTTAGTGACNGAAATCACCAGTAATGTATGCGACGATCACAAACCTGGATAAGGTGGATAACGCTGCAAGGNGTGTCAAAAAATGTCGTATCCTGAGCGTGTTTTAGAGGTCGCTATAAGTGGCATATCATCAAGATCTTAGGGGTTGTATCGCTAGTGAAAAGGAGGCTAATAGGCTTTCCGAGCAGGCCTTTGNTGTGGCACTTGATGCGTGTAGCGGGGTGTTGCGTCGGTTGCGTCANAGTTATGAGGCNGGAAAATTGCCTTTGCGGCGTCGGGGCCACCAAGGACCGTCGTTTCCCGAAATTGGTGAATTGGCGGAACAAATTCGCACTAATGCAACCGCGGTTGTTGTTCTCGGGACAGGTGGTTCCAGCCTTGGTGGACAGATGCTTGCGTCACTNAATCAGGATGGAGTTTTCGGTCAGATGGNTCCAAAACTCTATTTTATTGATAATATTGATCCGGACACTTTTGATAAGTTGTTACGGCATCTGGATGTAGCCAACACTGTATTTATTGTCATCAGCAAGTCTGGAAGAACTGTTTCTACTATCTCTCAGTTTTTGGTTTGTTTATCTGCTTTTGCTGCCGCATCGGCAAATATCCACTTGAAAGATCGCTTTATTGTCATCACAGAACCTAGCGANAATCCGTTGCGCAACTACGCCACAGCTCTATCGATTCCGGTGCTTGACCACGATCCTGAAATTGGAGGGCGTTTTTCTGTTTTGTCGGTAGTNGGCCAGTTGCCGGCCATGATTGCNGGGCTCGACAGCAAGGCGNTGTTAGAAGGTGCGGAGTCCGTTCTTTGCTCGACCCTAAATACGGAGGATCCGAACAGTTCGGAAGTCGCGCGTGGTGCAGCTGTCACGGTAGCNCTGATGAAGGAGTGTAAGATCGCCGCAAACGTACTAATGCCGTACTGTGACCGCCTTCGGAGCTTTACGCTCTGGTANCGGCAGTTGGTTGCGGAGTCACTTGGAAAAGATGGAATCGGTATAACTCCGATCGANGCGTTGGGCACCGTTGATCAACATAGCCAGTTACAGCTGTANCTTGATGGCCCAACTGANAAAATGTTTACTTTAATCAGTGTNGGCACCTCGGGAAGAGGTAAGCTCCTTAGTTGCGGTCCAACAAATGAGACGATTTTCAAACAGCTTGACGGACACACGATTGGTGACCTGATGGCGGTAGAATATAAGGCGACATCCCAAGCCCTAATAGATAAAGGGCGCCCAGTGAGGAGTTTTCACTTGAGCAGCCTGAATGAAAATGTGTTAGGCGCCCTNCTGATGCATTTTATTCTAGAGACATTTGTGATGGCGGATCTCCTGGGGGTCAATGCTTTTGATCAGCCGGCGGTAGAGAAGGGTAAAANCTTGGCTCTCCAATATTTGGCGGATCTTTGATGAACGGCATCCAATCGGCACTTCGGCAACTGCCTGAGCATTTAGTGAACAGGATTGCAGCGGGGGAGGTAATTGAGCGTCCGGCTGCTGCTTTAAAGGAGTTGGTCGAAAACTCAATTGACGCTGNTGCTCAGCGTATCCAGATAACGCTTCGGGANGGAGGAAAGGCGCTGCTCTCGGTGATTGATGACGGCAAAGGAATGAGTTCTGAAGAACTCCCTTTATCCGTCGAGCGTCATGTCACATCGAAAATGCCAGGAGATGACCTTACCCAAATAAACTGGCTCGGTTTTAGAGGNGAAGCGCTACCCGCTATTGGCGCGGTAAGCCGCTTGTCGCTGACCAGTCGTAAGAAAGAAGCAGATCATGCTTGGAAAATGGAAGTCGTATCTGGCATAAGTGGGCCCGTNGCGCCTGCGGCTTTGGAATTCGGTACTTGTATNGAGGTTCGTGATTTATTTTTTTCCACGCCTGCTCGGCTAAAATTTATGAAGACGGAGCGGGCGGAGATAATGGCAGCTGTAGATGTCATCAACCAACTCGCTATGTCTNAACCTGATGTGACGTTTACGCTCACAAGTGATGGGCGAACCCGNCTGCATTATGATGCGGGGCAAGGGCAGTTGATGCAAACACGGTTAAAGCGACTTACTGATGTAATGGGNAAAGATTTTACTGAGAANGCTATCCCAGTTGAAGCCAGCCGGGACGGAGTGAGTTTGGCTGGTTATGCGAGTTTACCNACCCTAAANCGTGGCAACGCGAGACTCCAGTTCGTGTTTGTGAACGGGAGACCGGTGCGTGATAAATTAATTAACGGCGCCGTCCGCGCTGCGTATCACGACTTAATACGTCGGGATCGTTATCCGCTGGCAGCTTTGTTCATTGAATTAGCCTCAGCTGCAGTTGATGTTAACGTTCATCCCTCTAAGGCGGAGGTTCGCTTTCAAGAACCTGGGACGGTGCGAGGTTTACTAATTGGTGCTTTACGTCATGCACTCGATGCAGCGGGGCACCGTGCCTCAACT
>PAVD01000007.1 GCA_002712985.1 Rhodospirillaceae bacterium
TAGTAAAATGAAACCCAGGTTTCGCGCGTACAGAAGTCCAATCCACCAAAACTCAAGGGTTGCCATTGTGCCAAGTTTAGGCGTGAGAAACGTCCAGGTAAAAATCGTGATGGCAAGCCAGAAGGCGTTGTGAGGCCAGAGGTAGCCGGGAAACCCAAAAAACCATTTGGCCGTAGTGAGGGGTTGAATTGGCCATACGTTTATTGGGGCTAATGCGATAGCCGCAGACGGGCGCCATTCCCCGCGTGAGTCTCGCTCTTCTGACATTATATCAGTCACGTCGCTACCTTCCGAAATAAAATAATTACATTATCTACGTTCGAAGCGATCAAAAATTACGGCCGGCTCAACAAATTTTCACATTGCGTAATTATATGCGCCTAATGTTTTGTTTTCAAATGCTCCTCCAGAGCAACAATCCCATCCAGCCGCTGCATTGAAAAAATCAGCAACCCAACTGAAAGACGGCTCAACTATCGGTCCAGTCAATGAATTGATAGACGCAATCGTCAAGGGAGGCGAAGTCAAAGGTCGGCAGGAGGGCAAAGCACCTGAAACAATGCGGGAAAAATGTCTAACGCTTCATTAATTTAGCCACAGGCACCAAATAGCAAGCAGAGGCGATTGAGAAGCTTGCATGGCATGCCAGCAATTTGGAGGATTATGAATTAGGTCACCAGAATTCTGGAGTATCAGTTCTTTATCGTCTTGCATCCATTTTCCAGGAGCTAGTGCGATATAGAGTTCTTCTGGAGGATGGTGGTGCCTCGGATAATCAATTTTGGGTGCTACTAGACTAACCCCTATTCTTACGTCCTGTCGGATTTCCAAACCGCCTTCGCCTACAATGACTGCATTTGCATGACCATTAAAAAATTCTGCAGACAGCTTTTCTGCTTCCGGCCTACGATACCACTCTAAATTTTGTTCAATATTTGTTAAGGAATTCGTCAATTCGTATATCGTTTTTGGACCCTTGCGTGCTTGGGAAAATGCGTNATCNAGATNATCGCAGACAGGCAAGCGGGTTGGTTTNTNGTTNCCCTGAATACCATCAGTATTNTTCAATGTTGNAAANATTNGATCCACGATTGGCGTTGCATCAGGGTAGTCCGTGATTCTAGANCGAATGCCTGCTTCCAAAGCNCNAATAAANCTCTGCAANNCGTCATCTCGGTTCATATTTAGCGCCATTGGTAATCCTCCNTNCATTGTCTATGCAAACCCCAAAGGTGCTTAAGACTTCTGGACGCAACTTAGGAACGGATATCCATTTCCAAAGGTGTTGGTATCTAAGATTTTTAAATACCCAACGGCACCTCNGGGTCTAATTTAGGCGACGGCGGAGGGAGTATCTTTTGCCATCAAATTCGCCGAAGTAATGATCGACCAGTGTGTGGCTAATTGGTTTGAACTCATCCACTGGTGCTAAATTTTGTTCGGCCACGTATGTCGTGTGGTCAGCCCGATCGACCAACACGTGATACCACGGTTTATCCTTAGGAGGCCGGGAGCGCGCGACTTGATCGTACCACATGTCGCTTCCGCTGAAGACTGGATCGACGTCGAAAACGACACCTAGATAGTCAAACAGTTTATGATGAATTAATTCACCAATTTGAAATTTTGCTTCATGCCCTGGCATTTTGCATAGTACTCCGTGCTTGAGTTTTCTCCGTGTAGGGGCTGGAATTCTATATCAGAATACAAATGTGGTATGTAGCGCTTACGTTGTTGATAGCGCCCTAGCATTCTTTGTTCGGCGCCCTAATTTAGGTCAAAGCTGCTGGCAATCTATCTCTGCAGGTCGATAATTTAATTCCTATCGACAACACTGTCTTTTGCAAAAGAAAAAATTGCCGCAGCCACAACCAACAAAGCGGCCAAAAATGTAAATATCCATCGGTAGGCAATTTCAGGACTCGGGCCGTTACTGGCATCCCAACCACCAATGATTAAGCCCGAGGCTGATTGAATTGCGGCAACACCCAGAAATACAGCCAAGTTTTGAAACGTGAGTCCCCGTCCAATAAGATGATCGGGCAAAACAGACCTAGCAAAGGCATGGTTCAACATGACATAGCTGCCAACGGCCGCGAACAAAATTAACAAGGTCGTTGCCATCCAAAAATTTGGTTGTTCGAGCACTGCTAGTAACCCCAGAATTACTGCAGTGGAAATTGCACCAGCGACTATCAACCATTTGCGTTTGACAAAATAGCGGTCAAGACGACCGTAAATTAAGACGCCCACAAGCACCGCTAGATTTAGCGCCAGCAGGATATTCCCTCGTGCCACTCCATCTAATTTATGCACATCTGCGAGATAAGGGCCGCCCCAGAGCCCGACTACGGTTAACACCGTCGCATAGCCAACAAACTGAATCACTGAAACCAGCCAAAGCTGGCGATTTCGAAGAACGGTACGTAGTCCTCCTAGGACCTCTTTCCAGCTTTCTACCCGATCTCCATTTTCGATTTTTCCGGGTGGTCCATCGCGGACAAACAGAAACAACAAAACAGAAAACAATTCCAGTCAACCCAGCCATNCCTANAAAGGCACCCCGCCAGCCAATAATTTCTACTGCCCAGGCAAGTGGTGTTGTGGCGAGGAGCGTGCCGCCGCCACCTATNACGAAAAGCAGTGCACTCAACCTTGCAAAACGGTCCTCCGGATACCACCTGGCAATTACCACCATGGCACCCATCAGACCGGCAGCGCAGCCAACCCCGAGCAGGATCCGCCCAATTGCTAGAAGAAGTCCACCGTTGGCCACTGCAAAAATAAAAGAACCTAGGACGGCGACCAAAAACAGCGCTGTCATGGTCAGCCTTGCGCCGTATCGATCTAATAGGACGCCGGTTGGAATTTGTGCTGCAGCAAAGGCGAAAAAGAAAAGCCCGGTAATGCCGCCCATCGCTTCGGCAGATAGTTCGAGCTCAGTCATCAATTCGGGAGCAATGGCGGCGTTGGCTACACGGTAGAATTGGCTGGCAACATAGGCGCCGCAGAGGACAAGAAANATTTGCAGCGCTTGGCGCTGCTCTGATCGTTTCATCACTTCAGGCAGGCATGGTACGCTTGGGCTCAGNNTGAAGGCCCTNGGTACCATCGGTNACTAATTCATTACGGATTAATAGGTNGTGCATGTTTGGCCCCTCNAACGTGGGTTGTTCCNGGTAGCCCTTAATTGATCCTACCAGATGGAGTTAGGTAGGGAGCCGCGACCTGANATTCTTAAACGAACGCGGAGTTACGGGCGATTAAGAAATGCCACCAGTACCGTTGGGTGCCCGTGCTACCAGACCTCNCCGAAGGGACGCAATTCGACGCGAAAGGACCACGTTGACGGGTCCTGATGGGCAACGCGGTACATATCTTCCGCTATCGCTGGCGGCTTAGCAAAGAACTCGTCCGGCTTGTCGGGAGCTATCAACGGGCGAGTGCGTGGCGTGTCTATTGCAGCGTCGATGATAAAATAGGCTACGTGAATGCCACGCGGCCCGAACTCACGGGCGATAGATTCCGCCAATATTCGCTGTGCTGCTTTAGTCGAGGCAAAGAATCCCCAATTGGTCTTGCCTCGGGTGGCTGAGGTGTTGCCGGTTACAAGTATCACGCCCTTACCTGTTTCCAGCATCGCCGGAATGGTTTCGCGGGCGAGAAAAAGCAGTGCCGTGGTATTGACACGGAAGTTCTTTTCCAGATCGTCCGGGTCCATCTCCAGGATGCTACCCCGGGTCGAACGCAGGGCGTTGTGAATCACGACCGCGGGTTCACCCATCTCCGCCTTGATACGTGAAATNGTCTCTACGAGAACGTCGAGATTGCCCACATCGCACTGGTAGGCGCATGCGTCCTCGTACTTGCCGGCNAGTCCCTCAAGATTATCTGCATNGCGGGCCAACATGGCGACCTGATAGCCGCCCTCGCTAAAGCGTTTAGCGATTTCGGCACCGGTGCCGTGCTCGGGTCCGACGCCGGTGACGAGGCAGACTGGTTTGCTCATTTCCGATCTCCTAAAGCTGGAAGGCNGGNCGTTGGGACACCTTGNCNAACCANGCGNTGANGGCGGGATAGGACGTAGTNAGGTCCATCTCCAACGCGTTGGTCATGCGCACGGTAAAAAAGCCGGTGATATCNGCTATTGTAAAATCTGNNCCAGCAANGAATTCGTTCTGGGCCATATGCGGCTCCACGCGGGCCAGGAAGACTTCCATCATNTCCTTNCCNCGNGTCACCATTACCGGTAGTTGCGGCAGATCAGTGCGGGTGCCGGGCACAACCCTGCCGGCGAACATCGGCACGTGGTTGCGCACCGCGTGTAACATGGGAATAAAGGCGTCCAGTTCGAAGCGGCGCAGCCACATGTCGATGACGGCACGTTCCTCGGCTGTGCGCCCGAATAACGGCGGTTCCGGGTTCAGTTCCTCCAGATAGCGGCAGATCGACATAGATTCCGCAATCACCNTNCCATNGTCNAGTTCCAGNAATGGCACGCAGTGGAATGGGTTCATCGAGGTAAAGGGTTCGACGAACTGATCGTCGTCGCGCACATTCAACTGTTCAGTTGGGACTTCCAGTCCTTTCTCTGCAAGGAACACCCGGACACGTTGGGCGTTGGGTGCTAGCTCGAAATCGTAAAGCTTCATGGGTGTCTCCTCATTGTCTTAGAGCCGTTCTAGGCCTTTTTATCTTTGGTAAGTCTAGGTTCCGAAAGCATTCTGGTACAAGCGCCGGTAAGTTGCCGACTACCTCATTTGCAGCGCCAAGGCTATTTTTGAAATGTCCTGGCGNTCCACCTAAACTTCACNATGGTTGAAATTGTANGACNAAGANCCCAGGCGTGAACCAAAGNGGGCTTNCTCAATCGATTGGANNTGANCCCTCCCNGGGCCANCGAACTGCGNCATATTTNCNGACCGTGNCTTCGGCGATGTCCNNGNGCACCTTNANTTTAAACNCGATGCAGCANTATACNNCGTTTATGCAAANGACNTTTTAATTCGACCCCAGTCCTCAATAGCGTCTTCCTGGCCGGGCACGATTTGAATGGTGAATTGATCATAACCGGCGTCTCGTAAATCACCGATGCGGTTCTTTAGCTCAGCTTCCGGCGCCGTAAATGAGGTNTCNCGGATCAATTCCGCTGTGACATATTTTTGTTCCTCGGGTTTTACGAACATTAGATGGCCGCGGTGATTTTCCAAATACTTGGCGTCCTTTGGTTCGTAACCCATTGCGTGCTCGACATACCGAGAAATNNCCTCNGCCGCCGCATCGGGNATGCCGCTAGCATTCGGNAGGCCACTGATTGCCTCATCGGCAGCTCGATGCAATATGACGGCCGCNCTGGGCCCCGCCTGNGCCATCGCNCGGGGNGAATCGAACGGCTCCCCATCGNNNAGCACGCAGCCGAGAGCAAATTCAGTGGCTGTAAGTTCAGCCAAATCTTTTCCGGACTCTGCCCAAATTCTGCGCATCTCCTCCAAACTCGCCACAGCTGCTTCAACATCTCCAACAAAGTTGAGCCATGCAGCCCCCAATTTCGCGACTAGGGTGCGTGACTTGGGTCCATACGCTGAAATATGCAGTGAAATGGGGTCCTGTATATTGATTAGACCCAGTTCAGGATTCAGAAACTTAATCTTCTTCTTCCGTCCCTCAAATTCCGCTTCAAGTAGTTCGCCATCGAGCAGGTCGTAAACGATGCGAATATATTCCTCCATGTCAGCCAGCTTCATGGCACCCAGGCCCATGGCTCGACGGCCGGTAAAGCCGGTCCCGACACCGAAATCAATCCGCCCAGGTGCCAGTTGGTTCAAAGTGGCTAGGGCGTTGGCGGTGACTGGCGCAATCCGATTTGAGGGGATGAGGACGCCTGTGCCTAAACGAATGCGCTCCGTTCTCACAGCTGCTGCGCCCATGGCGACAAAACAATCGGCGCTCAACATCTGCGTGTCATAGAACCAGGCGTTGGAAAAACCAATTTCTTCCGCTCGTTGAACCAACTTCCAGGCGTCAGCTGCGGTTGCCATGGCGATGCCAAATTTCATTTTTTTCTCCTTCGCTCGGAAACCCTATTTCATATTTGGCCCTCTTGCTACATTGACACCGCGCCCGCACAATTGTTCGACTGCTGAAGAAAGTATTCTCAGTTGTGATAGCCGCCAAATTGGGCGTAGGGGGCGAGATGGGATTGTTGGCCTGTTAAAGAGTATGAATTGTGGGTAGTGACTGCCTGTGGCACCAAATTTTAACGATTAAAATAGAGTTGCATACGAAATGGAAAATATCGGTAAGGCGCCGACTTTGGCAAATTCTGTGCCTGTCATCGACATGGCGGCATATTTAAAAAATGGTGAGACTAAAGGGTTAATTAAAGAAGTTCGGACGGCCTGCGAGGAAATGGCATTTTTCTACGTAGAAAATCATGGCATTTCGCCATCAATAATTTCTGACGCTATGGACGCATCGCGGAGGTTTTTTGAACAACCCCTCGATGTCCGAATGAGAGTCGAAAAGGATCAATTCCATAGAGGGTATTTACCTTTAGGTACAACGCAGTTTCCGGGGCGTGGCCCTGATCTAAAGGATAGTTTTGATGTAGGAGTGGAACTGCCGCTTAACGACCCTGACGTTGTAGCTGAGTTGCCATTGCATGGTCCTAATCAGTGGCCGGAGTTAGAAAATTTTCGAAAACCGATTGCGACATATTTTTCGGCAGTACACGAATTTGGATTGAGGGTTCTGGAAATCCTGGCGCTTAGCTTGAGGCTGGATCCTAGTTTTTTTGTGCGTCACTACACAAAACCAACAATCTTGATGCGATTGATGCACTATCCTCCACAGGGATCCGCGTTGGATAAGGACTCTATTGGAGCCACGCCGCACACCGATTTTGGAGTGGCAACAGTTTTATATCAGGATCCTTCGGGAGGGCTTGAATTGAAGGTTTCGGATGGGGAATGGGTATCAGCTCCCTTTATTCCAGAAACCTTTGTTGTAAACCTCGGGCAGTTAATGGCCCGTTGGACAAATGATGTCTATCGCGCGACGCCGCATCGGGTTGTTAATCGACGTTCTCAAGACAGATATTCCATACCCTTTTTCTTCAATCCTAACCATCGAGCGCGTGTTGAATGTATTTCGACCTGCCAGAGTTCTGAGAGGCCTGCAAAGTACCCCGCGGTAATTGCCGGAGAATATATTGCGCGTTTGGTTCAGACAAACCAAGATTATCAACCATCAAAAAGTTAAATGGTATGCGGTTATTAAAAATACGTTTTAATACTGTAGGTTGCGAACAATTTCTTCTAAATTAAATGAATATTAAAAATAGAATTAATTGCTGATCCTAATGCCGGTTGTCTCGGTTAGTGCTAGTTAATCCTTCCCATTTTGCCAACACCGTGACCACCCTTTTGTCATTCTCCATGATGCCAATGCGGATGTGCTAGCGGCCCATAAGCGAACGATTAGTAAAAGGTTTTTGGCTTTCATATGCTGCTCGCATTAGTGCGTGATAAGTCGGCACGGAATTAGCAATGGCGATATAAGGTAGAGCTACGACCGGGCTATATGTGGCCATAGGTAGAGAATTCATGATCCANTATTCAGCCACTTATCCACTGCTGCAANACCTGCTGATTTGACCTCTTGTGGTGCACCGCTGTGCAANAATGAATTACGTGCCANTGTCGCGATGAGTTCATCACTTAATCCCATCTGNTTACGGCAGAGTTCGTATTCATCAAGAAGGTTGGGACCAAATAGCAGCGGGTCATCACTTCCGATACTGCAGGGTACGCCCGCTCGGAGTATCTCCGGAAGTGGATGCGTTTCAATTGTCGGAAATACGCTCAATTGAATATTCGAAGACGGGCAGACATCGAGACAGACGCCTTCCCGTGCCAACTGCGCTAAAAGCTCCTTATCTTTGAAAGCGAGCACGCCATGCTGAACTCTATTCGCGCCTAAACAATTTACTGCACTAGCTACTGACGCCGCACCCTGGCCAGGGAAGGGTGCAATTTCGCCGGCATGAGGTGTNGAAAGGAGGCCTGTATCCGCCAACNCTAACTGGAANACCTGTTCAAANAGCTCCGGCGGATTTCCTTCTTCGTTACCATGCAAACCAAAGGCGACAATNCCGGGATGCTTGCCGTCAAAACATTNCANCCCNCTCTGGATCAANTGCTCCTTNGAATGTGCTAATTCCNNTGTAACTTGTGCCCGNTTTAGNCCNTGTTCGGGTAGCCTGGTGCGGTCAATGGCGGATATGTACCCGATCCCAACCCCAGTAGNCTNGCTTGCCTTTTCCGCAGCTGAAAGAGCAAATTGCCACCCCTCTCTCTGTGTATCAAATAGTCGATATGGATTGTCCTCTCGTAATGTACTGTAGCGCTCAGCATCGAACGCTGGCTCTATCCAAAACACACCCTGATGAGCAGCGTCCTCCGCCACTTCGAAAATCACCCGNGAAAGNTCATCCCTGGTACGAATACAATCGCAGGCAGCCCTGTAAACNTCGTTAAAGCCTATGAAATTGGCAAACCGCTTGCCACGAGTATCCACCGGTCGTTGGATCCCATACTTGTGGCATAGTTCTGCCAATGTTGNAGGCCGCATTGCGCCTTCGAGATGGATGTGTAGATGTGCCTTGGGTAGGTACTGTAATTCTGGGCTAGAGTTCATGGCAATCCAATCCCGATAATGGCTAATGCGAAAAACTAAGCTCCAACGTCAATAGCCGTAAAACAGATTTCGCTGAAGCCATATTGAATGTGAATTAATGAGACTGGATCTTATATGAAATACCAGCAGGACAATAAACGTTGCTATTACTCCAACCAATGTCCCTGCAAAATGAATTAATTCCAGGCAGACGGCCATAGAATATTCGACTAACCCGTGCACCACAACGACGGAAAGAAAATGATAGGTGATTTGCGCATTGCCATAATTGGTGCCGGCATTGGCGGNCTTACCGCCGCCGCAGCGCTTAGCCGATTNGGCGCGTCGGTGNATNTCTTTGAGCAAGCNGATAAATTCTNNCGGATTGGCGCAGGCATTCANATGTCTCCCAATGCCATGAAGGTATTGTATGGCCTTGGNTTGGAAAAGCAGGTCTGCAATGTGGCTTTTCAGCCCAGAACTTGGAACAACAGGACGTGGGACACCGGCGAGGTAAAGTTCGAGTTGACGCTGGGCTCATCAGCCNTTGAAAAGTATGGTGCGCCTTATTTGCAGATGCACCGAGGAGATCTGCATTCGGCCCTACTATCGGTNGTANCGNCCNATATTATTTCGATGAACAAACAATTGGTTGATGTGGTGCCGCGCGCCGTTGGATTTCAGTTGAATTTCACCGACGGTACCGATTTTGAAGCCGATCTGGTGGTTGGCGCTGACGGTATCCATTCGCGTGTAAGAGAGATCATAATTGATACCGAACCGCCCACGGCTACTGGCCGCGTGGCGTATCGTGCCACTTTTCCGGTGTCNCGACTTCNATTTCCGGTGGGTGAATGTACCAAGTGGTGGGGTGATGACCGACATATCGTAATTTACTACGTTACGGCCCGGAAGGATGAAGTGTATTTTGTTACTAGCCTGCCAGATAAAANTTGGGCACATGAGTCTTATTCGGCAACCGGTGATATGAATTTGGTCAGGGAGGCCTTTGCCGATTTTCACGATGACGTCAATGAGGTACTTCGGGCATGCCCGGTCGTATTGCGGTGGGCTATCCTTGAACGTAAACCGTTGCGCAATTGGTCTCGTGGCAACATTGTCTTGATAGGGGATGCCGCCCATCCGATGACGCCATACATGGCACAAGGAGCTGCCATGGCGATGGAGGATGGTGTCATANTGGCGCGGGCGTTCCAAAGTGATACNGNCATNAANGCTGCACTGNCGGTATTNGANNGAACNCGNANGGCTCGNACTGCCCAGGTCCAAGCCNTCTCNCATGCNAANACATGGATGNNNGANGAAACAGATCCNGCCTGGTGTTATGGTTATGACCCGTGGATAGAGCCCCTCGCCCCCTNGAGGGAATAGCCCTACCTGGGGTGGTCCAGCATTGCCCCACTAAATTATTGAATTGTTANCANCACGAATTAANATTGNNGCAATGAATGCNAGCCTNCATCACGCCCATATTTTTGCGAGTGATATAACAGCCACNNTGNCGTGGTGGCAGACAATGTTAGGTGCTGAAGTGGTNTTCGANGGCGATTTTGGTGGCGCCCGAAATGTCTTCTTGCGCGTTGGCGAAGGCCGGCTACACATTTATGACCAATGGCGAAATGGACTGGATAAGGGGCCAGTACATCATCTTGGTGTTTACTGTGATGATTTGCTGAAATTAGTGGCGACGATGAAATCAAAAGGCGCTGTGTTTCGNNGCGATGTGAGAGAATTCGAAAATTGGCGTTACATTATGTGTGCNGCTCCAGACAATCTNCTTCTGGANTTGTTTCAGGTAGATGCCGACCTAATGCCACCAGAACTAGCGACCTATCTGGCAGGTAGGTGAAATAGCACTGTCTAGGTAAGAATGTAGCTTTTCAATGATCGTCACTATTGCCGTGCATGCTTGGTGTTTGTCTGATTAATCTACTTGGCANGTAATGCCCGACCTTTTCAGGAATAACTGTCGATAATTTTGTTGCCGCGAGAGAATGTGGTCGTTGGTGGAGGCAAAGTTAAATTTCTTGATATTGAACTATGTTTAATGATGGTTCAATCATCTGGAACCAACTCGTAATAACTAGAGAACGCTGAATTTTCGGTTGAGAAATTTAAAGTGAAGGAAGGGAATGGGGCGTTCTTCAAAGGCTTGTCGAANTCTAAAAGACCGGNCCGGACATTAAGCGNGAGCGGCGTTTGTTCNTGTAAACTACCTTTCTGTTCGCGGTTTGCGACCTTGCTCGCCAAGTTGGATATTGAGATTAAGAGCATAGGTCTGTTTTGGCCTTAAACAAACGTAATTTTGAAAGGCCTTTCCAATGGTTTCCATAATGTANAATTTTTAAAACTCTAATTTTATTATAATGNTGAAATCAAAGCATTAAATGCTCCGCTTTTATCTCTTCTTTATTTTTCTGGAATTCATCAATGGGAGCGTCAAAAACAATTCGACCTTTTACCATGATAGAGATTCGATCAGATAGAATTTCGGCAAGCCGTAGATTTTGTTCGACAAGAAGTACAGTTA
Organism: Rhodospirillaceae bacterium; assembly: GCA_002712985.1. Taxonomy (GTDB): domain Bacteria; phylum Pseudomonadota; class Alphaproteobacteria; order UBA7887; family UBA7887. Next base: position 11,228 of record PAVD01000007.1, read on the forward strand.
CGTTTTCTTTGCTNAGTTGAATTATGACTTTNGATAATTCTCGAACAACTAATGGCGCCAGGCCTTGGCTCGGTTCATCGAGAAGTATAACNTCTGGGTCAGTCACCAATGCTCTGGCTACAGCCAGCATTTGNTGTTCCCCGCCTGAAAGCTGTCCACCTTTATTATATTTTCTTTCAGCTAAACCTGGGAATAGTTCAAAAAGCCGNCTAACTGTCCATGTTTTTGGCTCTACCCGTTTACCCACATCNATATTTTCGACAACTGTTAAATCTGGAAAAATCATTCTGCCTTCTGGGACATATGCCACGCCTGCTCTCGCTATCCGATGAGGGGACCAGCGCGCGATATTTGTATCGCGAAGGTAGATGTTGCCTTCTCGTGGTGGAGTTAAGCCCATAATGGTTCTAACGGTGGTCGTTTTTCCCACGCCATTTCGTCCCAAAATGCCGGTTATCGTTCCTTGTGGNACTTCAAANTCAACTCCTTGTAGGATGTGACCCGTTCCATAGTANGTGTGCACGCCTTCCAGGCGGAGCATTATTCAATCCCTCCTAGATAAGCTTCCTGAACAGNANNATCTGCCTTGACAGTNTCAGGGCTGCCATCTGCGATGACNCTNCCACGGTGTAGGACAGTGATTTTTTCGGCTAAACGAAAAACCACCTCCATATCATGTTCNACTAAGATAACTGTCAGGTCGGNNCTGTTGAGAAGNTCTTTAAGTATATTTATAGCTCTTTCTGTTTCTTCAATAGACANTCCTTGGGTCGGTTCGTCGAGAAGTAGAAGTNTTGGGTTTTGGCTTAGTGCCATTGCTATTTCTAACAAACGTTGATCGCCGTGCGATAACATGCCGGCCTGTATCGTGGCGCGGTCTCCTAAGCCTAGTTTTTTAATAGCTTCTAATGCTGTGGCTTTCGAATCATTNATTATTTGGGAACCTCCCAAAAAATACCAACGTCTATTATTCCTAGCTTGAGCGGCGATACGTACATTTTCAAGGACTGATAATTCTGGGAAGAGATGTGTAAGTTGAAAAGTACGAGAAATGCCTCGTTGAATTATGTCNTGNACTGGAAGAGAAGTTATATTTCTACCTTCGAAAATTACCTGACCNTCACTAGCTGTTAAAACACCAGTTAGGAGGTTGAATAAAGTCGTTTTCCCCGCACCATTAGGTCCTATTATTGCTCGTGTTTCGCCAGCCTCTACCGTCATATCAACATTATCGACAGCTATTAAACCACCAAACCGGCGAGTGACCTCGTGGCATTCAATCAGTGCCATTTGGTGCGCCCTTATATTTTTTAATCTGATCGGTCAGAAGTCCCCAAATGCCCTGGGGAGCAAATAACACGAAAATCATAAAAATTGTTCCAAATATTAGAGGCCATACGTCGGTATAACGTGCAAGCTGATGTTCTAAAGAAAGAAAGACAATAGCACCAANTATCGGCCCGATTAGTGTTCCTGCTCCGCCAACAATAACCATGATCAATACGTGACCTGATAACAGCCAATAAAATAATTCTGGGGATACGAAGCCAGCAAAACCTACATAAAGTGCACCTGCTAAACTTCCAAAACCGTATGAAAGGATAACAACACCCATTTTATAACGGCGTGTNTTATATCCAAGNGCNTGGGCCTTGGGCTCATTTTCTTTGATACCGCTTAATACCGCACCAAAAGGAGATCGAACGACTGACCTACATAACAAATATCCCCCGATTAGGCAGAATATNACTAGGTAAAAATACCCGGTTTTTTCTGCAAACCAGTTAATACCGAATGGTCCATCGAGACGAGGGATACCGGATATTCCATCTGAGCCACCAAGCAATTCTCCTCCTTGNAAAATTGTGGCATAGCCTAGTTGAGCAAATGCGAGTGTAAGCATTGCAAATGAAACGCCATGGGCGCGGGTACAAACCCACGCTATAGGCACCGCGATTATCGAACTTACAATTACTGCTGCAACTAGAGCTATTGGTAATGGGAGCTCTAGATGTATTATTATGAGCNNCATGGTAAAGNCCCCCAACCCATAAGCGGCAGCATGGCCAAATGAGTATAGCCTTGTGAACCCAACCATTAGATCTAGGCTCATAGCGAATAGAGCAAANATTANTACTTCAGTTATAAGTGTNAAAAGATGTAAAGGTGCCAGGAATGGTACGACGATNAGTACCAAAGTCGATATTGCCAGACCTATACGCCAGTCCAACTTATTCNTCCTTGCCTAAAATGCCGCCAGGACGGAGCACTAATACGCCNAGCATNAGNGCGTACATTGCTGCTAATGCAAGTGAGGGGAAGTAATAAGAGCCAAAAACTTGNACGAANGCGACCAAAAGACTTCCAATAATAGAGCCTAGGAAACTCCCCATTCCTCCAATAATGACAATAACAAAAGCATCAATAATTACCGTGGAACCCATTCCGAGAAATGCCGTTACCAATGGGGCACCCAGAACTCCGCCAAGTGCTGCGAGACCACAGCCAAGCGCAAAAACGCCGGTTCTCACCATTGATATATTCGTGCCTAGAGCNTGCACCATCTCTGGGTTTTGNGCTGTTGCTCTAATNAGTAGTCCNATTCTAGTNCTATCCAGCAATTGCCATAAGCCAATTGCTACCACAAAACCAAATCCNATTAAGAACAGTCGATAATGAGGGAATGCAAAATCATAAACAAATATTATGTCACGTAGTATTTCGGGTATAGGAATTCCAAGCGGTGATGTGCCAAAAATTAACCGGATTAATTCACCAAGAATGACGGCCAAACCGAATGTGACCAATAAAAAAGCGCCGCCATCGCGGCCGTACAACCAGGTGATAAAAAAACGTTCAAAAACTGCGCCTATAGCACCGACAATGATCGGTGCTACGATCAACGCCAACCAAAAGCTACCTGTCACATCTACGGTCTTAAAGCCAATGTAGGCCCCCAGCATATAAATTGTTCCATGAGCAAAGTTAATTACCCGCATTATCCCAAAAATGAGTGTCAAACCCACAGCGATCAAAAACAGCAATGAAGCTTGGGAAAGCGCATTGAGGCATTGAACAATGAAAAACCCGAGGAAATTCTCCATGGGTTGTGTGCTCCAAAAAAACTAAAGGCCCTGGGTTTTTAATCCAGGGCCTTCGGTAAATTAACTAGAGAAGGTTGTTTTCCCACAATCCGGTGTGGATATTTTACGGTCGAAAATGCTTTGGAGTTGCGGCTCCGGGTTACCATCCGTGCCAGCTTTAACTTCGACTACAAAACCCGGATTTTCTGCTTGATGGTCGCATTCGCGGAAATGAATTGTTCCTTTGACACTGGTCACATCCAAGCCCTCTGCGGCGGCTATGATCTTTGAAGTTTTAAGACTGCCGGCTTTTTCTATAGCGGTGAACATACCCTGTGTGGCTTGATATAATTCACCATCTGTCCAATCAGGAAAAACGCCATTCTCTGCAACAAAGCGTTTAACGAAGGCTTTGTTCTCCGGGTTATCGAGCGTGTAGGGATAACGTGATGCCCCAACAATTCCAATGGAATCCTTACCCAATGTTGTCAAAACGGACTGTCCTATCATGCCTGTAACCAACTTCATCTTAGCTGATAATCGGTACTGCACAGCCTGAGAGTAGAAAGCGCGAACTGAATCGCCACCTAAAGCGACGAAACACCCATCAGCGCCTGACTGCAAAATTTTTGTTATGTAAGTCGAATAATCCTTGTTTCCTTGTGGGGCGAAGGTCTTGCCAACAAATTTTTTCCCAGCAGCCTGGATTTGTTTTTCGAATGAGCCGACGCTGCTGTGACCCCAAGAATAATCCGACGCGATTGCAAAGAAACTTTTAGCTTCTGATTTTCCAAGAAACAAAGAAAGTGATCGCGATCCCATAGGTGCAGAGGTATTAGCCCTGAAAAAATTTGGAACTAAAAACTTTGGTGTGGTTAACCGTCCATCGCCATTGCCATGTGAAATAAAGAGTGCATCCCATTCTGGAAGTTTGGGCATGATTGCACGAGCTTCGGACGAAACAACTACGCCTGTAAATAATTTGACGCCGTCCCGCTCAACCAATTCTTGCGTTTTGCGCAAACAATTTTTCGGATCACCCTGTGTGTCTTCAAATAAAAACTTTATGGGTCTCCCTAATACGCCACCTTTTTCGTTAACCTCTTTTGCTATTAATTTTGCTGTTCGCTGAACATGGCTTCCGTATTCGGCATATGTTCCCGTGATTGTGGTGGGGATGCCGATTTTTATTGGTGTTTCTCCGAGTGCTTCGCTTAGTATAGCTGGGGAACCTAAAACAACTGCTCCTGCAGCGCTGTGTTTAAGCACTGTTCTGCGGCTGGTGTTTTTAAATTTTGAAAATTTTGTATTAGTCATAAGTCTAGCTCTCCCTTGGCGCGTTGCTCTGTGATTGCAGAATAAACTCTCGTCTGCGACGGACGCTGTTCTACATCACCATAACAGTATGGAATGAACTTCTTGGGCAATTTTCTTTCCTGAATAATTCCACTGATCGATGCCATCGTCAAGGAGGTCGAGGCGGTCATGCCGGACAGACCGGATAGCGCGGGCAATGCGGACGCCGATGCTTCGACGAAGCAAGATCATGCCGAAGATTTGGGCCGAGATAGAGTTTCACGGGGTAGTTGAATTCTAAAGGCTGGGCCTAGGTCGTTGACGCATTCCAGATATTTTTCAAATATCTGGGTTTCGGCACCTTGATCGCGACCTTACTCGTTAAGGTTGATGTTGGGGTCTGGAACGCCGATGTATTGTGGCCTTTGGTTACATCAAGATTTGTGCAATTTTCTCTAATTGCGATGCCATTTCCGTCTCGGTTTCGACAAACTCGGGCCGCACGACAACCCGGTCGGCACCCGCTTCAAACAGGGCCTTGAAAAGTTCAGGATCAGGTTCCTGTCCGTACACGGTAATAGTGATGGAATTTGGGTCGCGTCCCGCCTCCCTGGCCATTGTATCGATTTGCTTTCGGGAATCCTTTAAGACGGTGGGTGTCACTCTGTTAGGTAGCCATCCATCGGCATGATCCACGACGCGCCGCAATACATTTTTTGCGGCGCCGCCGATTAGAATTGGTGGGTAGGGCTTCTGCGTTGGTTTTGGGTATGAGCGCACTGGTGGGAATTTATAATACTTGCCGTGATGCTCAGCCTCATCCTCTTCCCAAAGCTTCTTCATGACATCAAGGGCTTCTCGGGTTTGGGTCCACCTATGAGCGAAATCACCACCCATGAGCTCGGTTTCTTCTCTCAACCATCCAGTGCCAATGCCAAAAAGGAAACGACCACCGCTATAATGATCCAAGGTGGCGACTTCCTTGGCCAGCAACAGGGGATTTCTCTCCGGCACTAGGGTGATGCCTGTGCCCAACTTAATATCACTGGTCACGGCTGATGCCCGGGCGAGGGCTATGTAAGGGTCGGTGAAATGGGAGTAGGTCCAAGGTATTTCGCCGCCGGTCGAAGGGAAGGGGCTATCCGAATGAACCGGGACCGCTGGGTGTTCGGCATACCAAATTGAATCGAAACCCAGATCTTCTGCTTTTTTGGCCATAAACGCAGGATCAATGTTGTAGGCAGGCAAGGGAACGGCGGTGCCAATTTTCATTTCGAATCCATTATACTAAATTGCAGAAAATGTTTGTCAGTGAAAGTATGACACAGAATTAGCGCTCGCCTAGTGGCTACTCTACAAACTGCCTAAATTTTGAATTCATATGCGGCTGACGTTTCTGAGTGTAACTAAGTGCGAGACAGATTGCACCGCGGCCTACGTCGTTTAATGGAATATTAGAGTTAGTAGGTCGGGGCACCACAACAGAACGTCGTAGCCGTTTGAAATAAGAATTGGCCGAAGAAAGGGAAGGGTAGATATTTACGAATGAACCGAATTCAGTCGTAAAAATTCGATTTTTGGAGTGATAATTTCTGCTACCGAATTTGCTAGATTCAAGCCTTCTGCTTCGTATGCCTCTGGATCGCGTGCAGCCAAAACGAATGCCGCAATCGGTTCATCATTTGCCTTAATCGGTACAGAAAGCATTGAACGTATCCCTGACTTTAGAACTGGCCTAAAGTTAGGAAAACGTTTAAGCCATTGGTCGGGCTTGGAGGCGCCGAAGAAATAACCTCCACCGGATCTTATGCTTGCCTCAACCACTGTGTTCTTCAGTGTTCGCAGGTGACCTCGTTTCCTGCCAACTACATTATGTCCGAATACATAGACGTCATTAAACTGATACAGGTCGATGTCAATTAACCCAATATTGAGACGATCGAAGGGAATGTGGCTGGTAAGGACTGCCACCAAGCTGTCACCGAGCGCATCAAACGTTGTCGCTTTTTCAGTCGTGGCGAGAATTTCGTGAAGAATATTCTTCATCAAAGTAACGCATTTCGCTCATGCTCGATTATAATTCGCTTTTGTAAATCACTTGTCTGATAACAGGAGTAATTTGCAATGGCATTGGTGAGTTATTTCCATGCCAACTTGTCGAGCTTAATGATCCAATAAGTACCTATTTCAACAAACAATCCTGAGGCAAAACAGATAGTGGGGTAAAATCCCTATGAGCGATGTATTTTGGTCGTTTGAAGCGGCGGATTGCGTTGTCGGTACGGTTATAGCTTACGTAGACGATCAGCCGATCCCAAGGCGACATATTTGGAGGAGAGC
>PAVD01000008.1 GCA_002712985.1 Rhodospirillaceae bacterium
TGACTGGAACACTATACAACTATCCACATGCTTATCCGGCAAGGCCTTTCACGCCCGTCAATTTTGGCCAAACCAATAGACCATTCTTTATTTGCAACACTTTAAAGTGTAAACGCCAGACTCACAGAGCTCAATTGGCTGATGGAAAGATCATGTTTTTAATATAGACTGCTGGGAAATTGGCCTCATATTCTCNGCCGCTCCCGCTTATAATGCCTTTTAATTTTTAGTCTGGCTTTGGACCATATGTTTTTGCTACCAATCCTNAATCTATAGAAATAATTTTATTACTCATGCATCTGTACCGAACTCATACATGTGGGGANCTNANANAAGANCANATCGGANAAACNGTACGATTGTCGGGNTGGGTTNATCGAAAACGAGACCANGGAAANTTNTTNTTTATTGATNTGCGAGATCANTATGGGATTACACAATGTGTTGTCGANACTGATTCGCAAGTTTTTGATGAGGTCGAAGAGGTCCGACCAGAAAGTGTCGTTACCATCACTGGCAATATCGTCGCCCGTTCAAAAGATACCATCAATCCCAGGTTGCCCACCGGCCACATTGAGTTGACCATCGATAGTTTTTCAATTGAATCCCCTGCTGAAGTGTTACCCATGCAGGTGGCAGGAGATCAACCACCAGGAGAGGAGACTCGCTTACGTTACAGGTTTCTGGATCTTCGTCGAACACAAATGCAAAAAAATATCCGGCTGCGGAGCGCTGTAATTTCAGGCATTCGTCAACGCTTGATTGAACAGGGTTTCATGGAATTCCAGACCCCAATCCTGACTTCCTCNAGCCCTGAGGGCGCCCGNGATTTCCTAGTTCCTAGCCGCCTTCATCCCGGAAAGTTTTATGCGTTGCCACAAGCACCCCAACAATTCAAACAACTAGTTATGGTGTCTGGCTTCGATCGTTATTTCCAAATTGCACCTTGTTTTCGAGATGAAGATGCGCGAGCTGACCGTAGTCCAGGAGAGTTTTANCAGCTCGATGTGGAGATGGCGTTTGTCACACAAGATGATGTCTTCTCGTCTATTGAGCCTGTATTACAAGGCGTATTTAAAGAGTTTAGCGACTGGAATGTTACACCTCTTCCATTTCCACGGATACCATACCGTGAGGCAGTACTTCGTTACGGAACGGACAAGCCCGATCTGAGAAATCCACTACTGATCGCTGATGTGACGGATTGTTTTATGATGGAAGGAGTTCAGTTTAAGGCATTTCGCAAGGCAATTGATGACGGCGCGGTAGTCAGGGCAATACCAGGGCCGGGGACCGAAGGCCAACCCCGAAGTTTTTTTGACAAGCTTAATGCCTGGGCCCGTGATGAGGGAGCGCCAGGACTCGGATACATCATATTNGACCAATCTGGAAANGGCAAAGGGCCGATCGCCAAGTTTGTTCCNANCTCTGCCCAGGACAANATAAAGGAGAGAACCGGGGTTGGCGCCGGNGATTCGGTTTTTTTTGTTTGTGATAAATACGACGCTGCCTCGAGTTTTGCGGGACTAGTCCGCACACGTCTCGGCAATGATCTCGACTTACTGGAGAAAAACTCGTTTCGTTTCTGCTGGACTGTTGATTTTCCTATGTATGANCGGAACCCAGAATCGGGACAAATAGAATTCAGCCACAATCCTTTTTCGATGCCGCAAGGTGGATTAGAGACACTAGAGTCCTCCGATCCGTTAGATGTGTTAGCATACCAATATGACATCGTTTGCAACGGTGTAGAATTATCGTCTGGGGCCATAAGAAACCACCGCGCAGATATCATGCTAAAAGCCTTTGCGATAGCAGGATACGATNCTGCAACAGTAGAGGAAAAATTTGGAGGAATGTTGCGTGCATTCCGATTCGGCGCACCGCCTCATGGCGGTCTGGCTCCNGGTATCGACCGTATCGTTATGTTAATCGCCAACGAACCCAATATTAGAGAAGTTACTCTTTTTCCGATGAACCAACAGGCTCAAGACCTGATGATGGGAGCACCTAACGAGGTTGGAAATCACCAACTAAAAGAGTTGCACCTGCGTCTTGCCTTACCGCCCAAGCGTAAAGAGGATTTGAGTTAACCTTTGAACTTTAGAATATGTATCTGGAGATCATTTAGTTATTTTCCCGGAGAACAGCATCCAGTACCGACTGGGCGTGCCCTCCAACCTTCACTTTCCTCCACAATTCTCTAACTACACCTTTTTTGTCGACCAAAAAGGTTGAACGTTCAATTCCCATATATTTTCGGCCATACATATTTTTTTCCACCCATACTCCATAGGAGCGGCATAATGAGCCGTCAACATCGGACAATAGACGAACATCAAGATTGTACTTGTTAACAAATTTCTCGTGTGACTTGACGTCGTCTTTTGATACGCCAAGAANGACGGCATCAGCCTTTCTAAATTTCTCTGCCAGACCAGTAAACTCTATAGCTTCCTTGGTGCANCCAGTGGTATCGTCCTTAGGATAGAAATATAATACTACGAACTTCCCGCTAAATGATTTTAGACTTATTTCATCACCGCTGTCAGATGGCAGCCGAAACATTGGCGCCTTAGCGCCTACCTCAAGTTTTTTAGCCATTTAATTTTTCTCGTTCTTTTTATTGTTNCCGGCTGCAAATACTGCAGCTGCCTCTCTTATAATAGATTTAAATTGTGTGGCAACTTGCCGTTCTGCTGCCTCTAGCATCGCCTTTANNTNGANNAAATCAGTGGCTTCACTGGCGCGCACTAGAATCTGGCGCAACCCATCTAGTGAATTTTCTTCCTGGAACTTCCCAGCTACTGCTATCCGCATAATAGATTGCAGATTTAGGAAAAGTCGACCAGCGTCAAGCAACTGAGATGCCGTAGCCGACGAAATGGAATTTACCTTTGAAAGATTCTGTATTGCAACGATCGTGTTTGAGTTTAGAACATTTGGTTCGACTGACGCATCTCTCAGCAATAAATACTGAACGATAAATTCCAAATCAAACAAGCCACCCGGCACATTTTTGATCGCCCACATATCGGTCGTACCCTTCTCGGCAACAACCTTTTCATGTATTTCACAAATCTTACTTGCTAACTCACCTGGGTCACGCTTCCGACATAAAGTCCGTTTAATGAAGTGTCGGATAAGATCGTTTAATTTATTCGGTGCTACAATCACACGTGCTCGAGTAAGAGCCATCAGTTCCCAGATCCAGGCCTCATTTTCGTAATAGTATTCTAGCCTCGAAAACTCACTTACGAGTGGACCGCTCGGCCCCATCGGTCGAAGACGCATATCAACTTCNTATAGCTGTCCCCGTCCGGTCTGAACTGACAATGCGGTAATAAGACGTTGACAAAGTCGGGCATANTAGTGACTTGCCCCTAAACCTCTTGGTCCATCTGAAATTGCATTTTCTGGTGCCCGATAAATGAATACCAGATCAAGGTCTGANCCTCTTGTCATCATTTGGCTCCCCAGCTTACCAAACCCGACCACTGCAAATTCTCCGTTTTCAATCTTGCCGTAAGTTTGATGAAATTCAGTTTCAACGGCTTTTAAGACTGCCTCGATTAATACGTCTGCCACATCACTCAGAGCTTTGTTAGCCTCCTCTGCTCTAATCAACCTCCTCAAGTGTTGAACACTAACCTTAAATTTAACGTCGCCCGACCAAGTCCTCGTAATATCAAGGATGTCCTGAAAGTCCCTTGCGTAATTAAGCTCATCTCCGAGGCTCGCTTGTAACTCTTGTCGAGCTGCTGGCAAATCGAAGAAACTATCCTCTATCACCGATTCAAGCAGGTGAGTCTGCCGAGTCAAATATTCCGCCAATCGTGGGGCTGTTCCCATTATTTCAGCAACTATATCTAAAAGCTTTGGATGTGCTTGAAACAACGAAAACAGCTGAACACCGGCAGGTAGATTAGAAAGAAATTTATCAAAATTAAGTAACGCTACTTCTGGCTCGGCTGTCTTGGAAAATGCCGTCAATAGAATAGGCATTAATTGAGTCAATATTTGGCGGCTACGATTGCTGCGGGTTGCGCGAAGCCGCCCATGATGCCACGCGCGAATAGTATCCGTAACTACCTCCGGCCGGTGATAACCCATTCTCCTGAGTGTATTAAGTGTTGCCGGGTCATCATCAACACCTGTAAATACCAAGCTCCCGCCAATGTTGTCTTGGACAATCAATTCAGGAGAACTTTCAAATAAATCAGAGTAATGGTTTGCTATTTTGTTAAGAACTATACCCAAATCGGAAGAGAACAAGGATGCATTCCGATATCCCAGAAATTCAGTAAATTGTTGAAATTTTTGANCGTTATCCGGGATNGTATGCGTCTGGCTGTCGTCAACCATCTGNAACCGATTTTCTATACGGCGCAGAAACCAATACGAATTTACTAACTCACCACATACTTCTTCAGAGATTCGCCGCTGACCGGCTAAAGCCACCAGGGCNTCGCACGTAGAACGCACACGTAGTTTCCGAGATCGCCCTCCCCAAATTAACTGCTGCGTCTGAGCAAAAAACTCTATTTCTCTGATACCACCTCGGCCCAGCTTAATATTATGGCCTTCTATCGCGATGGCATCATTACCGCGATGGGCGTGGATCTGACGCTTAATCGAGTGAATATCCTCTATAGCGGCAAAGTCCAAAGACTTCCGCCATATAAATGGTTCAACTGCTTCCAAGAAATTGCTGGCGGCAACATAATCTCCAGCTATTGGACGTGCTTTAATAAGGGCTGCCCGCTCCCAATTCTGGCCTAAGCTCTCATAATAGGTTTCCGCAGCGATGGTNGAAATCGCCAGTGGNGTTGCGCCGGGGTCCGGACGCAATCTTAAATCCGTTCTAAATACGTATCCATCTCCGGTGCGAGTCGCCAATATCTGAACTAGATGCCGAGCCAATCTCACAAAAAAATCTCTTGGTTCTATACTTGAAATTAGCCGACAACATTCCAAGTCGTAGAGTACCATCAAATCTATATCACTGGAGTAATTGAGTTCATTTCCTCCAAGCTTGCCAAGTCCAAGCACAATCAAACCGCTGCCGTCTGACGGGGATTCTTGGTTCTCCAAATCAATGTCACCGGCATTATTTGCCATCACCAACAGACCATCTATGACGCTTGTCACTAATTTATCGGCGAATAGCGATTGGGCGCTTGCAGCGCGCTGCGTGTTCCATACTCCTGTGACTTCGGCAAATGCTATCAATAATGACGCCTGTCGGCGTGCTCTTCGTAATTCGATGGACAGTCTATCAAGATCAAATCTATTAGTCTGCCTAGGAACCAGCTGCTGTATTTCCTGAAGTAAAGACTCAAAAACAGTATCGACGCCCTGGACAAAACACTGAATAAGAAACCGAGGTTCACGGTTTGAACAATTGGTCAAATACGGAGAAAAATTAAATAACGATGCCAAGACCACACGGCCTTGTTCGATGTCAGCAATATCGCTTGCCCGAAGATCTCCCGCATTTTTCACCCAGTGTTCGATGGTCTCCGATGCGCGATTTTGGTCCGACGACGACGGCGCGTCGTTCAAAGCCGAAACTAAAGTTGGATGAAGTATTGCGTTCATGGGCTACTTAGCGGCATATTCTAAACGAATTGGGCTCAGCCTCAATGCATAGCATGTAGATGCCAATTTGATTCGACCAGCTGCCAAAACTCTAATCCATATCGTTGCCGCGATCATGGCGGGCGGGGCAATAGTGCTTGCTGCTGTTTTGTGGAGGCTATCCACTGGACCAATATCGCTCGCTTTTCTCGCCCCGTATGTGGAAGAAGCTTTGAGTGCAGACGACGCCTCATATCGGGTAACTTTTACGGATTTTCGTCTTACTTGGGCCGGTTGGGAACGAACATTGGACTTTCGGGCAAGCGATGTTCAAACCTATAGCGTCGACGGCGTCTTGTTAGCCACAGTGCCAGAAATAGCCTTTGAGCTGAGTGTCGCAGCAATCCTAAGGGGTATTATAGCTCCTGTGCAATTGAGTTTATTAGGTCCGGATATTCATCTCACGCGAGATACACAAGGAAAATTAAACCTAAAATTTAATGAATCTGGGTTTGAAAACATTCACCTCAAACCTGCAGAGGCTATTGAGAAGGTGTTGAACAGGGATAGCCTGGATCGACCTATCGACTACCTTCAGTCCATTACCATCTCCGGAGCCACTCTAACAGTACACAATCCAGACTTGTCGCCGGTTTGGATTGCCAATAATACCGATGTTGTTGTGCGGCGGGTGCGAGATGGGATTGAATTGGCATTAGACCTAAATTTGGATACCGATGATGCTCCTAACAGGATACAGATTGATGCCGCATTCAATATGGTCACTGACCTCATTGAAACTGAGCTTAGTTTTTCTTCCTTTAATTCAACTACGCTGGCCGAGTTAAGTCCCCATTTGAACTTTCTGCGACCTATTAAAATCANAGTCGGCGGAAGCGCTAGAATTGTCTCTTCCACCAATTTCCGCATTCAGGAAGTCTCTTTTCATTTGTCAGGCGGCCCAGGGGAACTTCCCGTTCGAGAGATCCTGCCGGNAAATCCAGAACTTCCATTTACCAGTATAAGTGTCAGAGGCACCATTGAGCCTCATANCCGAAAAGTTTTCCTAGANNCCATAATCATTGATTTTGACGGAANGAAGGTTAACGCCAGTGGCTCGATCCAAGGTGAGTTATCGNGACCCACANTNGCTGCAGATGTTACNATAGNAGGNNTNCCGGCACACCGCATNCATGAGTTCTGGCCAAAAGGCCTGGCAAATGACGCACGTAACTGGATAACTNCCAGAATATTNAATGGCACCATANCAAATCTCGATGCACACCTAGATATAGGATCCGAGGATTGGGGGAACGCGATTAGTAATCGTGAAACAATTTATGCGCAATTTGATATCGTTGACGGCTCTGTTGATTATTTGTCCGGCCTACCGGTCGCAGAAAAACTTGTTGCGGCGGGATGGTATGACGGAATCGACCTACACTTGAACATAACGAAGGGCCGTATCCGAGAACAAATTTTACAAAATGTTGAAATCGACCTATCGGGGATAAATAAACCGAGCGAACGCGGGTCCATTAACGTCAAGTCATATGGGCCGCTAGAAGATATCCTCTTGATCCTCGATGCGTCAGCTCCACAAGAGAAAAATATCCTACCCATCGATCCAAGGAAAACGAACGGAACCATTGAAACCGATCTTGAAATAAAATTCCCACTTAAAAAAAACCTAACATCGGATGATCTCAAAATTTCTGGCACTGGACATTTAAACAACGTCCGTATCCAAAGTTTCATTTTATCCTCTCAATTCCCTCCTTCGGAAATAGAAAAACTACAGGGAAAAATAGTACTTAACGAGAACGACTTTTCTTTGCATGGAACTACTCTGGTAAACGCAATTCCCGTCACGTATTCATGGGATGGAAGCCTAGTTCCAGAGCAAACTGGGATCCGCCGCCGTTTGAAGCTACAAACACGACTCGGAGATGCGGAAAGAAAACTATGGGAAATTGATGACAAGCGAGTGTCCGGATTTATAGAGATCGAAGCTGCATTAATCGAGCACAACAACGGTCTTAAGGAGGCCACGTTGCTAATTGATGGAACAGATGCTGACGTATCAGTACCTTGGCTAATCTGGAATAAACCTGCCGGAGAGCCGGGAAACGCCAAGTTTGACCTATTTACCACAGGCGAAGATATGGCGAAGGCCGCCAAATTCGAGATCTATTCCAAAAATCTGCGAGCCAAAGGTAGTATTGAACTCAACGAATCTAGAACCATTGAAACGTTAATTTTTGACTTATTGGAGTTTGGAACAACAAAGCTCTCGAGCCAGCTCCGTCTAAAAGATCACAATCAATACGAAATTAGTATTCTTGCGGACAACATAGACCTAACTTCCCTGGCTCCTTTAGATGAAATCGAAAATGGGAGGAAGTTTTTTATCTCAGGAGAAGCAGGCAAAATCATTTTACCAAATGGAGCTATCTTTTCAGGAGTAGAAGGCCACATCTCACGAGGGAAAGGGAAAGCGCTCACAGTAGAGGGCATAGCGCAAGAGCTAGATCTTCGAAAATACTTTTCGAACAATGACTCAAACAATGGCTCCGCCCACGGCGAAAAAACACCGCTTCCAGCTTTAAATATNAAGGGTAATATCCAGCGCATTTTAATTGACGACCAGATCANACTTTCCAATTTTCGTGGGGAGACTAGCTATGATGGAGAAAAATTCGGCGCCACAGAAGCCGAGGTATTTCTCGAAAATTCAGAAAAAGTACAATTCCGAATCGATAAACGCGAAAAAAATCGAGTTCTTTCAATCTATTCTGCTAATGCAGGCGCAGCACTTAGGGCACTTGACATCACGGATGATTTGATTGGTGGAACACTCATGGTAAAAGCCAATTTTCACGATAACGAAGAACACCGGCCACTTGTTGGAAATTTAATAATTAATGAGTTCCATATTATAAACGCCCCAATACTAGCAAAACTCCTGACAATAGCGACTTTGACGGGAGCTCTCGAATTGCTGGGGGGCCAAGGACTACCGTTTGATCAATTACATGCACCATTTATCTATCGGGATGGAAAAATCACTCTGAACAAAGCTCGCGCCAGCAGTTTTTCCCTCGGACTAACACTAGACGGTGATATCAATAGAAATGATGGCACCGCGGACCTTAAAGGTACAATAATCCCAGCATACGTACTTAATAGCTTTGTGGGACACGTCCCCGTTATCGGAGATATCCTTACAGGAGGAGATGGNCAAGGNGTATTTGCGGCGACTTATCATGCCCAGGGCCCTCTTGNCGACGTGACAATTAGCGTCAATCCGCTTACAGCCCTTGCTCCCGGAATATTACGAGACTTATTCAATCTGTTTGAACCAGCGCCCAAAAACTCTAGCGGAAATTAAAATAGAGGCAGAATNTGAAAATCCACCTATGTGGTGGATACTTTTTAGATATTACATAAACAGTATTGAACATATACGCTCAAAGAAAGCAGCTAAATAAGTCGTAGTATGGCATGACGTTTTCTCCCGGATGAAAGTTTTATAAGGCCCTCCTCATCGAGGTCCTTTAGCGTTACTCGTCCTTCCTCAGAAGATACGGAAATATCATTGATTCGGGCGCCTCCCCCACGTATGAGGCGACGCACTTCCCCATTGGATTTAGCCAAACCAGCAATTTGAAATATTTCAATTAGAGTAATACCAGCAGACAAATGATCTCTGCTCAACTCGAATGTAGGGAGATCACCCCCCAACTTTCCCAGCTCAAATGTTTCTCTGGCTGTTGTTCCCGCTGCTTCAGCAGCTTCCTTTCCACGGCACAGTGCTGTTGCCGCATCGGCAAGTACTACCTTTGCATGGTTTATTTCAGCTCCCTGGAGCCGTTCAAGACGACCAATTTCTCTTTCAGGTATTTCTGTAAATAAGCGTAGAAATTTTCCAACGTCTGCGTCCTCAATATTTCTCCAGTATTGCCAATAATCATACGTTGAAAGTCGCTCTTCATTGAGCCAAACGGCACCATCGGCCGTTTTTCCCATTTTTTCTCCTGAGGCCGTTTCGAGCAATGGCGACGTCAAACCAAAAAGACTTTTGTTTAACACTCGACGTGTTAGATCAATACCATTGAGGATATTTCCCCATTGATCAGATCCACCTAGTTGCAAAACACATTCATGCCTTCTTGCCAACTCCAAAAAATCATATGCCTGAAACACCATATAGTTAAACTCTAGAAAACTTAATGGTTGTTCTCGTTCCAATCGAAGCTTTACAGAGTCAAAACTTAACATTCTATTGACAGAAAAATGCCTACCGTAATCTCGTAAAAAATTTAGGTAATTGAGAGACTCAAGCCACTCTGAATTATCTACAAGCAGCGCGTCTGTTGCTCCGTCTCCGAAGGAAAGAAAGTGCTCAAAGACGCGTCTGATTCCTTTCATATTAAGTTCTATTTCAGAATCGTTGAGCAGTTTCCGGGTGCTATCTTTACCAGAGGGGTCTCCAACCTTGGTCGTACCGCCACCAAGCAGCACAATTGGTTTATGCCCCGTCTTTTGCAAATGACGGAGCAACATGATTGGGACCAGACTTCCTACGTGCAAGCTATCCGCTGTGCAGTCAAAACCTATATACCCAATAATGGGTTGGGTCACTCCAACTGAATCCAATGCATGCAGGTCAGTGCACTGGTGAAGATAGCCGCGCACCGCAATAGTTTGCAAAAACTCTGTTTGTAGATCAGTCATTTGCCATTTCGTCTCTTAAAACAACAATCTGAGATAGCTTTTTAGATCGTGCCACGAGTATAAATAACAAAATATCCGAGTTTATGGGAAAATTGTGAAAGATAATACTCAACATACATCGTTATATGCCCTAGGACTCATGAGCGGAACCTCTTTGGACGGAATCGACCTCGCGCTAATAACTACCGACGGAGAGTCTGTTTCCTGGTTTGGGCCAACTGATACTATACCGTATAGCTCAAATGTTCGCGAGAAAGTCCGTGCTACACTGGGAGGTGTTGGTGATACGGCTACTGCAGAACTTTTGTTAACCAAAGCCCATATTGTTGCCGCCAGAAACTTTCTAAACATCCATAAATTGCTGCCAAGCGATATTGATCTTATTGGGTTTCATGGCCATACAATAATGCACACACCATCAAATAGGAAAACCTGGCAAATAGGTGACGGCAAGCATTTGGCAAAAGAGCTGGAAACTGATGTGGTTGCAGATTTTCGAAGCGCCGATGTCTCGAAAGGCGGTGAAGGTGCGCCGCTGGCGCCGGTTTTCCATCGGGCCCTGGCAAAAGATTTAGCGCAGCCTGTATGTGTATTAAACGTTGGGGGTGTCGCAAATCTTACGTGGATATGTGGAGCCTCAATGATTGCTTTTGATACAGGTCCAGGAAACGCCCTAATAGACGATTGGATACGTACTCATACTGGTCGACCTATGGATTTTAACGGAACGTTGGCGGCTGCAGGACAGGTTAGTATGCAAGCCCTCTCACATTTACTTAAGGACCCCTATTTTGAAAAACCTGCGCCAAAGTCGCTTGACCGCAATCATTTCTCTAGACACGCTACTGACCTGTTGGAGAATATAAGTCTAGCTGACGGCGCTTCAACTCTAACTACATTTACAGCAGAATCTATTAAACGTGCATTGGAAATAGTACCTCAAGCCCCCAAACAAGTACTAGTTTGTGGTGGTGGCAGAAAAAATAATACATTGATGGTAACACTACAGAATAAGGTAGCCATGCCGGTGAACCCCGTCGAAACAGTTGGCTGGTCAGGCGATGCCATGGAAGCACAACTAGTTGCATTCCTAGCGGCCCGCAGTTTTTATCAGCTGCCCCTAAGCTTTCCAACCACTACNGGCGTTTCTGCTCCAACCACGGGCGGACGATTTTTTTCTGCTAANTAAACAAATTTCCGTGAACAATACGAGTTAACCATTTGGNNGAGTTGACTGCAAAAACAAAAATCTAAGTGAGAAGGCGGTTCTGATCTATTAGCACCAATGAACCGTGCTGTTTNNGACTTTTCAACTCANACCCAANTCTTTCATGCGTTTACTCACATATTTCGTCGACCTGTCAGTAATACGTTCTAGGTAATGTCCGAAGAAATGATCTGCACCNCTGATCTTCACGTAATCAATATCGACGTATTTTTGGCTGGATAGCTTCTCTGNTAATTTTGCGACGTCCTGCTCCGGAACGATTTCGTCTGCCGTTCCTTGAATCACCATTCCAGACACAGGACATGGTGCCAAAAACGAAAAATCAAATATATTTGCTGGAGGAGCAATATTTACGAACCCGGTAATTTCTGGTCGACGCATAAGAAGTTGGAATGAAATCCATGCTCCAAAGGAGAATCCACTAACCCAGCAAGCTCGAGCGTCTGAATTAAAACTCTGCATCCAGTCAAGTGCGGAAGCTGCATCGTTTAACTCTCCGGTCCCAAAGTCATATTCTCCCTGGCTACGCCCAACGCCCCGAAAGTTAAACCGAAGAGTAGAGAATCCTAGTGCAGTGAAGGCGTGAAAAACGGTGTACACAACCTTATTATTCATATTTCCGCCATGTTGCGGATGTGGATGTAACACGATAGCTATTGGA
>PAVD01000009.1 GCA_002712985.1 Rhodospirillaceae bacterium
CCATGGCAGCCCGTATCCCGGAATATCGTGCCCAGGGCTATAGAAACTTTCAGGTTAAAGTTGGCGAGAACCAACTAACCGACATCAACCGTATCCGTAAAATCGCTGCCTGTATGGAACCCGGAGAAGTTCTGAATGCCGATGCCAATACAGGCTGGAAACAGCACGAGGCGCTGGTGGTAGCCGATGCTATTAAAGACCTGCCCCGTGAATACGGTATCTTGTTGTACTTTGAACAGCCCTGTCTAACTTATGAGGAATGTCTGGCCGTCCGTCAGCACACGGATTTGCCTTTTGTACTCGACGAATGCATCGACAGCCTGCCAGCCCTGCTACGGGCGAGCCACGATAACGCGATGGATCTAATCAATCTCAAGATCAGCCGGATGGGTGGGCTCACACGGGCTCGGCAAATCCGTGACCTGTGCATTTCACTCGGGTTGCCGATGAATATAGAAGACAGCTGGGGTGGTGAGATTGCGACAGCAGCAATTGCACATCTTGCAATTTCCACGCCGGCAGCTTTTCAGTTCCAATCGTCCGCTTTTCATGAATACTCAACTGTCAAGATCGCGAGTGGGGCGCCCTCAGTTGCAGAGGGTTACATGGAGGCTGCGGACACCCCGGGCTTAGGTGTTACACCCGATATGGCCATACTTAGGGAACCGCTCTATACCGCAAGCCAGTAGACAACCCAACTCGAGGGAAGAATTATCGGGCCGATGTGATAACTCAGGATTTGAGGGATCTAGACAGCCTCAAAGCGTACGACCAAGAGACCTGAAGTATGATGGTGACACGAATGGCGCTTGCGAGAATCCTGTTCGATTACCTGGGTCTTAACCAACGCCAAGCCAAAGGCTGAATTAGCAGTTAAATCATATAACCCACGTACGTGATCGGATCCTGTGTGCGGNCTAATTTGAAGNTTCTTCGGTGAGTGGTACCNATGCTTGACATGTAGTACGATCTTCTGAATCCCGGTTCCGACCTGCAACTTGTATCAATATCTGTGATTTCTGGAATCGTGGAGGCTGTATATTAGTAAGAAGCGCGCTATGTATGTTGTTTACAACGTCCATAGCGATTCTGACAGACTTTGTTTAATGAAGGAGGTACGGCCATGGGCCTAATTCGTCAGATGTTCAAAAAATTCTATATTTTGTTTTTAGCAGTGTTTTTAATCGGAGCTAGCGTTAACTACGCGCACGCAGACGATAACACGCTGATTGTAGCTGTGACGCATGATCTTTCAAACATGGATCCGACGCTCGCCAGCGGTGATACCGTTGTGTGGGAAGTTCTGACAAATGTTTACGATTGGCTTATAGATTATGCAGTGGTCAACGAAACGTCTGGTAAGAGATTCGGTCACCCGGATTTGTTTGTCGGTGCATTGGCGGACCATTTCGTGTGGAGTAACGATGGACATACGTTAACTTTTCACATTCGAAAAGGTCTGAAATTCTCCAATGGCGATCCACTGGACGCGGAAGCCGTTAAATTTACGTTCGACCGGATATACGATCAAGGTGGTGTGACGGTGGGCAATATGGCATTGTCAGAGGTTCCCACTAAGGACCATGTCCGAATGATCGACTCTCACACGATCGAGATGACTTTGGACAGAGCTAACGGCATGATTTTCGGCAACATGGCGCAGCTTGGTAANGCNATTCTCAACCCGAAGGTGGTGAAACCGCACATGACTGCTGACGATCCGTATGCACATGAGTGGTTGGCCAATAATACTCAAGGAACCGAGCAGGGCCCATATCGCATGGAGAGTTGGGATATAGGTGACCAGTGGGTANTGGTTCGAAACGAGCATTACAATCGTGAGCCCGCAAAGCTCGAACGTATCATTTTCAAAGTGATTCCGGATGCATCAAGTCGTCTAGCGCAGCTCGTCAGCGGTGCGNTCGATATAGCGAAAGATATTCCAACGATTGATATCAAGTCGGTAGAGAATAACCCGGATATCACGATCGTTCGAAATCCTACTCGCATGCTTGGGTATCTGGGTATGAGCGCCGATTTCCCACCATTTGACAACGTCAAGGTCAGGCAGGCAGTGTCGTATGCGATTCCCTACGACACGATCATTAACGATGTGTTGAATGGCTACGCCATTCCAATGAAGAGCCCGATCCCGGTTGGCACGCCAACGCATTCCGGTGAATTCAATCAGTACAAGCATGATCCGGAAAAAGCGAAGGCATTGTTAGCGGAAGCCGGTTTTCCAAATGGATTTAAAACGACTCTTGAAATCCCGGTTGGTAGCCAAGAAGCCAAAGAAACAGCAATGTATGTCCAGCAGTCGCTGGCCGAGGTTGGCGTTGATATAGACATCGTAGAGCTGCCGGGAGCCGCGTACTTTGGAAAGATTCAGCAACATGAGCTGGGCTTTTATTTCGCGAACTTTTGGATCTCTATCAATAATGATCCGATGTATCACTTCTACTGGAAGTTTTTACATGCGTGTTGTAACTATACCGACACTAAGAATGACCGCGTAAATGAGTTGATCGAGCAGTGGACGGTCACTACTGATTTGGTCGGGCGAGAGAAAGCATCTCTAGAGATTCAGAAGATTCTGGTTGATGAAGCAGCTTGGGTGTACCTGTATCATCCAGAGCAAGTCATCGCGATGCGTTCAAACGTCAAAGGGCATGTCTTCTATCCAGCTGATGTGATTACACGCTATAAGTTTTTGTATAAGGACTAAATTCTATTGGCAAGNAATTAGCTTTCTTTTANCGAATGGGGGTCCCACGGTTTCTTCTTCTCATATAAGAAGCAGTGGGGCCCCTCTCTTTTCTTAGGTAGTCGTTGACAAAGGGCCTACGCCGGGTGCCAGTTAGTCTCCAGAGCCTTGCCATTCTTCGCATTCCGGCATATTGTCACTGCGTAGAAACTGCGTGAATAATTCGCAGAGCCTTAGATAATTATTCAGGCTGAGTTTGTTTTTATCATCGGAATATTAGCTAGCTAATAATTTCGCGAGAGTACAAATGATTACATATGTGATGCGTCGTTTGCTGCTCCTTATTCCGGTCTTGATCGGTGTGACCATGATCACGTTTACCCTGACGAGGATTATCCCAGGCGACCCGATCTCACTCATGATCAGTCCTATGGCCAGTCAGGAAGCGCGGGATCGGCTGACGGAAAGATCAGGGCTAAATGATCCCATAGCAGTTCAGTATGTGCACTATATCAACGGGATTTTTCATGGCGATCTCGGCGACTCTTTTGTTACCCGCCAGCCAGTCTTGAGTGATCTGACTTCTCGCTTTATGCCCACATTTGAGTTGACACTTATCGCGATGATGCTAGCAATTCTCCTCGCTGTTCCACTCGGAATTGCAGCGGCGGTTTGGCAGGGAACCTGGATAGATCATGTCTCTCGATTGATCGCGGTAATAGGTGTCGCAATGCCTGTATTTTGGCTTGGGCTGATTGCGCTTTATTTCTTTTTCTTTACTCTTCAATGGTTGCCGGCTCCTCAAGGCAGAATAGGCCTGTTGGAGACCCCCCCGGTTACGGTGACGGGACTCTATACGATAGACGCACTGATAGCCGGTGATTGGAAGACGCTGCGGAGTGTTGTCGGATTAATCATTATGCCGTCGGGAGTTCTAGCTTTTGCTGCAATGGCGCCCTTGGCAAGGATGACACGGGCGGGCATGATTGAAACACTGGAGGCCGACTATTGTCGGGCAGCCCGCGCTCTTGGTTTATCAGAATGGTCGATTGTTTTACGCCATGCTTTTCGCAATGCTATTTTGCCGTTATTGACCATGATCGCAATCGTTTATGGCTACTTGCTCGGCGGAGTTGTGCTTGTCGAGAATATTTTCGCTTGGCCNGGCCTTGGTCGATATGTTTTCACGGCGATTACTTCGAGCGATTATCCTGCCCTGCAGGGATTTATCCTCTACTCGACGACAATTTACGTCCTCATTTTCCTGCTAGTGGATATCCTATACGTCATGCTTGATCCACGGGTACGACTCTAGTGCCTACTTTAGGTTTCGAATTTCTGGCTGATAGGTCAACAATGCAAACAAGGAGTACCTTGTGAAAGGCCTGTCGCTTGGGCTGTCTAGCAACGTCAAATTGTTTCTACGGTGGTGCCGTTACAATCCGATCACCGCCTTGGGGTTCGCAGTTGTCATTGGAGTCGGCGTATTGGGATTGTTGGCGCCTTTGATCGCTCCTTATGACCCGTATGCCCTCAATCCTCGCGACAGAATGCTTGGACCATCGTGGGAGCATTTGTTTGGCACAGGTACAATGGGTGAGGATATCTTCTCCCGAGTACTGTATGGGGCACGGATTGATTTCGGCATTGGATTCGGCGCTGTCTTTATCGGGTTAGTCGTTGGCTCCTCGGTTGGGGTGATCGCCGGATACTTTGGCGGTAAGGCCGATGAAGCCGCAATGCGGCTGATGGATATGATTGCTGCTTTTCCAGGGTTTATCTTGGCTCTGGCAATTACTGGTGTCCTCGGGCCAAGTATTCCGAATCTTATCGTTGCCATCGCATTTGTAAACATTCCCGTATACGCNCGTCTGATGCGTTCGCGNTTTATNGTGATACGCGGTTCGCTTTACGCNACAGCTGCGCAGGGAATCGGTGCATCACGCTGGCGNATTCTNTCTTGGCATCTCNTGCCNAATAGTCTNACACCAATNTTTGTACAGTCCACCNTGCAATTCGGTTGGGCCATTCTCGACGCNGCNGGACTGAGCTTTCTTGGNCTNGGNGTTCGTTTACCNNCACCNGAGTGGGGTGTCATGATTGGNCTNGGNGTCCCNCGTATCATCACCGGCGAGTGGTGGATCTCCTTCTTTCCTGGCTTGGCAATTGCTGTCACGGTGATGGGGTTTAATTTGATTGGAGATGGGTTGCAGGATCTCCTCGATCCAAAGCGACGATGAGGAAAGGAACGGTTATGGACCAAGGAGAGTCTGTTTCAAGACCAACGGACGCGCTCCGATCGGTTTCGCCCAAGGCTAAAGTAATAGCTGGCGATTTAGATCTTCTGGAGGTGGGCGATCTGCGGGTCAATTTTTTCGCTTTGACTGGGGTTGTGAACGTACTTCGTGGTGTCAATTTCTCAGTTGGCCCGGGTGAGATTTTGGGCATAGTTGGGGAAACCGGTTCGGGAAAGTCCGTCACTGCACTGTCTATCGCCCGGCTGTTGCCTAGAGCGGGCCGGGTCGTTGGAGGCCGGGTCCTTTTTCGAGGTAAAAATTTGTATTCTCTGCGAGCGAAAGAAATGCGCCACGTGCGTGGTAATGAGATCTCAATGATTTTTCAAAATCCGAGATCAGCACTTAATCCGGTGTTCCGTGTTGGTAAAGTGCTTGGTGAAATTCTTCGTGTGCACAGCGGGTTACAAGGGCGTACTGGAAGTGATCGTGCGATGGAGTTACTCGCCGATGTTGGTCTCTCCGATCCGGCGTCAGTACTGCGCCAGTATCCGCATGAGCTATCAGGGGGAATGGCTCAGAGAGTGATGATCGCCATGGCCCTCGCTTCGACGCCGCATCTTCTGGTTGCCGATGAGCCAACCACAGCGCTTGACGTGACGATCCAGTATCAGATTATTTCTCTTCTCTCGAATTTGAGGTCAGAGCGCGGACTTGCCCAGATTCTGATCACTCACAACCTTGGGGTAATTGCGGAACTTTGTGATCGGGTTGTGGTGATGTATGCAGGAGCCATTGTTGAGGAAGCGCCGGTGACGACGATCTTCGACGAGCCACGCCATCCATATACACGTGGTTTATTAGCGGCCCGCGCACGGACGGAAAGTATTGGCACACTGGCGAGCATTCCAGGACAAGTCCCTGATCTGCGCGAGCACCTGCCGGGTTGCGCTTTTGAGACACGCTGCCCTCATGCTCGTGATGTCTGTAGAGAGGTCACACCACTCCTTACTCAAGCAGGTTCCCGACAATCCGTCGCATGCCACCGCTGGAGGGAAATTGGGTGATTGCTCCACTTCTCGACGTTCAGAGTCTTACCAAACGCTATGCGATCAAGCGCAAGTTATTCGATCGAAGTCAGCTGGTCGCCGCAGAAGATGTCTCACTGTCGATCGATGCCGGTGATACGCTGGCTCTTGTTGGCGAGAGCGGTAGTGGCAAATCGACGGTTGGTCGATGTCTGCTACGGTTAGAGGAGCCAACCGCTGGGCGTGTCTTTCTTAATTCGGAGGAAGTCACAACCCTTTCTAGCTCTGAACTACGTCAGTTGCGCCCGCAAATGCAAATGGTTTTTCAAGAACCTCTTGACTCGCTTAATCCGAGACATAAGGTTGGTGAACTGGTGGCAGAACCTCTCTGGATACACGGAATCGTGCCAAAACAAGGAGCCAGGCAGCGGGTGATTGAGCTATTTGAATTTGTCGGCCTTCGTGAAGAGCATCTCGACCGCTATGCCCATCAACTTTCTGGAGGACAACAGCAACGGGTAGGTATTGCCCGAGCATTGGCAACGAATCCATCGCTGATGGTTCTTGATGAGCCGACCTCAGCACTTGATGTTTCGGTCGAAGCCCAGATTCTCAATCTGTTGGGGGATCTCCAAAAACGTCTCAATATTGCATACCTTTTTATATCCCACGACCTAGCCGTTGTAAATTTGTTGGCCTCCCGAGTCGCCGTTATGTATCTTGGTCAAATTGTCGAGAGCGGTCCGACTCGCAAAGTTTTATCCAATAGCTATCATCCCTACACTCGGGCTCTTGTATCGGCCACACCGATCGATCACCCAAAACAGATTAAAGAACGGATTGCGTTGGTAGGGGAGCCGAGTTCACCGATCAATCCACCTAGCCACTGTCGGTTGGTTTCCCGCTGCCCGTTTGTGTTACCAATCTGTTCGGAATCGGCATCCGCACTTGTCGAAGTAACCGAGGGTTGGTCAACGCGATGTATACGGTTTCAAAAAGAACACAAGAATGGAGTCTGGCAACCAGAGCCGTCATCGATTGGAGTGGGACAGTGAGCGCAATTGGCCCCTAACTCGAATCATGGCACCATTTATACACAGCAGGAAAGTGACATAAAGGAGATATACATTATGGACTTAACTAATGCGGGGGTCGTAGTGGCTGATGATCCGTTCACTTTCGATATTATTCAGAATTCGTTGCAGGCGATTTCTGATGAAATGTTTATAGTCATGCGCAAAACTGCTATGAGCGCGATAATTTATGAAGTGCTTGATATGGGTACGGGTATCACTGATGCAGAGGGCGAAATTGCATCGTCCGGTGCGGGCATACCATCGTTTATCGGAGTGCTCGATAAAGCAGTGCAGGCGATTATAAAAAAATTCTCGGATCCTTCCTTGATAAAGCCCGGTGATGTGTTTGCTACCAACGATCCATGGTATGGCGGGGTCACTCACCTTAACGATGTGGTTTTTGTTATGCCCGTTTTTGTCGAGAATGAAATCATTGCTTGGACAGCCAATATCGCGCATTGGCCCGATATTGGAGGTATGTATCCAGGATCGCTGTCGACTGACGCGATCGAAATTTTTCAGGAAGGCTTGAGGCTCCCGGCAGTTAAGGTAATTGAGGAAGGCAAGCCCATCCCATCTGTAGTGGANATTATGACCGTTAACTCNCGACTTCCNGAATTTCTCCGCGGTGATATGTGGGCAGGGATAGCNGCTGTTCGGCTGGGCGAGAGACGTCTNATTGANCTNGCNACGAAGTACGGNACTGNAACTTTTAANGCAGCNTTNAAGCAATTCATGGATNANGGGGAGCNGGTGGCCCGGAAAGGNCTTGNNGAATTACCNAAGGGCCGNTTCGAGCTGGCNGAAGAGCAAGACGACGGGGCGATATATCGCGTTGCAATNGAAATCACGGACGATANTTTCACTGTTGANCTTCGTGATAATCCAGATCAGGTAGCTGGGCCGCATAACTCGAGCCGCGATGGNGTNATNATTTGNGCNCAAATGTTGTTTAAAGCTGTGACCGATTCAGCCATAACTGCCAACGCTGGATCTTTTCGNCCGCTTAAGGTGTTAACNCGCCCAGGCTCGGTATTCCATGCGGAGGAGCCAGCTGCNCTNGGNTATTANTTTGAAGCCGAGATTCGAATTTTTGACGTGATGCTGCGNGCCCTNGCACCACACATGCCNAATTTATTGCCNGCTGGNAGTTTTGGCTCGGTATGTGGAACTTTTATNGGTGGNGCTCACCCTGAGACTAAGCGCCATTTTACGATCGTAGAACCGCAAATTGGAGGTTGGGGCGCTATGAACGGTCGCGATGGAAATACTGCGATGTTTTCACTTGTTCATGGNGAAACGTTTAACTGCCCTTCGGAAATTGCAGAGGCTCGCTATGGTGTTTACGTCGATCAAGCCACGCTTAATCCGGAGCCAGGCGGTGAGGGTGAGTGGCGTGGTGGAAAAGGTATCTTGGTCGATTATCGAATTCGGTCAGACGATATTTTTGTGACACTCGGTTATACACGCTCCCGAATACTCCCTTGGGGTGTCAGTGGCGGTGCCGATGGTTCGCCAAACTATGTCGAGGTGATTCGAGCTTCTGGAGGATGTGATCGCTACGCGGTGGCAACTGGTGTAATTGTCAACGAGGACGATATTGTCCGTATACACACTGGGAACGGGGCAGGGTATGGTGACCCCCGAAACCGTGATAAGGATGCGGTTCGTTCGGACATCAAAAATGGATATGTGACACCGGAGAGAGCACGGGAAATCTATGGAATTTAAATCGAGAATTTGAAATTCAAAAGCGGTTTGCTATTTGCATTGTAATAATATTTACAAGATTTTGTTTCCACCTGATTCAAGAGTGAAGTGTCTTAAATATAGAAATTATTTTGTTTCAGCACAGTTAATGGAATNGGATATAACGGAAATCCACTTCATTCAGCTCCCCGGCTCGCTGTTCGCCAGAACGTCACCAATTAAGAAGACAGGGTCTCGCAGCATNTTAAGGTTTTTTTTCAATTTCGCTTGGAAGCTTGGCTCATAAAAAGCCTCCTCGAAGCTTTTCATATCGGGCCATTCTGCNGTTGTCATAAAACGATACCGGGGCGNAGTATCTGGCGGCCAGGCCAGAGTATTGCGTGAGAAATCTGTACGGACCACGCCTTCAGCTGAACTATTAGACTGTTGGTGTTCTGTCAAACGCCATTCCAAGAAACGCTCTTCATCGATATCGGGTTGTAGGTTGTACAAAACGGTGAGTCGTATCATGAGAATACATTTCCTTTGGTCTATTTTGTTGTCGATTCAATTCTTGGTAGAGAACAGCACATAGTGCTTTTGTGTTTACAGCTTGACGACGATCTTACCGAACTGAGCATTGCTTTCCATTCGTCTGTGGGCATCGGCAGCCGAGGTGAGGCCATGGAATACTGTATCGATGATCGGTTGAAAGATATTGTTCTCGAGGCGATGGTAGACATATTGATGTGCCTGCTGGAGTCGTTCAGGGCGTCGTGTCACGTCATACAGGCTGAAGAATTTCATGTTTATACGTTTGGTAAGAGCTTCACTTGCCGAAAAATCAGTATGGGCGGGGCTGAGGTCGCCGTAACAGATATATTTTGCTTCTGGTGAAGCCGCGCTAACCAAGTTAGAGGCGAGAGGGCCCGCAATTGGGTCGTAAATTACTGTCGCTCCCCGACCATTAGTGATCTCGAGCACTTCGGGTGCTAGCTCTTGGCTGTTGCTCACCAATACGTTATCGGCGCCCGCTGCTAGGAGCCGGTCTACTTTCTTTTCAGAGCGGGTCACGGCGATCACACGTGCGCCAATGTCTTTGCAAAGTTGGAGACCGCCGAGGGCAGCGCTGCTGCTGGCCGCGGTTACTAACACAGTATCTTCTGGAGTGACCCCTGCGTAATGGACCAGACCACCCCAGGCAGTTAAATACTGCATCCAACTCGCAGCGCTTGTTACCGAGGACAGATTATCTGGAACACGCACAACTGCGCCTGCTGGGACAGTCGCTATTTCACCGTAGGTTCCGTACTTTGAAGATTCATCCTTCCAGTATCCGTTAGCATCGGCAAGTACAAATGGAATAATTGCGACTGGGTCACCAATATGGTGTCCATGAATTTCTTGACCGATTACGTCGACAGTACCGGCAGCTTCCGTACCGATCTTGCATGGAAATAGAGGGTTAAATGCATAGACACCGCGCCTTAGCATGCATTCGGCTCGATTGATGCCAAATGCATCAACTCGGATGGTAATTTGATTGGGACCTGGGGTCTCGTTGGGTACCTCTTCGACCTGCAACACTTCCGGTCCACCGGTAGCGTGAAACTGAACTACTGCTGCCATCTTTTGCTCCAACTGTTTTCAGAAAGATTCTGATCGTCCCAACCACCTTTCAAAAGATAAGAGTGACGAGGGCGTTTGTTTTTAATAATAAAGAACTTATCTGTCAATTGTAGGTTTCAATTGTATTCACAGTTACGTTATATTGTCGACGCTCCGGGCATTCGTATTTATTCANATTTTGCCTGGGTTGAGTGCTATTTGGAGACGAAAGTTAAGCGCTTCCTTAGCTCAGCGGAGACGCGGCCAGAAGACCACTCATTTATAGAATGAGAATCTTTGTTGCACATGCGTCAGCAAACGGCAGTTTTAGAATATTTTTGGAGGAACGATGCCTAGTACACTTTTTTCTAACGTNAAGGTTTGGGATGCCTCCCGAGATGAGGTCGAAGATGGTATGCATGTGCTTGTGGAGAATGATCGGATAAAAGAAATTTCCGATCNACCAATAAAGATATCCGAAACGCAGACCATCGACGGTGTTGGCAGGACACTNATTCCGGGNCTAATTGATTGCCACTGTCATGTGGTGNTGACTTCAGTTGACTTGCGCGAGCTTGAAGAAAAGTCACTCACGCTCATGACTGCAGAGGCTTCCCGGATGATGCGNAATATGCTGATGCGGGGTTTTACCTCAATTCGGGATCTCGCGGGAGCCGACTGGGGTCTTGCAGAGGCTGTTGAGCGCAAGCTGCTTATTGGTCCGCGGATTTTCTTTGCAGGCAGGGCGCTAACTCAAACTGGTGGCCACGGAGATTCTCGCAGGAGAACACAGGGAATAGAACCGTGCGCATGTGCCAATGGATTGAGTATTACGTCCGTGATCGCCGATGGTATTTCCGAAGTTCGTCGTGCGGCTCGGGAAGAATTGCGAAAAGGCGCACACCAAATCAAAGTAATGGTGTCCGGCGGGGTCGCATCACCGTATGACCCAATTGATACCAAGCAGTATTCAACAGAAGAACTAACAGCGATCGTGGAAGAGGCGTCAGCGTGGAATACTTATGTTGCTGCTCATTCCTACACATCCCANGCCACNCAGCATGCGGTGGAGTGTGGGGTTCGGACNATAGAACACGGAAATCTGATTGATGCGGAAACAGCTCGCATGATGGCAAAGCACGGCGCCTACCTCGTCCCGACCCTGATTGCCTATGATGCATTGGATCGAAATGGCAAGGCGCTTGGGCTGGGCTCTGCGAGCATGGAAAAGCTCCAAGCAGTCAAAGCACATGGACAAACTGCAATTAGTCTTTGTCGTGAGGCAGGCGTAAAGGTGGGTCTTGGAACAGATTTGCTAGGTGGCNTGCAGTCTGATCAGTCCTTGGGNCTTCGAATTCAGAATGAGGTNGATTCAAATCGCGACGTNCTTATTTCGGCGACAGCGGTGAATGCCGAAATCCTNAANCAANCGNATNACCTGGGCATAGTTGCCGCGGGTGCCAAAGCTGATCTACTGTTAGTTGACGGCGATCCTTTGGCCGATCTATCTCTTCTTACGCGCCCGGAAGAGACCCTTCAAATTATCATGAAAAATGGTGAGATCTATAAGAATACTTTAAGATAAATGTCATGATCGAGGCATGGTTCGAGACAGAAAGGTAGAGCTAATCGTTGTCGGGTAATTAATCAGGAGGGTGCACATGAGCAGTAGGACAAGCGTTCGGGTTGCTACAGACGTTGGCGGGACGTTTACAGATATGGCCTTTATCGAGGTTGGGGCTGATGGATCACAGCGAGCGCGTACGGCGAAAGTAGAAACACCCCCGCCACATTTCGAAGAAGGCGTTCTAAATGTCTTGGAACGCGGTGAAGTGGACGTGACTGAAGTCGATTTTCTTGCGCATGGCACTACGGTTGTTATTAACGCACTGACCGAGAGAAAAGGGGCCGTAATTGGATTAATCACTACCGAAGGGTTTCGTGATGTGCTCGAAATTTCGCGCGGTAACCGACCAGATTTCTTCAATTTGCACTATCAGAAACCAGCACCCTTTGTACCGCGATATCTTCGGAAGGAGTTGCCTGGTCGAGTGACGTATCGGGGAGAAGAGAGGGCGCCGCTCGACCTTACTGAACTCGCTCCGATTCTAGATGGTTTTCGCGTGGAAAAGGTTGAAGCAATCGCAGTATGTCTTCTTCATTCCTATGCAATGCCAAGTCACGAAGAGGAAGTTATTGCCGCAATTAAGCAATACTGGCCCGAGGTGTCGGTAGTTGCATCTCATCAAATCAGTCGGGAGTGGCGGGAATACGAACGAACAAATACAACTGTTTTGTCGGCTTACGTGCAGCCAATCGCTGAGAAGTATCTTACTGGAATTGAAGATGCGATGGAGAAAAGAGGATTTACTGGGAATCTTTACGTAATGCAGTCCAACTGTGGTGTCGACAATCTTTCGCGTTCTAAACAGATCCCGATTACGATGGTGGAGTCCGGACCAGCCAGTGGTGTACTGGCAGCAGCCGAACTAGGGAAGGCCATCGGCGAGTCAAATATTCTTGCTTTGGACATAGGTGGGACCACCGCTAAGTGTTCGTTAATTGAAAATGCGGAGGTGAAAATTGTTTCCGACTACTGGATTGAGCGTACCCCAACAAATGCCGGTTACCCGGTCATGGTGCCAGTCGTTGATATTGTTGAAATTGGTAATGGAGGTGGATCGATTGCCTGGGTGGATGAGTTCGAGAAGCTACACGTAGGACCAAAGTCGGCTGGTGCAATCCCTGGTCCTGCTGCCTATGGCAAGGGAGGCACGGAAGCAACCACTACGGATGCAAACCTGTTACTAGGCAGAATCAACTCTAACTATTTCTGCGGCGGAGAACTTGACGCAGATGTTGTGGCAGCGGAAAAGGCGTTGGATCAGGTAGCGCTGAAGCTCCGGACCAGTCGAGAAAATGCGGCCCAAGGAATCATTCGGATTGCCAATAACAATATGACCAATGCGTTAAAGTTAGTTTCCGTTAACCGAGGGTACGATCCGAGAGACTTTACCCTCGTTGTCTTCGGCGGCGGTGGTGGCATGCACGGGGTGGCTTTAGCAGCTGAGCTAGGTGTAAAAAAAGTCGTTGTTCCGAACGGTGCGGCAGTATTTTCTGCTTGGGGAATGATTATGTCGGACCTTCGTCGGGATATTTTTGTAACCCAGCTAATGGATTTGGATGAAAATACAGTACAAAAATTTGACGGGCTTATGGAGGGCGTCGAACAACAAGCCCGCAGTCAATTTGAATCGGAAGGTGTGCCTCGCGATAAGATCAGTTTTCGACACCTTGCCAAAATTCGATATCAGAATCAGGAGCATTCGGTCGAGGTCGAAGTTTCTTCGCGGCCATTAGAAGAGCTTAAGCTAAAAAAATTGGAAGAGGACTTTCATGAGATTTATAAACGGGAATATACCTATCGTTTGGATTCACCGATTGAAATCGTTGGAATTCATACGGTGGTAACCGCGGACATTGGATCCTTTCAGATCGGTGAAGTAGAAAAATCAGGTGCTACAGTCGACGCAGCGAAGAAAGGAATTCGAGAAGTAGACTTTGCACAAGAGGGAATTCATGATTCGTCTATTTACGATGGAGCTCTGCTTGAGCCGGGGATGGAGTTCACAGGACCTGCGATCATCGAGGACTCCGGCTCCACAACAGTAGTCCACCCCGGAAACTATGTGCATATCGACTCTTATGGAAATGTTCATATCAACTTGAGGGAAAACTGAAATGGATAAGGACCCGATTACTTTCGAGATTATTCAGAACTCTCTGCAGGCAATCAGTGATGAAATGTTTGCGGCAATGCGGAAAACAGCAATGAGTGCGATTATTTATGAGGTACTCGATATGGGAACTGCCATTACCACGGCTGATGGTGAATTGGCGAGCTCGGGCGCAGGAATTCCAGCCTTTTCCGCTATGCTCGATAAGAGCGTCCGACGAATATTAGAATTGAATGCTGGCCAGGGCGACATTGAGCAGGGCGATGTTTTTGTCACCAACGATCCCTTCTATGGGGGGGTGACCCACCTTAATGATGTGGTCCTAGCAATGCCAGTGTTCTTCGGGGGNAAGCTGATGGCATGGACAGTCGACATTGCACACTGGAACGATGTCGGTGGAATGGCCCCTGGTTCAATGTCAACGGATGCCACTGAGATTTTCCAGGAAGGATTACGCCTCCCTGGAGTTAAGCTCATCTCTCGGGGTAAGCCCATTGTTCCTGTGATGAAGATTATCGAGACAAACTCGCGGCTTCCGGATTATTTAGTCGGGGATATGTGGGCTGGGATTTCTGCCGTTCGACTGGGTGAACGCAGAATTCTCGAGTTAATCAACAAATACGGAGCGGATACGTTCGAGTTTGCAGTCGAGGACTATATGAAATATGGCGAGCAGGTCTCGCTATCCAGTATCAGGAATCTGCCGAACGGCAAGTATGAACTTACAGAAGAGCAGGATGATGGAGCCATCCATAACGTCACCATTGAGATTACTGATAATGAGTTTATCGTGGATCTTCGTGACAATCCTGATCAGCTCAAAGGCCCGACTAACTCTAGTCGTGACGGCGTGATGGTNATGGCGCAGCAACTNTTCAANTCGATTACCGACCCTAGNATTACGTGCAACGGTGGCACGTTTCGTCCATTGAAACTGCTNACNCGAGCGGGGTCAATCTTTGAGCCGGTAGAACCTTGCGCCCAAGGATTCTACTTTGAGGTGGTAATACGGGTCTTCGATCTGATGTGGAGATGTCTCGCGCCCCATTTACCGCAGCTACCAAGTGGTCATTTTGCGTCGATCTGCGCTACGATCATTGGTGGTTCGCATCCGGATACCGGGCGCTGGTACACCATTATTGAACCCGAGCTCGGTGGTTGGGGTGGATCGAACCGACGAGACGGCAACACTGCGATTTTCTCGGGTATTCATGGCGATACCTACAATTGCCCTGCAGAGGTCTCCGAAGCACGGTACGGTGTCTATGTCGATCGAATGGAACTTAATATAGAAAACGGTGGAGAAGGACAGTGGAGAGGTGGTCGTGGAATTTGCATGGATTATCGAATTCGTTCCGACGGGTCTTTTTTGACCTGCGGGTATACCCGATCTAAGTTTGCGCCTTGGTCCTCTAAGGGTGGTTTGGAGGGCACGCCAAATTTTATCGAGGTGATTCGTAAAAGTGGCGACAAGGAACGAATTGCTTTTGTAACAGGATTATCTGTGGACGAAGATGATGTTATCCGGGTGGTGACTGGAACAGGTGGAGGATTCGGTGATCCTCGAGAACGCGAAATTAAACTTATAGAGGAGGATATCCGTAATGGATACCTGACTTACGAGCGAGCTAATGAGGTCTACGGATATCAGTCACGAATTAGCTAATCAATAGTGTCGCCATGACAGATCGATATATGCATGGTGATCAGGCAGATTTGCACGATGCAGTACACAAGTTGGAGAACTTTCGGGCACATTCCCGGCACTCCCGAAAGAACGATCACTATTCGACAACATCAGATGGAATTAAGGGGAATTACTGCTGATAACCGTCAATAAACTATACCTTGTATGTTGACATCCACATATTGACCTCGAGTAACGGTGCTGGCGACTGCGGCATAAACAGTTTTTAGTCCAGGTGCATTGCCATTTTGACTGATTGGACCGGAACTTGAGCGGTCTTTCAATTTTACCGTCTTATGAGGAGCTGCTTAGTCAAATATTGATCGAAACTGGTGAGTAAAGTTCTTAACGGCGTCGACTATGCGAACAGTAGCCCAACAATGGCATTTAGCCCACGAGACATAGAAAAATAGGCGAAGAAGTACACGGTGTTAGTGGGGTGCTGGCAGTAACTAACCCAATCTCCCCACCAAATCCTCTGCTCTTAAATGCGTATAGCGCATTAGCATCTTGGTATCTTTGTGTCCGGTAATGGTTGCCACTTCTACTGGGTTTAAACCTTTTTCAAACAGTCTTGAGGTAGCCTCATGACG
The DNA here is from genome assembly GCA_002712985.1 of Rhodospirillaceae bacterium. Classification (GTDB taxonomy): domain Bacteria; phylum Pseudomonadota; class Alphaproteobacteria; order UBA7887; family UBA7887. The sequence goes on from PAVD01000009.1 coordinate 16,360, forward strand.
TAAGTCATGGAAGTGCAAATCATCGATCTTTACCTTGCGACACAACTTCAAAAAGGCACCCGATAGACCTCTTGCGGTATAGGTAAAAAGAGGTGTTCCTGTGAGTTCAAAAACACCACCAGAATGCCTCTGAGAGGCTCTCACTTGCCCTGTAAGAGACAGTAAAGCTGCACTTGAAAGTGGGACTGTTCGAGGTTCATTCGTCTTTGTAGAAGGAATGAGAAGCACTGATTTTGAGTAGTTGATATGGCTTTTTTTGATACTCAGAATCTCTCCTCTTCTCATGCCTGTCTCGAGTGCAAGTGTAATGATGCGTTGAAGCTGATCATTGGCCCCTATTAATAGTCGCTGTTCTTCTCCTGCTTCTAATCGTCT
>PAVD01000010.1 GCA_002712985.1 Rhodospirillaceae bacterium
GCATTAAGTCATTTCTTGTACGGAGCGCCATCACGATCTCTTCCATTGCAGCATTACCAGCACGTTCACCTAGACCATTTATCGTGCACTCAATTTGGCGCGCCCCAGCCTTCACTGCAGCCAATGAATTGGCAACAGCCATCCCTAAGTCGTTGTGACAGTGGACCGACAACACTGCCTTATCAATATTCGGAACCCGGTTCCGAAGCATTGTTATCAGTTGAGTAAACTCATCTGGCATTGTATAGCCGACAGTGTCTGGAATATTGATAGTCCGGGCTCCACACTTAATTGCTGTTTCCACAGTGCGGCAAAGGAAATCATGGTCAGTGCGGGTACCATCTTCCGGGCTCCACTCCACATCATCGCAATAATTTCTAGCTCTAGACACGCTATCCGCGACAGCTTGATGCACATCTTCTGGCTCCATCTGAAGTTTATGGCGCATATGGAGTGGACTAGTTGAAATAAAAGTATGTATTCGTTTCCGCCGAGCATAGACGAGCGCTTCATTAGCACGATCAATATCCTTAAACCCGGAACGAGCTAAACTACAAACCACTGACTTTCTTATCAGTTTGGAAATCTCTGTAATAGCCTCGAAATCACCGTTGGATGCAATAGCAAAGCCTGCCTCAATGACATCGACTCCCATTTCTTCTAGCAAAGTGGCGATTTCGAGTTTTTCCTCGATTGTCATTGAAGCTCCGGGTGATTGCTCACCATCCCGCATGGTCGTGTCAAAAATGACAATGCGTTCGCCCCCTGTAGAAGACGTTTGATCCGGTCCCAGACCGGTTTGACTATGGTCGCTCATTGCTTAACTCACTTCCGACTGCAGAGGTTGATAACGTGTTGGAAAAAACCCCTGCGCGAATGGCTAGCCTCCCACTCAGGGACACCTAAGTCGCCTCTAACACCAATATTTACGCCCTTTTCGCCCACTCAGGCAACGATTTATTATTATTGCGCCCNTTAANTGACTAACTTAAGGGACTCNTTGGGCAACAATCATTTGGTAATGNGAAAAATGAACTAATTCTTNGACTTATCTACTAAAGCTCGTTCGCTAATCCACGGCATCATAGATCTCAGACGCTCNCCGACCTCTTCGATGGGATGTTCAGCTGCCCGCCGTCGCATCGCCTTAAAACTTGGCTGGGCAGCCCCACATTCCAAAACCCATTCCCGAGTAAACTTACCAGACTGAATTTCCTCAAGAATTCTCTTCATCTCGTCTTTTACAGAATCACTAACTATGCGAGGGCCCCGACTATGATCNCCGTATTCAGCAGTATTAGAAATTGAGTAACGCATGTTTGCGATACCACCCTCATAGATAAGATCGACAATCAATTTCACTTCATGCAAGCACTCAAAATAAGCCATTTCCGGAGCATAACCAGCCTCGACCAACGTTTCAAAACCTGCAGTGATAAGGGCAGTTAGTCCNCCACACAACACCACTTGTTCCCCGAATAAATCGGTTTCACACTCTTCTTTAAAACTCGTCTCAATTACCCCAGCACGACCNCCACCGATAGCACANGCATACGACAAACCTATTTCGACGGCATTGCCTGACGAGTCCTTGTGGACAGCTAAAAGACAAGGAACGCCACCACCCCGTTCATANTCACTGCGGACTGTATGGCCGGGTCCTTTTGGGGCAACCATAAATATATCTAAGTCCGGTCTTGGCTCTATTAAACCAAAATGTATGTTCAGGCCATGGGCGAAAGCTAGTGCNGCNCCCTCCCGCATGTTGCTGTCCAAATGCTCTTTATAAATTTTCGCCTGCANNTCATCAGGCGNGGCCATCATCATGACGTCGGCCCACGCTGCAGCATCATCAACCGTAACAACCTCGAATTTCGCAGATTTGGCTTTTTTTACACTTTCCGATTCTGGCCTCAGAGCAATTTTTACTTGGCTTACTCCGCTGTCTCGCAGATTAGAGGCATGCGCATGACCTTGGCTCCCATANCCAATGATGGCTACGTTCTTACCTTTTACCAAATTAACATCGGCATCNCGATCATAGTAAACACGCATCAAATATCTCCTGTCTCTCTAAACCACTATATAAAATATTTATGGGACCTCTGAACCACNTGCCATACCAACGACCCCCGTCCTTGCGACCTCAGTTAATCCCAGGGGACCCATGAGATCAATGAATGCATTAAGTTTATCGGTAGTGCCTGTGATCTCAAAAACAAACGAGCTATTCGTACTATCAACCGCGCGGGCACGAAAGATATCGGCTATTCGCAACGATTCCGCCCGCTTCTCCCCAGTCCCGCTAACTTTCAATAATGCAAGCTCTCTCTCTACNTGTGGACCTTCTGCAGTAAGATCAATCACCTTATGCATTGGCACTAAACGCCCCAACTGGGCCTTTATCTGCTCAATAATCATCTTGGTACCAGAGGTTAACAACGTAATACGAGACAGTCCTCGCTTGCTGTCAACGACGGCTACAGTCAAACTTTCAATATTGTAACCGCGTCCCGAGAAAAGTCCCACCACGCGCGCAAGCACGCCCGATTCATTATCTACGATACACGCTATTGTGTGTCGTTCGACNTCGCTCAATTTTAACCCCCCGGAGCCTTATGCCCCTGGCCTTTGGAACTAGCGGGCNCGCACTCTAACGAATTGCTAGAGCTTGTAACATAGGCTTAGTNCAAAGTTNCAATTTACTGNCTACGANACAAGACTGANGGNCAGAACAGGCCATATTTCCCATGCAACTTCAACTAAAACACATGTGGTAAGGCACACAACACCAGAAACTTTTTCTAAGTCACAGGGATACATCAAGACAACACATCCCTCACTCATGTGCTCTTATACTAGCACCATACCTTCCTCAGTACGTGGTGCAACACTGTCATCAGAACCGAGTTTCATCTCATGGTGCCCTGCTCCCGCAGGTATCATCGGATATACGTTTTCCATTTTTTCCACTACTACGTCTGCCACAACTGGCCCNTCATGGCCAATCATNTCCTTGATAAGACCATCAACTTCATCCGGCTTTGTAGCACGCAACCCCAACATGCCATAAGCTTCGGCGAGCNACACAAAATCTGGAAGAGACGCAGTATAACTTTCGGCATACCTNCCCCCGTGGAAAAATTCCTGCCATTGGCGAACCATTCCCATGTACTCGTTATTTAATATAAACACTTTTACTGGAAGCCGGTATTGCTTGACCGTGGAAAGCTCTTGCATGTTCATTAGGAACGATGCCTCACCCGCTACATCAATTACCAAAGAGGTAGGATGTGCAATTTGCACGCCGGTAGCCGCCGGAAACCCATAACCCATTGTCCCAAGGCCACCNGAGGTCATCCATCGTTTTGGTTCATCAAAAGAAAGAAATTGAGCNGCCCACATCTGGTGTTGGCCAACCTCAGTAGTGAAATATGTATCAAGATTTTTCGTAAGCGCTTGCAACCTCTGAAGAGCNTACTGCGGTTTGATAGAGTCCGATGATTGTTCGTACTTTAGACAGTCTACTTCTCGCCACTTTTCAATCTGTGCCCACCAGCTCTTGAGTGCTTTTTTGTTGGGAACACAGTTTGTCTTGTTCCAAATCGACAGAACGTCCTNCAAGACTGCNGCGACATCCCCAACTAAAGGGATGTCGACAACTACATTTTTGTTTATTGATGACCGATCAATATCAATCTGAATCTTTTTTGCCTTCGGCGCAAAATCTGAAAGTCGACCGGTAACTCTGTCATCAAAACGAGCGCCAACGGCAAGCATCACATCGCAATGGTGCATTGACATGTTGGCTTCAACCGTACCATGCATGCCTAACATTCCAATAAACTGAGGGTCACTACCGGGATATCCCCCAAGTCCCATCAGCGTGTTAGTGACGGGGAAGCCACTTTTCTTGGTAAATTCCCTTAGTAGCGCACTGGCTCTGACACCAGAATTNATTACACCNCCACCAGAATAGATCACCGGTCGTTCCGCCNCTGCAAGAAGTGATACTGCTTCCTTGATCGCACCCGAGTCTGCGCGAATGGTNGGACGATAAGTTGAATGTACTATTTCCCCTACTGGTTCATAATCTGTTTTNGCATTTACGACGTCCTTGGGTAAATCGACCACCACTGGACCCGGACGACCATTCTCGGCCACGTAGAAAGCTTCTGCTATAGTACGAGAAAGTTTATCCACTTCTTTAACGAGATAGTTATGCTTGGTACAGGGCCGTGTAATTCCGATCGTGTCAGCTTCTTGAANAGCGTCATTNCCTATGAGATGTGTTGGNACTTGGCCAGTTAGACAGACCAATGGAATTGAATCCATTAATGCATCTGTCAAACCAGTTACAGCATTCGTAGCCCCAGGACCCGACGTTACAAGCACAACTCCCACCTTGCCAGTCGACCGAGCATAACCTTCCGCAGCATGCACAGCGGCCTGCTCATGGCGAACCAATATGTGCCGAAGCTCATTCTGTTGGAAAATGGCATCGTATATCGGAAGCACAGCTCCGCCAGGGTATCCGAAAACCACGTCGACCCCATTTTCGATCAACGTCTTTACTAAGATTTCGCTACCAGTCAGCCGCATAACAAGCCTCCTAACCCCAAAACCAAATAATAGCCTCAGCACTCAGTTCTCAAGTGCGCCCGACGTAACTCAAAGGCGCGCGACGCTAGTTGGTTGCTGTGATGACGTCAATAGAAATTGAGTAACAGCAGTAACCACTTCCTCATAGGACTCTACTGGATCCACAATTTCAATATCTGATTTGAGCTGATTGCGGAACCAAGTATATTGCCGTTTCGCATAGTTACGTGTGGCCTGGCAAGCCCTTTGGCAGGCAGCTTCCAGGGTCAGCCCCCCTTCTAGATAACTTAGCAGCTCAGAGACCCCAAGCGCCTTCATAGCTGGCAAAGAGGGATCAAGGCCAAGGAGACCCAGAGCTACGACCTCATCCAGTGCGCCACGGGCCATCATATCTGCAAAACGCACATTGCATTTTTCATAAAGATNGTCCCGTCGCGGCATAATTTTTATAACAAAACACGGATATCGGATGGACTCATCTCCTCCATCGGCCTGCCATTGACTAATGCGCCGACCCGTGAACGTAAACACCTCCCATGCGCGTATTAAACGTTGTTTGTCGCCGTCGTNTAATCGATTTGCAGTCTCCGCATCGTCTTTTACAAGGCGTGCCCTGAACTTTTTTCCACCAAGGCGTTGATAAAGTTGNCGGCCCTCCGTCCTTATCGCNATTGGAATGTTTGGAATGCAGGCAATACCATTAATAAATGCATTTATATATAATCCAGTACCGCCAACAAAAATGGGCACACAATCCAAACTAGCAATTTGTTCGATTTCAAGTTGCGCCTTCCTCCGCCACCAACCTACNGAACAGCGCTTCGAAGCGGATACCACGCCATAGAGATGATGGGGCACTATTCTTTCAACATATTTACTAGGCCGGTTTGTAAGGATTTTNAGTTCACGATACACTTGCAAACTATCCGCGTTGACAACTGAACCGCGGAATTGCTTTGCCAACTNAAGGCCAAGACGTGACTTGCCACTAGCAGTNGGTCCGGCCACAATAATTACAGGACCAACCACCATCCCTCACACTCTCTACCTTAGAAAGAATCTATTCCCTACGTAGCTACTCCGACCCGTGGTCAGAGATCCGAACAGCAACAAACTGAAGGTCTCCTTGGCGGTTTATAAGCAGCAAAACCGTGCTCTTTTTACGACTCTTTTCGTCGTTGACCCTGCTAATTACATCTGTAGGAGACGAGACTTCTTGCTGTCCTACCTCGATAATAACATCGCCCGGTTGTATACCTTTTTCCGCGGCTCCACTGCCACCATCAACACGCACAACCATCACACCAGCAGCAGAATCCTTTAGTTCGAATTGCTCACGGATATCGGAGGTCAAACTAGACACAGTCAACCCCAACTGCGGCACGTCCTCAACTACGGCTTCATCTGGCTCGGTCAGCGCAGAAGCAACCTGTACTTCTCCTTCCTGTAGACGTCCAACCACCACGCGTAAGTTTATTTTTTCCCCTTCACGCCAAAGTTCAACGTTCACAGGTTTATCGATTTCTGTTTCAGCCACAATTCTTGGCAAGCGCCGCATGGTACCGACTTCTTTTCCATCAAACGACAAAATCACATCGCCTACCTTTAGGCCGGCTGTATTAGCAGGACTATCAGGAGAAACGCTAGCAACCAACGCACCTGAGGCATTCTCAAGATTTAGGCTTTCCGCCAGATCCTCGGTTACAGTCTGTATACGCACCCCTAGCCAGCCTCTACGAGTCTCGCCATATTCACGTAGTTGGTGCACTACATTCTTCGCCAAATTGGAAGGCACTGAGAAACCAATTCCTACACTCCCGCCAGTCGGAGAATAAATAGCAGTATTAATGCCGACCACACCCCCTTGAAGGTTAAACAACGGACCTCCAGAATTACCCCGATTGATTGACGCATCTGTTTGCAAAAAATCATCAAAGGGCCCAGCATTGATGTCCCTAGCGCGAGCTGAAATTATTCCGGCGGTGACGGTATTCCCCAAACCAAAAGGGTTCCCGATTGCAACCACCCAGTTCCCGACTCTCACTCCGTCCGAGTCCCCCCACTCCACCGGGATCAACGGTTGCTCGGGATCAACCTTCAGTACCGCCAAATCGGTCTTAGGATCTTTGCCAATGATTTCAGCTTTGAGAGTAATATCATCGGCAAAGGTAACTACTACTTCTGCCGCACCTGCAATAACATGGTTATTAGTAACTATAAAACCATCGGAACTGATTACAAATCCAGAACCAAGCGACCTAGGCCTGGGTCCAGACTCTCGCTCCTGCGGCTTTTCACCACGTTTCTCAAAAAACTCTTTAAAGAACTCTTCAAACGGGGAACCTGGAGGGAATTGCGGTACCGCTTGTCCAGGACCAATTTGAACCTCTTGCATTGTAGCTATATTCACTACTGACGGCAGTAATCTCTCGGAAAGGTCAGCAAAATCTGGCGGCATCGAATCTGCCGCTAGAATTGGTGTGGCCTGCAGGAACAAAACTACCCAAAACACCGGCCAAAACTGTTGCATTCGAGTCAGAAATCCACACCCGGAAAAATCCAGGCCTTTGGGAAAGGACCAAGCATCAGTCCTGGTTGCAACGTACTTTGCCATTTGGCAATCCTCCTAGGCTAAATCACCTTGCTCGCCCGCAGTTTCTAGGCTTTTACACCTGTTTGTTTAACTGGTAACGAGGCAACCATTTTTCAAGCCATCTTTGTTCCCAAATCTTGGCTAAACCAATGAATAAACTTCGGAATACGTCAGAGTCCCATAAGCCTACATACAGTTAGAATTTTGGGTGTNTAGAATTGCTAAGCTAGCCCTGAAACACCCAGACCAGGAAAACACCTACTACCATGGCAAACAATCCAGAGTTCCTCAATAATGAGATCGGCATATCCATCATTCTGGCCATGAACTGCTTCATTTGGGACGGGAAGAGCGCGTAGACAACGCCCTCAAATACCAGTACTAGCGCGACTACGGTACCTATGTCCGCAAACAAGTTATTTTCCTAGCGGCAGCTGTGTGTTTCGGTCAGCTACTTATTGAGCCTCANGACCGGCACCCAACGCACCACCGAAATAGCGGAAAAAATCACTATCTGGGGACAGCACCATTGTGGTGTCATCTCCGGTTAGGGCTTCCTGATACGCTTGCATTGAACGGTAGAAAGNAAAGAATTCCGGGTCACGACCAAAAGCGTCTGCAAAAATTCTATTCATTTCTCCTTCTCCCGCGCCTCTAAGAATTTGCGAATCTCTCTCGGCTTCTGCAACAATTACAACTTTTTGTCGGTTTGCTTCAGCTCGAATTTTTTGCGCCTGCTCCGCTCCCTTAGCACGAAGTTCAGCAGCTTCCTGCTGCCGTTCCGTTTGCATTCGCCGATATATCGCCTCTGAATTCGCNTCTGGAAGATCGGCACGTTTGATACGAACGTCTTCTACTCTGATTCCGAATCCGGCTGATTCTAGACGAACAATATCTCGGATCTGTAACATCAAGTCACTACGCTTTTCCGAAACCACCTCCTGCAGCGGCACCGTCCCCAATACCTGCCTGAGAGTTGAATTTATCACAGAACCAAGACGAGGCCGCAAAGCGAGTTCCGTCCCTACCGTTTGGTAAAATTTAAGTGGATCGACAATGTGATAGCGGGCAAAAGCATCAACGACCAGACGCTTTTGATCTGAAGCAATGACCTCTTCCGGTACATTGTCATAGTCGAGCAAGCGTTTATCAAAACGCACGACCTGTTGAATAAAAGGTAATTTAAAGAATAGCCCGGCAGTCTGAATGACGCGCTTTGGCTCCCCAAACTGAAGAACCAACCCCTGTTCCCGCTGATCAATTACAAACGCAGCGCTAAGGGTTACGAACCCCGCAACCACCAGAAAAATTATTAGAATTACTGAAAAACGTCCCCTCACTGTCGGTCTCCTGACGAGTCACTTGATGTTGAGCCTACACGTTTCTGTATTTCCGGAAGTGGCAAATATGGCACCACTCCGGTCCCACCTTCGCCGCTATCGATGATAACCTTATTCATATCTCGAAAAACGCTTTCCATGGTCTCAAGGTATATACGCTGCTTGGTCACATCACGGGCTAAATTATATTCGTCATAAACTGCGATGAAACGCTGTGCTGCTCCATCGGCTCGCGCCACCACCTGCTCTTTATAAGCTTGCGCCTCAGCACGCAGTTGGGCTGCCTGCCCATTGGCCTCTGGCACAACACGGTTTTTAAAGGCATCGGCCTCGTTGATTAAACGCTCTTGATCCGCTTTAGCACGTTGAACATCTCGATAGGATTCGATTACCGCCTGGGGCGGATCCGCTCGCTGCAACAGAAGCTCNGTCACCAGAATGCCCGTTTCGTATTCATCAAGCACCNTCTGTAGTAAATCTTGAGTTNNATCCGCTACGCGTTCTCTGCCTTCGGACAACGCAGAAGCAATATCCGACTGGCCTATTACTTCTCGCATGGCACTTTCAGCCGCATCCTTAACCGTTTGTGNTGGATTACGGACGTTAAAGGCAAATTTACCAGCGTCCTTTAAAGCCCACTGAACCGCAAAGTTTACATCAATAATGTTTTCGTCACCGGTCAGCATCAAACTCTCGTCTGCCACATTTCGGTCACCAGTTCTAGCAACCTCAGAAGCGCTGCGATAACCGATCTCAACCCTGCGCACTGTCGTCACTGGTACTTTGATTACTGTCTCAACAGGATAAGGAAAATGATAATTGAGACCNGGTTGGGTGGTTTTTTTATATTCTCCGAATCGCAGGACTACTCCCTGTTCTTCAGGACTAATGGTATAAAACCCGGAACCCAGCCAAAGCGCCACTAGTATTAGCAGCAGGAAACCAAACCCTTTGCCNCCCATATTTTGGGGAAGCAAGGTNCGTATCCTGTCCTGACCACGTCGCAACAAATCTTCAAGATCTGGCCCCTGAGGTCCNCCTCCCCCACCTTGCCGACCCCACGANGGGCCATCACCGCCANTTCCAGAACCCCCATTGCTACCTCGGGGGCCCCAGGGCCCTCCACCATTCCCTTGATTGGTCCACGGCATACGTTATGTTCCTCTAATCAATTCTATCATGCAGCCATGCTTGCCTAAGAAACTGTGACAGCGACAGACTGTTGTACAAACCATGTTTGGACGGGATCTTTCTCTCTAGACAAGGACTCTAGCAGGATATTGGCCCAAACAGGTAAATTACAAGGATGCCGAGTATAAACGAAAAACAAATTCTTAGAACCCTTAATACCATTAAGGAGCCTTCGTCTAACAAAAGCGTAGTTGAGCTTCAAATGATTTCGGGTGTGGTTATTAAAGATGGCAATGTTGGCTTTACTATAGAGATAGAGCCCTCTAAGGCCCAGGAAATGGAGCCGCTACGCCATGCATGTGAAGAGGCAATAAGACATCTTCCGGGCGTCATTTCAGCTACAGCAGTGCTAACAGCCGAACGCAAAGCGACGACAGGAGCGCAAACCCATAATACAGCAGACAACCAGCAAAGCAGGCAAACTTCTGTGAAGGAACTACCTAACATTAAATCAGTGCTAGCAGTGGCAAGCGGAAAAGGCGGTGTTGGGAAGTCCACAGTTGCAGCCAACCTAGCTCTTGCCTTTGCAGCCAATGGCAGTCGAGTTGGGGTCCTGGATGCCGACATTTATGGCCCGTCGATGCCTCGAATGCTGGGAATCGCGGGCCGCCCACAAGCTGGGGACGATAAGAAGCTGCGCCCGCTTGAAAATTATGGTGTCAAATGCATGTCCATGGGATTCTTGATGGAAGAAGATACGCCAATGATTTGGCGCGGACCCATGGTACAGGGAGCGTTAGAACAAATGTTACATGATGTCCAATGGGGAGAGCTTGACATTCTAGTGGTGGATATGCCCCCTGGTACCGGGGATGCACAATTGACGATGGCACAACGTGTTCCCTTAGCCGGAGCAGTGATCGTCTCTACGCCTCAAGATATCGCTCTGCTTGATGCGCGAAAAGGGCTAGCCATGTTTCAAAGAGTACATGTTCCGGTGCTCGGGTTCATCGAAAATATGAGCTACTTCCTTTGCCCACATTGCGGTGACCGTAGCGAAATTTTTAGCCATGGTGGCGCTAAAACTTGGGCAGAAAAACTCGATGTCCCGTTTCTCGGGGAACTCCCTTTAGACATTGAAATTAGAGAAACGTCGGACCAAGGGACACCAATCGTTATGTCAAATCCGGACAGTGCCCACGCTCAAACATTTTCGGCGATTGCCAAAAACATTTATTCACGCATCTTAAATGACGAGGATACCCGAACACCCCCAAAGATTGTGACAATATGATAAGATGGCCGGGTTGATAGCCGATTAAACGCGCGTTCAAGAACCTGTCTTAAAACTAAGAACCTAGGTATTAGTATCAAAAAGCTCCATCAACTCGCGCCATTCTCGTTTTGAAAGACCACTATCAGACTGTACCACTTTCTCACCTGCAAGCATCTTTCGTAGGACAATGATAGACTTCGCCGAAAGTTCAGCTGCGCCTAAACGATAGTCAGAAAAGGCGTCAAATGTATCGGGGACCCATTTTTTTAAGATTTCTAGCATCACATTGGCGTAAGCTCTAATTTCATATTGGGCGTGTTGATCACCTCGCAGCGAAAGAAAGTGCATAAAGTTGTGCAAATTCACTTTCCAATACCACTGCGTATAGAAATTCAAAGTCAAATTCATTCGAGCAAGTTCTCGGGCCAACCCTGGACTATCTGCCTGATCTTCCTCGGCCCCACTTATATCCATCATTTCGACATAGTGTGCATGCGCGCGCGTTGCATCGTCGCGAAGCATACGCATTACAGTCAAGGCCTGGCTCCCTTCCAAGACAGAACCTCGACCCTGTCGGTTTGTGCTAGATTGCCTTGCTAGATGTTCGGGTGCCGGAATATAGAACTCATTATCAAGTATCGAATAGCGTGCTGAATATTCATTGATATTTGCAGTGCGATGACGAATCCACTGTCGAGCCACAAAAATGGGAAGCTTGACGTGGAACTTTATCTCGCACATCTCAAAGGGNGTCGTATGGCGATGGCGAATGAGGTANCGAATTAGACCCTGATCCTCCCTGACCTTTCTTGTCCCGGCACCATAGGAAACTCGCGCTGCCTGTACCACTGCACTGTCATTACCCATGTAATCGACGACACGGATAAAGCCGTGATCGAGAACAGAGAATGGCTTGTAAAGTAGGTCTTCTAGGGTCTGGACTGTGGCCCGATGCGTCTCAAATTTCTGGGCGCGCAGCTCAGAAAGCTCGCTTTCCTGCTCAGTAGTAAGAAGACTTATAGGTTGGTCTGTTTTTGCCATGCTTATCAAATCAGTTTCTTCACCAAGTCATTGCAGATTAGCTCGGACACGGTCAACGAAATTACATAGGGTTTCAATATTAATCTGTCGGGCGTATATTTAAAGGGTCGGTTATCCGACTACGACGATAAACGCTGTATGGAATAAGCGTCATGGACCCGGGGGCAGTACCCGGCGCCTCCACCATTTGGCAAATTGCTCCGCACAGTGTGCGGGAACTCATGGGGGCGAACCAGGTTCGACATGCGTGGTAAAGGTGCAGTTTTCGTCCGGTATGATACCGCCGTTATCGGGTCAAACATAAAACTGCCAACGATAACGAATTGGCACTTGCTGCTTAGGATTTCTAGGTAAGCGCGGTCCGGGGGGCACCGGGCAACAGAAGCCCCTCACTTAAACAGCCTACGCCTGACACCAATATGAGCAATGACACAATAAATTACGAAAACCTAGTTGATGACGCTCTACGTACTGTGGTCCGCGAAGCACTACGACGAATCTCTGAAAACCCTCCTTCGGAAATTCATCATTTATATATATCTTTCAAGACACGAGGGGCAGGAGTAGAAATTTCTGACTCGCTGCGCGACCAATTTCCGGAGGAGATGACCATTGTCCTGCAAAATCAGTTCTGGAATCTTTCAGTTGAGGAAGATCAGTTTCGCGTTACCTTAAACTTCAATAAACTCCCTCACGAGTTGGTTATACCATTAACTGCCTTGACTGGTTTTGCGGATCAGCGGGCGACTTTTAGTCTACAGTTCGGCAAAGACTCAACCGCACCGAAGGACAAATATTCTGCCACCGGCGTCNTNGCGGGGAGTTTAAAAACGGAGAAACCGGTGGAACAGGGAGATAAACGCGAGACGAGACCTAAAGTTGTGACCTTGGATGCATTTCGTAAAACGTAACAGAACAGTGACTTGACGTTGAATTTTATTAAAAATAATCCTCGGGGATTCCGGGTGAGAGGTGGTGCGAACTCATACCTTTGGTTTATNGTTGAAACTTGGGAATCAGGAGTTCCACGGCCATAAATAAGTGGAAGACTAGAGTGAGGGATATCGCGTTATGACTGAATTCCACTTTCAGGACATGTTTCCGTTGGGACCAGATGAGACGATATACCGAAAATTGACGAATGACCCAGGCAGTCTGGTCACTTTTGAAGGACATTCGATGCTAAAAGTAGAACCTGAAGCATTGACGCAACTAACCTTTGAAGCTTTTCGGGATATTTCTCANTTGCTACGCCCAACCCATCTGCAACAACTTGCCGATATACTCCGGGACCCAGAAGCTTCTGAAAATGATAGGTTTGTCGCACTTGAATTNATAAAAAACGCAAATATTGCAGCCGGCGGCATCCTACCAATGTGCCAAGATACTGGCACNGCAATTATAATGGGAAAGAAAGGTCAACGAATTTGGACTGGATACAACGACGAAGCAGCAATATCGTCTGGAATCTATCGAGTTTTCCAAGAGCTCAATCTTCGATATAGCCAGGCCTCTCCAGTAGGGATGTTTGAGGAAACAAACACCCAAACTAATTTACCGGCACAAATAGAGATTTATGATGCACCAGGGAGTGAATACAATTTTTTATTTATTGCCAAAGGTGGGGGCTCTGCCAATAAAACTTTCCTCTTCCAAGCAAATCCTGCTCAGCTGCATCCTAAACGCCTACTTGAGTTTTTAGATAATAATCTTAGGACTCTTGGTACCGCCGCCTGCCCGCCTTACCACCTAGCAGTTGTAATTGGTGGATTGTCAGCAGAAATGACTCTTAAGACAGTGAAGCTAGCTAGCTGTCGGTATCTTGATAGCTTACCGACAGAAGGAGGCACACACGGTGTGGCTTTCCGGGACAAGTTCTTGGAAAAAGATTTACTCAAGCTTACTCAAAATTTCGGCATAGGAGCCCAGTTTGGTGGCAAATATTTCTGCCATGACGTCCGAGTTATACGTTTGCCGAGACACGGCGGCAGCCTCCCAATCGGGATTGGTGTTTCGTGTTCAGCCGATAGACAAGCTAGGGGGAAAATTACGGCAGATGGTGTTTACCTCGAGCAACTTGAAACAAACCCTGCCAAGTACCTTCCTGAAATCACCGATAAGGAACTCAGGGGGAAGGTTATAGAGATAGATCTTGCGAAACCTATAGATGAACTGCGCCAAACATTGGCACAACACCCTATTAAAACCAGACTCTCTCTAACTGGGCCGATGATTGTGGCTCGTGATGCAGCACATGCCAGGTTGCTTGAACGTGTTGAAGCGGGAGAAGGCTTGCCAGAATATTTCAAGAAATATTGCGTCTACTATGCGGGCCCTGCCAAAACCCCTCACGGGTACATCACGGGGTCTTTTGGTCCGACCACAGCAGCGCGGATGGATCCTTTTGTAGATAAGTTTCAAGAACTTGGTGGATCTCTAGTGATGCTGGCCAAAGGGAACCGAACAAACGAAGTTACGAAAGCCTGCAAAAAACACGGTGGCTTTTATCTGGGGTCAATTGGCGGTCCCGGGGCGCGGTTGGCCCAGGATTGCATTAAAAAAGTGGAGTGCATTGAATTTGAGGACCTCGGAATGGAGGCAATATGGAAGATAGAAGTCAAACAGTTTCCAGCGTTTATTGTTTTAGATGATAAAGGGAATGATTTTTTTAAACAAAGCTAGACCTGCCTACCCCCAAACCCNATAANTCAGTCGTAGCACTACATTTAGCGCCTATTGAACTACCCTCACTAGTCAGACAATCTAGCTCTAAAATCTCCCGCCTCCGCGTTCCATTTCTCTACCAAAGCATTCCGTTCATTCATGNCAGTCTGTGCCATCTCAATCAGTTTATTCCGTTCATCCTCGGCGGCCTGCGCGGCCGCAACCAAACAATCTGCATACGCCTGCACAACTTCGGAAAACTCACTTGTTGAATCCAGACCTTTTTTCATTTCTTCTGGACCAGCGGTAGATCCCTTCGGCAATGTAGGTGCCGTTGGTTTTAGACCACAGTCCGCCATGGATGACGTCACACTAGTTAGACTAATCACAAAAAATACGACCAAGAAATTAGCGTAATTCATAGCACCTCCAAATTTCATCCCGTACAGTAGCATAGCCTCCTGTACCGATTGCAAGTGCAAAACTCTGTCAAACCAGCCATATACAATCGAATGCCAAATCTGAATGGGGAAACCAACCAAGATAAGGACNTCTCACTGAAGATGGGGGATCACATTTCAAACTTGTCAATATATNGTAAAATGCCCCTCCGTTACGGAAAATCATTCTCGAAGCAACCTTTCAATCAAATCTTTAAATAGATCTTCGCCCTCGTCTTCTGTCGGGCTGGAACCCGACGTAGGAGCTCTCTCAGGCGAAGGCTCATCTGATTCGGCCCCCAAATCTCTCCCTCCAAGTAACTCATCAATAAGATCATCGGCAATACCACGAACATTATCCGTCGCACTTTGCGGCCGCACCTCTTCTATAACACGCTCTATGATCGCTCCAGCAGGGTTAGAATCGCCGACAGACTGTGTTTCCTTAATCACAGTCTCAATCCCTTTTGCCAACAAGTACTTCTCAAACTCTATCGTTTCGATACCCCGGTTAGGCTCATTCGGAGANCCNTGCAATCGCAACTTAAATGGTGGGATATCAGGGTGATTGATCAATTGAAATGTTAGCAACAGATCCTGACTCCATTTTGCTAAGTCCACCNTACCGGTAACCGTACCCACTCCACCATCTGCCACCAAACGTAANTCNGTGGTTTGCAGTTCACCATTCACTATATTGAAGTTGCCTTCCAATTCTGTGTATCTCGTATCACCTTGCTCGAGCGCAATTTCTGCCAGGTGTATGAAATCGCCAACTACATTTAGTTCNCCAATTTGGTCCGAAAAAGCTCGCAAATCGAGTCCAGAAATAGTTCCTTCACCAACATTTTCTATTAGCCCGTCACCATTTAGCGAAGCGATCCATTCTTTTNGACNGCGACCTTGNGCAGTTATGGTNGTTTCGAGATTGATTTTTCCGGNAACAGCATCCACCCCGGCTAGCTNGANCAACAGATCGTGGATATTGGCGCCAGCCAAACGGGTAGACAAACGNATNGTNGGAGTCGTGCGGGGGTCAATCTTCCCTGAAANTTGCAGCTCACCNTCAAAAATTNCTGCAACAAGNTTTTCNATAGTGAGAGAGTTATTCTCNAGTAATATTTCNAGTCGAGCTTCATTAAANNTAAAATGTGACATAGTGACTGATTGGGAACTCAACTTCAGGTGTGCATCAAAACCCTCCATCCATTTGAACCCGATCATATCTGCAGACCATTGATCGACTTCTCCCCTTGGCCCCGCTTGCGACTTACTGGGCTCAAGAGATGTTGCAGGTGGCGACTGCTGCCTAGTTGACATAACCAACGGAACAAAGAACTGCTCCCCCATCAAATGGTTTACCTCAAGATCAGCAACGATTCTCGGTCTGTCTCCTTCTAGATCGACTTCCACCGTGCCAGACGCCTTCGTGTCGGCAAGTTCAACTGTTAAGTCTGAGACAGATAGGAATTCAGAACCAGCATGTACAGTGGCCTTCAAGTTGAGGGGGGGCTCTGCTGAAACAGACCCCTGTGGAACACCGAAATTTCGAAGTAGACTGTTCAGATTTGGATGAGAAGCGTTTAGCTCGGTTTTATAAATCGCTGCTGCTGGCAACCCTTCTATCGTTCCAGAAAAGTCTACAGCTATTTCCGAAAAATCTAATGTCGCTTGAAATTGTAGTTGATCAAGTAGACCTTGGACATTGACCTCACCGCGGATGGGGCTTTTTGGGATTGATACGCGCCCATCTATATCGTTGCTCAAAAACTTGGCAAGTGAAGAAAGATTTGAATGTTGAAATTCTCCCCGAACCTGAAATTCTGGCTCCTCAGTAAAATTTGAAATTGAACCAAATANTTTTAGTTCTGCCTCCGCGAACTTAGCTAAACTTTTAATGTCAAAGTTAGACAAGGTTCCAGTTGCAGCCAAATTGACGGCAATGGGAGCGTCAAGTTCCATATCAGCCAGCACGCCGATCGGTTCTCCTTTTGTAACTGTTGCCAAAAATTCTCCCAAATCGGAGCTTTGAAAGTCGGTGGAGATATCAAAACTGTTAAAGTTTAGTGGATCAGGAAATGTACCATTAAAACCAAGTGTACTGCCATGTGTGGCTATTTCTCCCTCCAAATCGATCTTTGCAAAAGACCCAGTCACCTTTGTGTCAACGCGAATAGGCCCGTGGAAAATAGCAGNCAAATCACTTACCGCAGGAACTATGCGAGAGAACGAGGTTAGTCTTTCAGTACTAAAATTAATCGCACCATCCACGTGTGGGGCACCATCCAGACCAGAGACTGAGCCAGAGAGGCTGAGCGTGGCACCTGAGAGATCACCGATGCTAATCTGATGCAATTCAAGTTTATTTTGCTGCAATAGACCGTCTAAAACGAGACCATTTACCGGGATGCCACCTGCTGTGAAGTTGTTGAGCCTGATATCGAAATCCGCGTCAAAAGGAAACGAGTCCCGAAGAGCAACCAAATAGCTGAAGCCATCTGGCACCGGCACGAAATTCTGTGGGTCATCCTTGATCGCTTCTTTTCCGTCCGGGACGGAAGCTTCCTCAAAAAACACAGGCAAATATGCATCCAAGTTCAACTGGTCGAGGTGCAGCCCTATACCAAATCCAGCCCGGCCTCTATTGATCGCATATGCTACTCCGCCCACCAGGTGACTTGCATCGAAATATAAATCTATATCTGTGACCGTTCCACTACTGCGCGTTCCATCAACCGTTGCGGAAAGCATTACCCTACGCAAACGATCGGCGGGGACACTGCTTACGTCTACTTNCAGCCACTTGAGCAAGCCTCTAAAGTTATCNGATTCACCATCAATTTCCCCGGAAAGGTTGGCCATACCCTCTTTCGGCGTGACAGAGCCAAAGAACGTTAGGTTGGATCCACCAGGGAAAAGTGCCGACACCTCATTGATATTGATAACGTTGGACGCCACGCCGAGATCCACACGCAAGTCTCTGATCGCCTGTGACCGATACAACATGGCATCGACCCGCACCGCCAAAGTACCCGCGATACCTTCCGGAAAGATGGAGGATAGCCAACCTGCATCCGTACTACCAACCATGTCAGTGGCTTGCCCTGATTTTGAGCTCTCATCATCGAGTGTAGGAAGGAGTACAAGCAAACTATCCAAATCAACCCGCCCCAACGCAAGTTCGACATCAAAGTTGATAGGAGTGGAAAGTGGCAACTGCGCGGACCCGGTCCCCGCTATACTACCAAGGCGAAAAGCCAATGAACTAATTTGTAGAGTCCCACGGTGATACGAAAATTGGCTACTGCCGGACAATTTGGCATCAGTACCGTCGCCGGTCGGAATCTGGACGGGTAAAACTTGTTCAATAAAATTGAGAAACTCTCCTGTCCCAGCACTCTCGACGCTGAGCTTACCGTCAATGAATGGCACACGACTTCTATTAGAGTTAGCCGACAAATTAATTTCTAAACCGTTCAGAGAAAAGTTACCGTTGATAGCACTCCTCTGGCCATTCATTACTTCCACCATGGCCGATCTGATCTTTAACACTCCGCCTCTAAATTTAAGCATTCCAGAAAAATCAAATGGGCCATCCAACCTCGGAGCCGAGATTGTTAGCTCAATTTCATCTATATGCTCCGAAGTGCCGTTTACTCCGTCTAAAAACGTCAGAGAACCATCCTCTATACGTACTTTTGAAAACGTAATTTTGGGAAACGTGCTACTTGACTCCACGTTATTTTCGTTGATTCCAGGCCCAAACGCAGTCCAGTTGGTACGTCCATCCGATAATCTCTCAAAGAGAATGTTTGGCTCTACCAACACAATTTTACGAACTTCGATAACCCCTGTAATTAGAGGCATAAACGCCACCTGAACATCTAAACTCTTCAGAAGCACCATATCTTTTCGACTGGCACCCTCTACATTGGCAATACGAACACCGGTAAGGGAAAAAGAAGGGTACGGAAACACTGACAGCGCTATGTCGCCATCAACTGACAGCTGATGGCCCAATTCCTTGCTTAGATGGGCAACTATCGGACCCTTGTATCGATCCCAATCAATAAAGTTGAGAGCAACTGCAGCCGCAAAAATTGCCAAACCCACAAAGGAGACAACAACGTAGAAAAACCTTTTCAAAATCGTGTCCTACACGAGAAGTTCTGGATGTCGTGGCACTGGTCAACTCTTGCATTCAGTTAAAGTTCAGGTAGTGTAAGCTTCGACATAAACTGAGGGAAAACTCACCTAATATCTGAAGGTATTTAGGAGTCACATCGAGACGGGTTCCTGTAAAGCACTTCAAAAAAACTGGCCAATAGTGGGGGTGCGGTTTGACATTGATAAATACTGTATCACAGTACACAGACTTTAAAACGCAACCTGGCCAAAGATCAAACTATCCACTTCGATACGGAGGTAATGACTAAACTGGAAATTTGTCTTTTTCAGGGCAGACCTGCAGCCACTAATAACGTGCCAGACAGTTGTATCAATTCGTGCCACGGGTGGAGACAAAGCATAACCCTTCATTTTTTACTAGATATTTTAGTCATCGGGAGACCTTGAGATGAAAGCTTCAGATCTTTTTGTACGTTGCCTCGAGGCCGAGGGTGTCGAGCAAATCTTCGGCGTTCCGGGGGAAGAAAACGCTGATTTTATGATTTCTTTAATGGAGTCTGATATTGATTTTGTGCTTTGTCGACATGAACAAGGTGCAGCATTTGCAGCAGATGCATATGGCCGACTAACTGGCAAAGCTGGCGTTTGCCTTGCCACTTTGGGTCCAGGAGTGACTAATCTTCTGACTGGTATTGCTGATGCGAACATGGATCGGGCGCCCGTGGTAGCTATCATTGGCCAAGGATCAACTACGCGGCAACATAAAGAGAGCCATCAAATAATGGACGCCATCGGGATGTGTAAGCCCATTAGCAAGTGGGCTCAGGCNGTGTTGGCAGCAGAGAATATTACAGANATCGTACGCAAGGCCTTTAAAGTNGCTGAAACTGAGAAACCAGGNCTNTGCGTCATAGAATTGCCAGAAGATATTGCGAAAGAAGAGATTGATGATACGCCCATGCCGCCTGTTAAAGTACGGCGTCCCGGGGCGGATCACAAGGCAGTGGCAAGCGCGGCAGAACTAATTTCTAATGCGAAGAATCCAATTATTCTGGCGGGAAACGGGGCCATACGCAAACGTGCGGCATCACAGTTGACCCGCCTTGCTCATAACCTAGGCGTGGGAGTCGTAAATACTTTCATGGGAAAAGGCGCCGTGCCGATGGATGACGCGCACTGCCTCTACACCATGGGCCTCGGAATGGGAGATTATAACAACCTGGCGTTTGACACGGCAGATCTCGTCATATCATGTGGATATGACCTTGTGGAGTACGCTCCTGCAGCATGGAACCGCGCAAATAAGGACAACAAAACAATCATCCATATGGATTTTTGGCCAGCCGAAGTCGACCGAGATTATACACCAACGCTCGAAATTGTTGGCGACCTCGCCGACGGCTTATGGCAACTGAACGAATTGATTGAGAAGCAACACAAGGGGAACCTCCCACTCTTCGATATAAACATTCGTAGCAACCTTCGTACTACCCTTACTGAGGACTTCGGCGCAGAGAAAGGTGACACTAGTTTCCCGATGAAACCTCAGAAAATTTTATGGGATGTACGAGAATTTTTGGGACCCAGTGATATCTTATTGTCGGACGTTGGAGCCCACAAAATGTGGGTTTCTCGTTACTATCAGTGCCAAAATCCCAATACTTGCCTCATTTCAAATGGGTTTTGCACTATGGGTTTTGCCATGCCTGGATCCATAGGGGCAAAATTCGCCCTCCCAAACCAAAAGATCCTCTCTATAAGTGGTGATGCTGGCTTTATGATGAACGTACAGGAACTAGAAACGGCTGTGCGGCGTAAGTTGAATATCGTGGCCATGGTCTGGGTTGATGGTGAATACGGTCTGATTAAATGGAAACAGCAAGATCACTTCGATGGGAAGCATTCAAAGCTGGATTTCGGCAATCCTGATTTTGCGAAGATGGCTGAATCCTTTGGAATGTGGGGTCGCGAGGTTACTGGTCCAAACCAGCTCTTACCGATGCTCGAAGAGGCTTTTCAGCAGGAAGGTCCAGCGTTAATAGCTGTGCCAGTAGATTATACCGAAAATCGGAAACTTACCGCCCGGCTAGGAGAAATCGAAGTACCAATCTGACCAAAATGGCGGCATTTCGTGATCTACGTAAATTCGAAATTGTTGACCCAATTACTAAAGCCCTTTGCCTGGCTATTAGTTTGGCGTGAATTTTTTCGTGTATTGAGTAAAACGACAAATTGGTTCCCGGAATTCTCGCATGTACTCGAGTTTCAACAGCACTTTCCCGGTCTTCAGGTGCCACAAAATGTCGCACGAACAATTTGTTCCGGTCGGGGTGGCACGGCGTATTTTTCAGTATCAGCTTGATTTTCGTAGGGGTTAGACAACACCTCAACTAGCCGATGAAATTCAGAAAAATCATTGTCGTCCACCGCGAGCTTAATAGCTTCCTCAATAAGGTGGTTCCTCGGAATAAAAGCGGGATTAACCGTCTTCATAAACTGCTCTCGCTGCGCAGGACTAAAACTTTCTTCACTGAGTCTTTTTCGCCAACGGAGTTCCCATTCGTCAAATTGATCCGGCTTTTTAAATAAATGACGAACACTTCCATTAGCGTTTCCGTTGCCAGAACCTAGCGGGCTTAATCCACGAAACGTAAGGGTATAGTCAGCCTCGTTCTGCTCCATTAGCCGCAGTAAATCCTGGCCGAGCTTTTGATCACCATCGAGTTCCTTTAAAAGGCCCATCTTTTTGGATAACCCCAAAAGGTACGATTGCTGGAACAAGTCGGGATAGGTCCCAAGAATTTCTTCCGCCTGAGACAAAGCCTTCGCAGAATCCTCATCCAGTAAAGGCAGTAACGTTTGGGCAAAGCATCCAAGGTTCCAGTATGCAATACCAGGTTGATTACCGAAGGAATACCGACCGGATTGATCGATTGAGCTATAAACTGTGTCAGGGTGATAGAAATCCATGAAAGCACACGGTCCGTAATCAATAGTCTCTCCCACAACAGACGTGTTATCGGTATTCATAACCCCATGAATAAAACCAACCAACTGCCATTTAGCCACCAATTTCGCCTGCCTCGCAACTACCTCTCTCAACAAGTCGTGGTATGGCGATGCTCCTGTCTTCAGATCAGGAAAATTACGCTGGATAACATAGTCCGCTAACGCCCGAATGGCGTCGCCATCTTTACGGGCAGAGAAAAATTGGAAGGTACCCACCCTGACATGACTCTTCGCGACACGAGTCAAAATTGCTCCCGGGAGCAAATTCTCACGAACAACTCCCTCACCTGTAGAAACCGCTGCCAAGGCGCGAGTGGTGGGGATACCAAGACAATGCATTGCTTCGCTAACGATATACTCTCTCAACACCGGCCCAAGAACCGCCCGACCATCTCCCATTCTTGAAAAAGGGGTGCGCCCAGAACCTTTTAGTTGCAGGTCAAAACGCGCTCCATCCGACGCCACCAACTCTCCAAGGAGGATTGCACGACCATCACCAAGTTGCGGCACCCAGCTACCAAACTGATGGCCTGCATAAGCCATAGCAAGAGGCTCCGCTCCCTTTGCATTTTTGCTTCCCGAAAGAATCCTAACACCGTCCACCGTCCGCAATTCTTCTGGATCGATTCCTAAGTATTGAGCTAGCTCTTCATTCAATTTAATAAGCTCAGGAAGACGCACAGGCGTAGGCTCAAGACGTGCAAAAAATCTTTCCGGCAAACGAGCATAAGTATTGTCGAAGTTAAAAGAGATTGGGTGTTCCATCTCAGCGTTACGAATAAAGTCGGCCATTACAAAGTATTATGTTTTCACGGTTCCTCAAGAAACTTATCACGACATTTTATATATTTTTATACTTGGACTACTTTTCCAGGGTTCATAATGTTATCAGGATCAAGGGCCTTCTTTATTTCTCGCATAACCCCAACACCTTCTCCAAGTTCTGCATTCAGAAAATCAATTTTACCATAACCGATGCCATGCTCTCCGGTGCAGGTCCCACCCATGGATAATGCACGCATTACAAGGCGATCATGCATCGTTCCGGCTTCTTCGATCTCCTGCTCATCTTTGGGATCGATAAGATAAACAACGTGGAAATTTCCGTCTCCAACATGACCGGCGATTGGGGCTTCTAACGTTGACTCGTCTATGTCTTGCTTAGTTTCGAGGATGCATTCAGAGAGCCGGGATATTGGAACACATACGTCTGTTACCATAGGTTTTGAACCTGGCCGTAACGCATTCATTGCATAAAGTGCATCATGCCGGGCTTGCCAAAGGCGGCTTCGATCTTCGGGCAGCGTTTCCCACTGAAAATTTCCACCGCCAAACTCTGCAGCTATTTCTTGTGCTTGACGAGATTGCTCCTCTACCCCTGCTTGTGAGCCATGGAACTCATAGAAAAGCGTTTGCGCTACGGGATAATCAGTCTTAGAAAAGTTGTTAATGGCACGCATAGTAATATCATCAAGCAATTCTATTCTGGCGACTGGAATCCCTGACTGAATTGATGCAATAACGGAGTTCACTGCATCTTCGATGGTCGGAAAGGAGCAAACAGCTGATGCAATAGCTTCCGGTATTCCAAATAGTTTTAGAGTTACCTCGGTTATGATACCCAGTGTTCCCTCGGAGCCCACAAATAGGCGAGTAAGATCATAACCCGCGGAAGATTTTCGACTACGACGTGCCGTCTGGATAACTCGACCATCAGCCAACACTACCTTTAACGACATCACAGTTTCGCGCATGGTGCCATAGCGTACTGCGNTGGTCCCACTAGCCCTCGTTGAAGCCATGCCACCAATCGAAGCGTCGGCTCCGGGGTCTACAGCGAAAAAGAGACCGGTGTCCCGCAAATATTCATTGAGCTGTTTTCTTGTAACTCCTGCTTGAACGGTACAATCGAGGTCATCTTGATTTACCTCAAGAACCATGTTCATCCTGCTTAAATCCACGCAGACACCGCCATAAAGTGCTGCCACGTGACCTTCTAAAGAGGTACCCGTTCCATAGGCAATCACTGGAGCCTGNTAGCCGGCACAAAGCGTAACAACTTCTCTGACCTCCTCTGTCGACTCCGCAAATACCACCACATCAGGACTATAGGGCGAGTGGAATGACTCATCAGTTCCGTGCCGCTCACAAACTGCCTGGGAAGTTGAGGCTCGTTCTCCGAATAAAGAAGAGAGTTCATTTAGTAATGGACTAGAAGGATCTAACCGTCGACGGANTCCCACATTAGAAGTCGTCATCTCTATGACTTTCGCTTACAAAGTTTTATGATCCCCCACTTATAACCTAATTGGGGGACACACCCAATCTCGGAAACAAGCCATGCTATCTGGATGTCTAAATACAAACTCTTACTAAGCTGGAGCGTTATTAATTTTCTGTTTAAAACACCTCATATTTTCAGTATCTTATAGAAACTCCATACAAGTACCAGTCAACAACTTGGTGAAGGTCAACTTTCTCTAAAATTCAGGGATAGATTAGCTTAGTTTTTACAAGGAAAACCTAAACTATAACAGCCGCAAATACTATTGATTCTACTACCAAAACAGGTTCGCATATTTTGACCCTCTCAACACTAAACCATACGGTTCCTGCGCCGCTTTCTTTGCACAAAGAAACAGTCAGAGCAGCTTGGATAGATTATAATGGGCATCTTAACATGGCGTATTATCTTCTTGCTTTTGACCACGCAACAGACGCGCTTTTAGATCAACTAGGATTGGGAGCAGATTACGCACAGACCACAGACGGCACTACGTTCACATTGGAGGCACACATCAGTTACCTCGCAGAGGTCGGGGAAGGTGATGTAGTCAGGTTTGAAACTCAAGTGTTTGATTTTGATGACAAAAGGATACATTACGCTCATACCATGCATCATGAGAGTAAAAACTATTTGGCTGCAACAAACGAACTATTGACGCTTCACGTCAGCCAATCTAAACGCCGCTCCACACCAATGCCTGGTTACGCGCTAGAACGCCTGAAGATGATTAAAGAGTCACATAAAGATCTCCCGCCTCCTCCAGGAAGGAGCAGACAGATGGGACTAACTCAAAATCAGCGTTAAGCGATACGGCCTTATTTCTTTGTTAGGATGGTGCCGTGGCACTAGAAATTCGATCCAGAGGACATTATCTAAAACTCGAACAGGCGGAGCATTTTTAGTTATCTTTTTTTAAATACCTTGCGGGCCAAATGATATATTGGTCATGTTGCAAGGAAAGGCTTGTGAATAAGGAGACAAACCTTGGCAAGTAATCGACGGAAAGCAATACCAACTATGATCACAGTAGATCCACCGCATTGGCAACGTGCTCTGTACATGGTTCTGTTCGCGATAATCGCATACATTCTTCTTTGGTTTATACTGTTTCTTGCTCTTGTGCAGTTTCTTTTAGTAATTATTAACGACACAGAAAATGATAACCTTTGCCAATTTGCTATACGCCTAAACGCGTATCTTGTAGAAATACTGGCATTTTTGAGTTTTGCAAAAGCTGAAGTGCCATTCCCCTTTTCTCCCTTACCTCCTCCACCCGAAACTTAAGAGATTTGGATTTACGTACTTTGTACTTTGGATATCCGAAATGAGATTTTAAATTGCTGACANCTGAGGCAGCGCTAACCGATACGGTCAAGCAAGGGGAAGATTTTAGAGACGATTTGCGCGTGACCACAACACCTTNAAAAGCTAAGCAGTTGCCTCCGGGCCGGCTCAAGAAACTGATTTCAATTAATAATTGGCGTTCTGCATTTTCGATTTTTCAAACCCTGATGCTGTTGCTCACTGCACTAGCCGTTGCCTTGTTAGTCTGGCAACCTGTGTTCTTAGTAATAGCTGTAGTCGTGATCGGCACCCAGCAGCACGCGCTTATTGTCCTTGCCCACGACGCGACCCACTATCGGCTATTCAAAACGCGGACACTTAATGACTTGATTGGCTGTATTTGTGGAACTATGGCCGGCATATCGATGCGCACCTATCGTATTATTCATCGCCTTCACCACAACCATCTATATCAAGAAAAGGACCCAGACATTCCACTGCACGGGGGATATCCGCGGGGCCGAGCATATCTTGTAAGAAAACTGCTTCAAGATCTTTGTGGACTCACAACATGGAAAACGTACGGCTATTTCTTCGGGAAATTGTCTTCCAAAACCGAAAAGGAAGAATGCAATCGATTGCTGGAAGATACCTCGAGCCGGCTACTCAGGGCTGCCCGAATTGATCGTTATATTGTTGCCACTGCGCACCTCACTGCGTTGGCTACGTCCATTTTGTTTGGCTTCGCTCTAGAATACTTGGTTTTATGGATTCTACCGTTGGCAACCGTGGTCCCAACCCTTTTGCGCCTCCGCGCACTGTGCGAACATGGGGCAGTACTTAATTTTTCTTCTGCTTTAACCGCTGCACGAACCAACTATCCGTCAAAGTGGTTCCAATGGTTACTTTTCCCGCATCACGTAAACTATCATCTTGAGCACCACGTATATCCCGCAATTCCGCACTACAATCTGCCAGCTTGTCACCAGCAAATGATGCAACTAGGTATGCTGGACAATGCCGAAGTTCGGACAATCGGAAAAACTCTCGGGATGTTGTTTAGCGACCGGTCTGAAGACAGCTAAATCAGGGCCTACCTCATGTCACATAAGCCCCATATTCTCGCTTTTGCCGGTAGTGCAAGGGTCAACTCATGGAACCAGAAAATGCTCCATATTGCGTCTGAAGGTGCGCGACTTTCTGGGGCGATAGTTACCGAAATACGGCTCTCTGATTATTCGATGCCAATTTATGACGGCGACCTTGAAGCAGCTGAAGGAATTCCCAAGAACGCGAGAAAATTAAAAGCTTTACTGAAGGAAAACGCAGGACTCCTGATAGCATCCCCCGAATACAACAGCGGCTACTCACCATTAATAAAAAACGTAATCGACTGGACTTCTCGGCAAGTTCCCAGTGAGCCACAGCTTAGATCATTCGCTGGAAAAACCGCAATATTGATGAGTGCNTCACCGGGCGCACTCGGTGGCTTAAGGGGTTTGATCCAACTGAAACAGGTGTTGGGAAACATGGATGTCCTTGTACTACCGCAACAAGTTACTCTACCCCGAGCGGCCGAAGCATTCACAAAAGATAACGAGATTTCCCTCAAGGAAAAACATCAGGACGTGATGGATCTTGGGAAGGGCCTCACAAAGGTTCTTATTGGTTTACAAACAGTGGCGTAGGAAAACTAGGAACCTAAATACCTTGACGTCAAATGGCGCTTGAATGGGCCTGTATTAAGTTCGGTACCAGTAGCACGAATAACTAGTTCGGGCGCTTGGATGGAACATCCCAAAGAATGTATATTTGTTTGCAGCCAATCATATAAAGGCTTGAAATCGCAACGCTCGATACTCGCCAATAGATCTGGAACCTGATGTTTCGCCGCTTCAAAAAACTGCGCGGCTCCCAGCGCTCCAAGTGTATAAGTAGGAAAATAACCGAAATCCCCACCATACCAGTGAATGTCTTGTAAGCAGCCATTGCTATCATCGTCTGAGTCTAGTTCCACTCCCACAATATCTCGCATTCCAGTACGCCACGCCTCCGGAACATCCCTAGGCGGTAGCTCTCCTGAAATAAGCATTTTTTCAAGAATGTATCGCAAATTTACATGACTTGGATACGTAACCTCGTCCGCATCAACTCGAATTAAATCTCTTTTTACAAAGTGGTAACAACGCAGTAAATTCTCTGCAGTAAGCCCTCTACTTTCGTTGCCAAAGATCTTATGTATCAAAGGCAATATAGACCTGATAAATTCTGGAGAACGACAGACCTGCATTTCGATAAGCAAAGACTGGCTCTCGTGAATACTCATACCAAGAGGGCCACCCACGGGCTGACGCCGCCATCGTTCTGGTAAACCATGATCATAAAGTGCGTGACCCGTCTCGTGCAAAACGGCCATTAATGCCGAAGTGAAGTCCTTCTCATCGTACCGGGTAGTGATGCGGAGGTCTTCTGGCGTACCCCCCGAAAATGGATGATGGCTCTCATCCAAACGGCCGTGAGTAAAGGGGAAACCAANAGCCTTCATCAGACTTTTGCCTAGTTNACGTTGCTTTGATGCAGCAAACTGACCCTTAATAGTTGNNGGTGGTTGGGTGGTCCGCTGATACTCAAGTACGCTATCNGTAAAACGCGAAAGGAAGCTTGATAGGTCATCGAACAATGGATCAATATGGATGGTGCGACCACCCGGCTCATACTCATCAAGTAACGCGTCATAAGGATCGAGCGCCAACGTGACCGCTTTCGCTTGAGACTTTTCCCTAACAAGGGCGACAACTGTTTCAAAGTGAGGCAACACATCGAGAAAATTATTTTCTGACCTAGCGACACGCCATGCCAACTCGCATGAGGAAGTTGCTTTTCTAATTTCTGCAACTAATTTTACCGGTAAAGCTGCATTATGAAGCCAAAGGCGGCGCATTTTTGACAAGTTGGCAGCTTGCCACGCATTGAGCCGGGCTACATTTGTTTCCGCCTCTTCTAAAAGGCTCTCCAACCGCGGATCAGACAGGTATTCATGACTAATAACACTTAACTCAGCTAGCTGTTCTACCCGACTCGCAGCGCTCCCTTCCGGCATCACCGTAGCCCAATCCCATCCAAGCATTGCTTGAGCTTCATCGATTAGGGATAGCCGCCTATACCTGGTTTCTAGTTCCTTATAAGCTCTCATTTCTAGTGCTGTCTAGTCTCCTGAGAAACAGATGATGTCCAAAACAACCAGACTAAGGTGACAAAAATTGCCACACCAATCATTTGATGAACGATACCAATTGCGACCTGAAACAGAAAAGAGTTTCCTTGGTAAACGAGGATAACAAAGGCACCAATCATAACCTGGGCGACGATTAACGGAGCAATATACCGAAACACATGCAACTGGTATGAAAACCATATCAGACTGAGAAAGGTTAATAACGCCAATATGCGATGGGACAGGTGCAAGGCAATTTCTGTCTCCTGAATGACAGGAATAATTTGACCATTACATAGCGGCCAACCACTACAAGCGAGCGTTGCCCCAGTCTTTGCAACTATCGCACCCGACACCATCGTCACTAGAACTAGAAGGGCAAGCACCGCAAAAATCCAACTAGTGCTGGTACATTCAACATTTTTGAACGTGGAATAAATCTTCAATCGCACCAGGGAAACACCAAAGGCTAGGAGAATGAGCGCCAGACTAAGATGAATCGAAACAGACCAAGGGCTGTTATGATCGAAAACTGTGAAACCACCCACACCACTTTGGATTATCAGAATTGCTACCATGGCGACGCCGATTTTCCAAAAAAGTGGCTGGCACCTTCGCCCTCTAAAGGCCAGTAGAAATACTGACAGGACAAGTGGCGCAACTACGACGGCCGCATTAAATCTATGGCCCCATTCAAGCATTACCTGACCAAAACTGTAGTCGACACCAGACATCATCGCGAGTGCACTGGTTGTTGGGAACCACAAACCATAACATAATGGCCAATCCGGACAGGCAAGACCGGAGCCTGTCAAACGAGTCATGGCTCCAAGGAGAATCTGAAACGTGATGGCACCGGAGGCCAAAACAGAACAGAGTCGCAAGTGATCAAATGACCCACTTTGGTTCACGGGACCTGACCCCGACGTGTCTTTAAGTACTGGCGGAAATACAACGAAAATCCGATGAGCAAGACTAGTGCCAGTCCGAACCAGGTAATCGCGTACTGCATATGATCATTAGGGAACTCAACACGCGTCTGTCCACCGATCGGTAAGGCATACGGATCTGGCCCAATTTGCGCCTCGATTATTATGGGCAATAATTCTACACCAATCGCTGTGGATATCTCCGTCAAGTCAATCCAATACCACTCATTCTCCATTGGATCGTTGTCTGGAGTAAACCAACCTTGCTTAATGGGAATTCGCACTACGCCAGAAATCGTAGCGGTACCATAATTGGAAAAATCCGATAGACTGTAATCTTGTGGCACCCAACCAAGATTGACTAATACGAAAACCTCCTTCTCTACCATCAACGGAACAAGAATGTGTGCTCCTGCGCGTTTCTTATAGGTTTTTGCCAACAAGCTAAGGGTATTGCCCGACAATAACTCCCCAGTTGCTACAACTTTTCGGTGGTGGCAAAGATCGGTAGTGCTGCCGTCGACATTTACACACTCATCTAACGTTACGGGTGGGAGCGACAACCGAGTATGTATTTCAGAAAGTAGTTCCAATTTCGAAGACAGTCGATCTAATTGCCAAATGCCAAGCATTACTAACACGATGAATGCCGGAGCGACGAAAAATGGCATCCAACGCACACGAGAAGAAAATTGATTAAGTGCGGGATGATCCACCGTTATGCGCCTTCATCGCTGTCGGTAGTCCGCAGCAAACCATGTTTGAAATGAAGAGCAATCATGAAAGATTTGAATGGGCGCAGCAGAAAAATGGAGCCACCAATTGTAGTTGGGGTCCAAATCAATAGATGAAGCCACATAGGTGGACTAACAATAACTTCAAATAGTACAGCCCCGCCCACGACAACAAAACCTAATATCAGGATAATAAAGACGGCGGGACCATCCCCGGCGTCCTGGCCCTGAAACTCAAGGCCGCACGAGGCACACTGTTCGACCACTGTTAGGTACCCAGAAAACAAATGCCCACGGCCACAACGTGGGCACCGGCATGTTAGCCCTGCCCGAAACAAAGATACTGATGAACAACCTAATCTAGCCATGCACGGTAATATGTTGCGCCTTAGCTACCACCCCACCAGTATATGCAGATAAATAGAAACAGCCAAACAACGTCAACGAAGTGCCAGTACCAAGCTGCCGCTTCAAAACCAAAATGATGATCTGGCTTGAAGTGATCACGATAGGAGCGAAATAGGCATACGCNTAAGAAGATCGTGCCAATCAATACATGAGCACCGTGGAAACCTGTCGCCATAAAAAATGTCGATGAGTAAATGCCATCGGTAAAAGCAAAGTGCGCATGGGCATATTCGTAAGCTTGAANACCAGTAAATGTTGCACCNAGCAGAATAGTCAGCCACAGACCAAGAAGTAGATGGCCGCGGTTCCCTTCTTTAAGGGCGTGATGGGCCCAAGTCACCGTTGCCCCAGACGTCAGCAGAATTATGGTATTTAGTAGTGGCAAATGAAATGGATCTAGTACTTCTACACCTTGTGGAGGCCATGCGCCCCCTGTGAATGCTACTCGGTCAACCAGTTTAGCCTCTCCCGCGAATAAACTGGCGTCAAAGAAAGCCCAAAACCAGGCTACAAAAAACATAACCTCTGAAGCAATAAACAGTGCCATACCGAACCGAAGGCCAATTTGCACAACTGGAGTATGATGTCCCTCCAACGTGGCCTCTCGAACTACATCACGCCACCATACAAACATCGTCACAATTGTGAGAAGAACACCAATGGTCGCAGCAGCGACACCTCCTGTCATCTCATGCATAAACAGGACTGTTCCGGCAGTTAGGAAGAGCGCTGCAACGGCTCCTAATGCCGGCCATGGGCTTGGATCTACAAGATGATAAGGTTGTTTGGCGGTATCAGTCATCACTTTCCCTTTGCCTCGTTGGCATAACTAGTCATTGTCATCACAAANGGAAGCANGCTATCAATTGACTGTNGGACTGGNCNTTCGGCCAGCNCTGGACAGTNGCTCTTGTTCCTGGGTATCTACCTCAAAGAAGGTGTAAGATAGTGTTATGGTATTGATCTTATCCATTTCAGGATCATCCATGATTGATGGATCCACGAAAAAGCTAACGGGCAAGTTCGCTACTTCTCCCGGGGCCAACACTTGTTCCGTAAAACAAAAGCAATCNATTTTTGAAAAGTACCGACCTACCTTAAGGGGCGTCACGTTGTAGGTAGCCGTTCCAATGACGGCACGATCGCTTGTGTTCTCCACTTTATAAAACGCCAGGACCGGCTCTCCGACGTTTACGGTCACCTTGCCATGTGTTGCTCGGAAGTTCCACGGCAACCCCCTATGTACGTCCGCATTGAATCTTACCGTCATCGACCGATTCAAAATGCGATCTGGTATTGCTACTGCAACGTTTGGCGTTCCAGCGTAACCAGTCACTCGACAAAATAAGTCATATAGTGGAACTGCAGCATACGAAACACCGATCATGCCCATTACAAGCAAGACCAAAGCAATCGCCGTAATTTTGGGCATGGGTACCGAGAGTTTCACTGCCCATGCTCCGGATTCATCTTGGCCAACGTTACCAGAAAAAATAGTATTACCAGCCCTGCTAACCCCAAGGCGATGGCGAGATTCTTAGCTTTCTGACGACGATGGACATCATGAAGAGGCATAATTTAGGTCCTATGCTCCAAAACCCGGTGAAAGCCAAATGATGTGGTCAATGGCCAGCAAAACAAAGATCGAAAACAAATAAAAAATGGAAAACGAAAAAAGACGACCGGCGTCTTTGGCTTCTTTCCGCCATACGACCCGTGCGGCTATGGCCAAGAAAATAAACCCTAACAGCGCCGCTCCAATACCGTAGATGAGACCACTTAGGCCAATCGCCACAGGAAGGGCGGTTGCAAGAACCATGACAACGCTATACCAGAAAATATGGCGACGGGTTGCCGAAAGTCCGGCAACAACAGGTAGCATCGGGACACCTGCCTTTTTATACTCATCCACCCGGCCGAGAGCTAATGCCCAGAAGTGGGGAGGAGTCCAAAGAAAGATGATCAAAAACAAAACCAACGCAGAAATACCTGCTTCTCCCGTGATAGCAGCCCAACCAATAACGGGGGGCAAAGCACCAGCGGCTCCCCCAATTACTATATTCTGCGGAGTCCTTCGTTTCAGCCAAATGGTATAAACAAATATATAGAAGCAAATTGTAGCTGCCAGCAGTATCGCCGAAACCCAATTTATTGCCAGGGCCATCAAAGACACGGAACCAACTGANAACCAAATCCCCAAAGCTAAAGCCGCGCCGGGCGTTACCCGACCTGCTGGCAGGGGGCGATCCTGCGTTCTGGTCATCAACGCATCAATGTCTCTATCCAACCACATATTGATTGCGCCGGAAGCCCCAGCACCAACCGCAATACAGAGAAGCGCTGCAAATATAAGAACTGGATGCAATTCTCCCGGAGCCATAAACATGCCCACTGCGCTAGTGAATACCACTAAGGACATCACCCTCGGTTTTAGTAGAGCAAAATAATCCGATAGCGCCGAACTTGGCGCGAAGGAACCAACAGAGACTGTGGTAAACGTGCTATCTGACATCGTAGAAGACCTAAATTACGTCCATCATTTAATAACCGGCAGCTCTTCATACGTATGAAATGGAGGCGGAGAAGGAAGTTTCCACTCCATCGTTGTCGCACCCTCACCCCATGGATTTTCCGCGACCCGCTCACCCGCAGTAAACGTCCGGTACAGCACAAAAACAAANAACACGGCAGAGAAGGCGGAAATGTAAGACCCAAGAGAGGCGACCATATTCCAGCCTGCAAATGCATCGGGATAATCCGCGTATCGACGGGGCATCCCGGCCAAGCCAAGGAAATGCATGGGGAAGAAAGTCAGGTTAACACCGATAAACAATGTCCAGAACTGGAGTTTTCCTAGGGCCTCAGGGTACTGGCGGCCACACATTTTGCTAATCCAATAGTAAATTCCCGCGAAGACCGAGAACACGGCACCCAAACTCAAAACATAATGGAAATGTGCAACCACATAATATGTGTCGTGCAACGGGATGTCGACACCAGCATTTGCCAAAACGACCCCAGTGACACCTCCAACCGTAAACAAAAATATAAATCCCATTGCATAAAGCATGGGAGTCTTAAATTCGATTGAGCCGCCCCACATCGTGGCAATCCAACTAAATATTTTAATCCCGGTAGGTACGGCAATTACCAATGTCGCCAGCATAAAATAAGCTCGCGTGTCNGTATCCATACCAACGGTATACATATGATGTGCCCACACCACGAAACCAATGAATCCAATCGCAACCATGGCGTAAGCCATTCCTAGATAACCAAAAATTGGTTTCTTGGAAAACGTTGCAACAATTTGAGAAACTATTCCAAATCCCGGTAAAATCAGAATGTACACCTCGGGNTGTCCAAAGAACCAGAAGAGNTGNTGAAATAGTATAGGATCTCCNCCCATTGAGGCTTCAAAAAACGCCGTTCCNAAATTCCTGTCAGTCAGCAACATAGTGATAGCTCCCGCCAGCACGGGAAGCGAAAGCAACAATAAGAAGGTCGTTACCAAGATAGACCAGACGAACAGCGGCATGCGGTGAAGGGTCAAGCCAGGTGCCCGCATGTTTAGAATCGTTGTGATGAAATTAATGGAACTTAAGATAGAAGAGGCTCCCGCCAAATGAAGACTAAATATTACCAGATCGACTGCAGGGCCGGGGTGCCCGGCTGTACCCGAAAGCGGTGGATAGAGGGTCCAACCAGTGCCGGCACCCATCCCTCCTGGAGCCCCCTCTACGAACGGAGATGCAAGCAACAATGTCAGCGAAGGTATGAGCAGCCAAAAGCTAATGTTATTGAGACGCGGAAACGCCATGTCTGGTGCACCAATCATAATTGGGACCAGCCAGTTTCCAAACCCACCAATCATGGCCGGCATGATCATAAAAAAGATCATTAACAACGCATGGGCAGTTACAAAGACATTGTAANAATGATGGTCTCCCCCAAAAATTCCATCACCNGGAGCACTTAGCTCNATCCGCATCACNACGGAGAAANCTGCACCGATCAGCCCTGCGATAATGGCAAAGACCAGATACATAGTTCCGATATCTTTGTGATTGGTGGAATAAAGCCAGCGTCGCCATCCAGTAGGATGGTGTCCATGTTCAACTGCGTTTACATCCGTTGCACTCATCAAAATCAACCTTTATTCACTGTGACTGGCTTGCGTCGCCGACATGCTAGAGTCTGCGATCTTTATGCCATTGTCGGTTCTAGCGTACTCTTCTCGTGCTTCGCTCAGCCAGATTTCGTAGTCCGACTGGCTCATGGCTTCCACGGCAATCGGCATGAACGCATGGCCCTGACCGCAGAGTTCCGAACACTGNCCGTAAAATACGCCTGGCTCATCCACCTGGAACCACAACTCGTTTAACCTGCCAGGATA
This sequence comes from Rhodospirillaceae bacterium, assembly GCA_002712985.1. GTDB lineage: Bacteria > Pseudomonadota > Alphaproteobacteria > UBA7887 > UBA7887. The sequence goes on from PAVD01000010.1 coordinate 35,477, forward strand.
CGCATCCATTTTTACACCAAGAGCGGGAACAGCCCAGGCATGTATCACGTCAGCTGCAGTTATTTGTACGCGTACAACTTTACCCACCGGAACCACAACCTTAGTGTCTGTCGCTAACAAGTACGGCTCACCCGCCTCTTCAGCTTCATCCGGTTCCAGCTTGAAGGCATCAAATTCAAAATCGTCGTCCGTGTATTCGTAGGTCCAAAACCACTGGTAAGCGGTAGCCTTAATATTCACATCAACCTGCTCCGGTACCGTATCCTGAAAATAAAGTAGCTTAAAACTCGGAATAGCCATGACCACCAGAATCAAAATGGGGATGGCAGTCCATAGCACTTCAATTACGGTGTGGTGGGTAGTATTCGATGGCGTTGGGTTCGATGTAGCATTGAACCGAACAACTATGTAAATCAATAACCCCGCAACAAATAAGGAAATCAGCGTAATCAATATAAGTACGTAATTATGTAAGGTACTTATTGATTCCATAACCGGCGTAACGGCGCGTTGAAAACCCAATTGCCANTCCGNCGGTTGACCTGTTTGCGGATTTGCTAACACTTCGGTTCCAGAAATTATCATTCCCGTGACCAAGGTGCTGAATCCCGTCAGGATGCTCCTGGTAAACATGCTAAACAATGCCTTTCAGATTATCAGACGCCCAACCACGGNACTTTGCTCGGCCATTCAAACTCCATNAGTNTCAATGGCNCCATAGGCATAGTACACCGGCGCACAATACACATCAGCTTCAACCCAAATCAAGCCCTCCAAGACCACTAGACCACTATATTCGGCANTTAATGTCGTATAGGCCATTGCTGGAAGCGCTTTTTTGGAAGGAAATTTTGCCCTGACAACAAGCCCGTTTTTACACGTCANGGCCCTTTCTGGGGCCTTAGCTACCATGGAAATCTGGCTTCCGTTTTGCCTGGAAAGATTCAACGCCCTCCCTGAAATCCCGGGAACTCCGCAATCGTCCATATGCCTCTCCTTCCAGTTTGATTCCGACGTGAAGGGGAGCATCTTGCGCCATATTTAAAAGATCTTTGCTAGTGCGCTGTGCCAGAGCAGAAAATTGACTTAGTTCTTTTACCAGCGAAGCAACGGCGTCACCCAAAGAATCGTCCGGAACACACTCCGAAACGATCCCCCAATCATAGGCTTTACGNCCCGGAATACGACGTGTCCGCATCACGATGTCTTTCGTACGTTGCAGACCTATCATATGCAACAACCTAACCGAGCCTCCTGAACCTGGGATCATACCTAGTCGCTGCTCTGGCAACCCAACGAGACTCGATTCCGTCGCAATTNGGAAATCACAAGCCAAGCAAAATTCAAAGCCAACCCCAAAACAATANCCATGTATTGCGGCNACCACTGGTTTTTTGCAACGCTCGGGAGCCATAACATTTTCTGCTAAACGGGAGACGTGTTCCGGGGAGGATTCNAGAAACCCCTTTATCTCACCACCGCTGGAAAAATGTTCTCCCTCGCCCCGCAGCACAATCACTCTTACCCTCTCATCTTGGTCAAGGGAAGAAAATGCGGAAGACATCTGCTCACGCTGAGACATCTTAATTATGTTCAATGGCGGGCGATGGAGAATAATATCTCCCCGAACCTCGTCAGGATTTACTTCTATTCGGAAACCATCCAGGTCCTTGGAAGAGCCATTTTTTTCCTCTCTAAAAGGTTGGATCATACTTCCCTCATCTCTTCTGTGTTGCCGTCACTGTCAGTTGAAATACGCCCATCCAGTTCATAGTCCCCAGCCACCAATAACCGCCGGAGTATTTTACCTACGGGCGACTTTGGAATGTTTTTCACAAATACATAGGTCCGGGGACGTTTGAAATCGGCTAATGAAGAATCTCGGCAAAATTTATCGAGGTCTTTACCACAGATGGCTTCCTCTATCCTTAGAAATGCTGTTACTTTGGCTCCCCAGCGTTCATCCGGAATTCCAACCACCGCAGCTTCCAGTACTCCGGGGTACCTTAGTAAGATCGTCTCTATTTCCACGGGATAAACATTTTCCCCCCCGCAGATAATCATGTCATCAATGCGGCCTTCCAAAAACAACTTTCCTTGAATATCAAACCGGCCAATATCACCCGTAAAGTACCAACCTTTCTGCAGTGATTTNTTATCANCCTCGGGGCGTTTCCAGTAGCCNGTAAAGGCCTCCTCACTNCCAAGGTCGGCGATGATTTGGCCANTCTCGCCTGTTTCAACCGTCTCCGCCGGGTCGTTGGACCCANTCTTTACAATACGAATACGTTGATTAANTCCGGCTCGTCCTGCAGATCCGGGGTTGCCGGGAGCGTCAGGTTCTACAGTGAAGGTATATATTTCTGAAGATCCATAATGATTTACAAAACGCCTCGGGCGAAAACCATCGTTTACACGTTGTAATAAACCAGCCTCAAAGGGGGCNCCTGCAGATCCAAGTCTACGAACCGACTCTAGGTTAAATCTCGGAAAGNTCTTATGTTCAATAAGGTCATGGTAAAGTGTGGGCACCAAGTATAGTGCGGTAATTTTTTCTTNTTCGATAAGCCGCAATGCTTCCTCCGCATCAAACCGTGGCTGACATACAAAGCAACCATTTATCAATGCCATAGAAAGCAGTGAGCGGACACCCATTGTATGGTACAAAGGCATTACACCAAGAATTCGCTCGCTCTGTGCATATTCGTTCTGCACAATATGTGCAATTGTTGCCGACCTCTCAGCACGGTGACTGCGAGGGACTCCCTTCCCTTGTCCAGTAGTGCCCGACGTATACAACATGACAGATATGTCGTCCGGCTTCACCACACCTATCTTGTCAGCGGGCTTGCTCTTCGAAAGATCTTCAAAATTGACGTCACTGTTAATATTAACTCCGAGACAAATTACGCGATAGGAAGCCACTGCTTCATAAACCGCTGCCGATGTACTTGGCTCAAAGGCGACTACCTTGGCATCCGCGTCACGCAAGACAAAATTTATTTCCTCTGCTTTGGCACGCCAATTAATAGGCGTTGCGACGACCCCGATCAGTTGACATGCCCAATGAAGAGTCGCGCTTTGCCAACGGTTTTTGAGTACAAAAACAAAATGGTCTCCGGAACGGAGACCGACCTCCGAAAGACCTCCAGCGACACGGCGGATACATTCAAACCACTGGCCATAAGTCAAACGTGTTTTTCCATCAACAATAGCCTCGGCATCAGATCGCCGTTCCGTGGCACTCAGAAAGGTCATGCCCAGATCAAACACTCTTGTCCGGGTCCCCCCCCTTGACGTCTTTGAAAACATCCAATGCAGCACGAACTATAGTTTCGTAACCGGTGCAACGACAGAGGTGGCCACTTAAAAGGTCGCGAACCTCCTCCTCATCGACTGCCGTCTCGGAGTCCACAAGTTCTGAAAGAGACATAAGAATGCCCGGAGTACAAAAGCCACATTGCAGGGCGTGATGCCGCCGAAACGCTTGCTGCAGCGGGGACAAAACGCCATCTTTTGCTAATCCCTCAACTGTTTCTACGCACTTGCCATCCGCCTGAACCGCGAGTGTAAGGCAAGAACGCACTGCTCGACCATCGATCTTGACCGTACACGCACCACAAATGCCATGCTCACACCCCACGTGACTGCCAGTAACGCCGAGTTGGCCTCTCAGATAGTCTGACAACAAAAGACGCGGCTGTGCCATTCCTGAAACGGATTTCCCGTTCAAAATAATAACAATAGTGACTCGTTCTCCAGCAGTTACTCTATCCATGCAAAAGCTTCCTGCACCAGACGGAGCCCTAATGAGTGGAGTACACGACGCCGGTAGTCGGCACTAGCATGATGATCTCCACGCACTTCCGTTGTTCGGGAAAAATCACTTAAAGTGTCGTTGAGGAAAATGTTGCCTTGCATGGAAGGACACTCAAGGATTTGCGGCCTGTCATTAATTCCTCCAACTGCCATTCGAACGCTCTTGGAACTCGCAACAACGGCAATTGATATGATCGCAAAATCACCATGCCGATAGGCTACTTCACCGAAAGCGTAGCCGGTGCCAGTTTCCGCAACGGGAAATCGGAGTGCGCGGATAATCTCGTCAGGCGCGCAGGCAGTTTCCAGCATCCCGGTCTGTAGCTCTTCAGCTCCCAGCACACGTTCACCACGCGATGAGTACAATAATGCCTCCCCTTTCAATGCAGCCAGACATAAGGGAAGTTCGGCGCTAGGGTCAGCGTGAGCGATAGAGCCGCATACTGTCCCTTTGTTGCGAGTCTGACGGTGACCAACCCACGGCAGAGCCTGCGCAAGAAGTGGGAGTTGAGTAGAAAGATTTGACCAAGATTGAAGTTCAGACTGGGTAGTTGTGCAACCAACCTCCACTATATTATCGCTATGTCGAATAAAGCTATGATCAGGCAAAGCGGAGATATCAATAATTACCGAAGGATGCAGTAAACGCATGTTAAGCAAAGCAATAAGTGATTGACCTCCGGAAAGTACCCGTGCGTCCTCCCCAGCTTGTGATAATATGCCTACCACTTCTTCAACGTCGTTCGGGCGAACGTAGTCAAATGCAGGCGGCTTCATGTCACCTCTTCGGTGCGAGAGCCTGACCCGCCTTGGCACATCAGCACCGCCAGCCGATCAGGAGTTAAAGGCAGTTCTACATCTTCTACACCAAGCGCATCCGCCACTGCATTGGCAATACAAACTGGCGTACTCATCGAGTTTCCCTCTCCAACACCTTTTGTTCCCAGGGGAGTGAAGGGAGATGGTGATTGAGTGTGGAGGATGATTAGATCCGGTACTTCGTGTGCTGTAGGAATCAAGTAGTCGGCAAATGTACCAGAAAGGAACTGGCCGTCCTCAGTATAACTAAATCGTTCCAACAGTGCTGCTCCAACGCCCTGAGCAAAACCCCCTCTTATTTGGCCGTCTACAAGGGCTGGGTTAATTCGAACCCCTGCGTCATGCGTCGTGACATACCTATCTATACGAACACTATATGTTTCACGATCCACTTCAATTCCGCAAAAATCGAAAATAAACCCGTATGCGACTGACCCATTGATACGGTCCAACTCATCTGGTGCACTAAGTTCGGGCGGTGTCCACACTACTGTTTCTTTAATCACGGGATCCAAACCTTCTGGCAATGTTCCTGGAGACCAGTGACTAGAGCCCGCAATACGGCGAAAGGACACAGAATTTAGGGGATTATTAACCGTAAATATCTTTCCATCCGCAAACTCAATGCGTTCCACCGACGTGTTAAGCTGCTGGCTCGCTATGCGCGCCAATTTTGTTCGTATTCGACCTGCAGCCAGGTATGCGGTGCCCGCAACGGCGGGGGCAAAACGGCTGGAGTAGTTTCCAGCCGCTATCGACCAACCTGTAACATGACTGTCAAAAGAAGACTCAACAACTATCTCTTTCGGAGAAATACCGAGAACTTCACCCACAACCTGTGCCACGGCAGTTCGATGACCTTGCCCCTGCGGGACGGAGTCAATCGTAACACTAACTGAGCCAAGTGGATCCAATGCTATGGAAACAATTGTTGAAGCACCATTTTTGGGGCCCGAGCGGTCCCGCTCCTCACTAGTCAGCACCGTCGTTATATAGCCCATATTGGACATACTAGGTTCAACCACCGCGGCACATCCGAAACCGTACAGCCGACCCTCTCTACGAGCTTCAGCCCGACGTTGCAGCAAATCGAGCAACAGGCCTTCATTTTCAGCGACCTCAACCGAATGATGATAATCACCGGAATCTAAGATTGCCCCCGCTGGACAACGGTACGGAAACTGGTGGGCCAACACTAAATTTCGCTTTCGTAGCTCTACTGGATCAACCTGTACTTCTAGAGCGATTCGATCCATCAGTCGTTCAATGGCGTAGTAGAGCTGTGGGCCACCAAAACCCCGATTGAGCCCGCTTGGCACCGTATTCGTCAACGCTACCCGATTACGAACCCGGATATGTCGTAGTCTGTACGCACCGGATAAGTTGCCGTGCATACGATAGAGAGACGCCGGTTCTGGTGCCCTTAGATATGCCCCACAGTCTTCCAGTTGATCAATGTCGAACGCAGTAATCTCTCCCTCTTTGGATACCGCTGCCTCTATTGTTGTAACCCTACCGGTAGCTGCACTGGCGGCAAGAAGATGTTCTAGTCGGTCCTCAACCCATTTAACCGGTCGTGCCACAACGCGGGAAGCGAGGGATATAGCAACAATATAAGGAAATACTGCCTGCTTGACGCCAAAGCTGCCGCCGGAATCTGGCGGGGTCCGTAAGCGGAGTTTATTTGCAGGAACTCCCAGGGACAGCGCCATTACCGAATGAAGGGTAAAAGGACCCTGAAAATTCGCCAATACATCGTATCCGCCATCAATGGGATCATGTTCTGCGACAACAACAAAGCACTCGATTGGNGTACAGGTATTTCTGGGATAGCGAACAGTGACCGCCACCCGTTTGTCAGAAGAAGAAAAAGCATCATCAGGAGACCCGTACACAAATGTACGGTCGCTAACCAGGTTGCTTCCAACCTTTTCATGGAGGACGGGCGCACTAGCACCAACAGACTCCCGAGGGTCTACCACAGCGGGTAACGGCTGGTATTCCACCTGTATTTTTTCACACGCATCTTCTGCAACATAGCGGTCTTGGGCAATTANAATGGCGACCGGCTCACCGACATAACGAACCCTATCTACAGCAATACAGTACTGCTCCATCGGCTGCTTTACGCCAGCAATAAATGGCTTTGTAAAATTTTTCGCGTGTTCACCGGTGACAACTGATTGTACCCCCGGCACAGAAAGTGCTGCTTGGAAATCTATCGTACCGATTTTCGCATGGGCGTGCGGGGACCGTAAAAAAACTGCATGCAAGGTATCGGCACGGACTGGGAGATCATCGGCAAAACGACCCCGCCCTGTAAGAAGGGCAGCATCCTCGACCCGTTCTATTGAATGACCCAAAACACTTCGCCGAGGCGTCAAAGGATATTCTCCACTAATTCAAATCCAACAAAGGTCGCACTTCACGCGCAAACCGCTCAATCTGTTGATTGCGCTCCTCATACGGTCCAACAAAATCAAGTACGAAATGTCGGACACCACTGGCCTTAAAAGCGTCTATTTTAGCAGCGATATCCGCAGGGGAACCAAGAGCGCAGTATTTTTGCGCGGGCCGACGAAAATCCATGTCGTATCGCACGCTCAACGTTTCCGCGGCGGCATCCAATGCATCTTCATAACGGTCGGCGATGCGCAAAAACAAAAGATGTCCTGTCCCGTATGCCTCCACTTCCCTACCTATTGATTCAGCAGCAGCAGTAATTTTATCGAGAGCATTTTTAAACATTTCGGGCGTCACNACATATGAGATATANCCATCGCACAGTTGTCCAGCACGAATCAGGGCGCTGTCGGATCTGCCACCACACCAAATTGGGGGGCCCCCGACCTGGTGAGGTGTGGGTAGTAGTTCAACGTTNGGAAACGGGTAGTATTTCCCGTCGCAGCTGACGCTCCCGCCCTGCCACAATTTTCGCAATACTCCTATGCTCTCTGTCAGACGAGCTCCGCGCTCGCTGATCGGAACCCCACAAGCAGCAAATTCATTTGGAAACTCACCCCCTACTCCAACACCGAATATGAAGCGACCTTTGCACAGGTGATCTAGGGTCGACACTGTTTTGGCTATTGGTGTTGGATGACGAAGGGGAAGCAGAAAAATTCCCGAACCAAATGTGAGACGGTCACTTTGCCCACATGCCCAGGCCAACTGAGTTAGCGAATCCAGTATNGGTATGGCAAAAGCGATGTGATCCCCAACCCACATCGAATCATAACCCAGCTCATCGATAGACCTAATAAGGATCTTAGCNTCTTCGACGTCCGGCAACCAGGGNACAACTGCAGGCTCAGTGCGGGGGAAAATTGTTTGCACTCCGAACTGAAGGGACTTCTTCAGGGGTAAAGTCATGGTACGTAATTTAAGTTCCCACCGATTTATCTAAGTCTTCCAAAAATACTTTCTGGGCAACTTGGAAATTCACTGTTGCATCGAGTCTATCGCAAATTTCTGAATAAAGCAGGTGGTTGGATGCATCAATTACAAATAGCGCCGGCAAAAAAAGCCCTATGCGTGGNACAAACACTCCGAAATATTCGTTGAATTTTGCAAAATCGACCNCNGGTGTCAGCCATCCAGCCTCCTTCCCCCAAGCGCTCCGGACTGGTGCGTAGTCGAGACTAATGGCAAAACACCGCGAGCCACTGGAAACACCATTAGCAACCTTGGCGAACCCACGCGCAGGCAGTGGATCACATCCGTCAAACGTCGGCATGGTATGAATTATTCTTGTGCCCTCCCCAGGCACCCGCAGTACAGAACCTATAACGGGCGGCGGCCCATACACTTCCAGAGATTCGCCGTCTATTAGTACTTTGTTTGAATTTTCTTTAACTGAAACCATCGTTTGGTTGGCTACACTCGAACAATGAGGTAAGTATTAGAGAATATTGTCCACGTTAAATAACGGCCGGGGCTCAGGACCTCTCTAATGACTGATATTGCACGACTTAACAAATTATTTTTTGACAATACTGGCATGGACAGGAAAAAGGTCGAGTCCATTATTGGTGACTCTTTGAATGGCGCCGATGACGGAGAACTTTTTTTAGAATATCGGCAGTCCGAAAGCTTCTCGTTCGACGATGGTAAACTCAAAGCAGCAAGCTTCGATACATCGCAAGGATTTGGCCTCCGTGCAGTGTCTGGAGAAGCAACAGGGTACGGGCACGCGTCAGAATTGAGTGAGGCCGCAATACGCAGAGCGAGTGATACCGTAAAGGCCGTTCGAAGTGGGGCTCACGGTGAAATGGACCTGTCGCCCCCAGCCACTAACCAACAGTTGTATACTGATGACAACCCACTGCAAGAAACGCCATTCGAAACTAAAGTGAAGTTACTCCAGGACATCGATGCGTACGCCCGAGGCAGAGATGATCGTGTGCGACAAGTCATGGCTTCCCTCACCGGAAATTGGCAAGCTGTCCAAATTATGCGGCCAGGTGGTGAACTTTCGGGGGATATCCGACCCCTCGTCCGCCTAAGTGTCACAGTTGTAATCGGGGATGATGACCATATGGAGAGTGGTAGCTCCGGTTCGGGCGGTCGATATGGATATGATTTACTTCTCACCACTGACACTTGGAGAAGCCATGTCGACGACGCTATACGGCAAGCAACAACGCTACTTGACGCAGATCCTGCTCCAGCCGGTGAGATGCAGGTTGTTTTGGGACCCGGTTGGCCTGGAATCTTGTTGCATGAGGCCATCGGCCATGGTTTAGAGGGCGACTTCAATAGAAAACGAACAAGTGTATTTTCCGGTCTTATGGGAGAAAGAGTAGCTGCCCCGGGCGTCACCGTAATAGACGACGGAACCATCGGTGATCGACGTGGGTCCCTATCCATCGATGACGAAGGTACACCGACCCAATGCACAACACTAATTGAAGATGGAATTTTGGTTGCATACATGCAGGACCGCATGAATGCACGATTGATGGGGACAAAGTCAACCGGCAACGGTCGACGTCAAAGCTTTGCTCACCAGCCAATGCCCCGGATGCGCAACACTATCATGCAATCGGGAACAGATAATCCAGAAAATATCTTGCATTCGGTAAAAACTGGCCTTTATGCGGTAAATTTTGGAGGCGGCCAAGTTGATATAACGAATGGGAAATTTGTTTTTTCCGCCTCCGAAGCATACAAAATCGAAGACGGAAAAATTTGTGCCCCCGTGAAAGGTGCAACCCTGATTGGGAGCGGCTTTGAAGTTCTAAAGAAAGTGAAAGCCGTTGGTCACGATATGCAGCTGGATCCCGGGATCGGCACCTGCGGAAAAAATGGGCAGGGAGTTCCGGTTGGCGTCGGTCAGCCGACCTTGTTAATTGACGGGCTTACCGTAGGTGGCACCGACGCACTAGGATAAATCCGCGCCGCACTTTCAATATCTTAACACTTATACTATCGGCGGCGCAGAAACTGCTAACTTGAAACCATGCCGCTTAGTAATGATACCGGCATGTAAAAATACGTCTAGTGCCCCTTCAAAGGCTTCTTGGGTAATCTCTAGATGAGGTGTCCAGCAGCCTAGGCCCTGATAGAAACCGATAGTTTCGGTAAGGACATCCACGTCTATATTTGGGAAAAAGTCCTTCTCTATTCTGGCTATTTCAGATGGGGGCGAGTTAAGGAGTAACTCTCTAGCATCGCGATAAGCCCGCATGAATCGGCGAGCGGCATCACTCTTTAACCAATCCCGTGTAGCTGCCAAACTTGAAAAAGCACAAAGCCCGACGGCTTTTCCGACAGAAGCAACCACACTGCCAAAACCGTCCTTTTGAAGTTGTTGGGGAGCAGGACCTTGCAAATGAATATAATCCCCTTCGCCCCCCTTGTATGCTTGCTCCATTTCATCCGTCGAACCAGCATCGATCGCCTCAATATCAGAAAAATTTAAACTTTCCCTGTGGCATGCATATTTAAACATCGCGAGCGGTTGGCCACCATGATCTACTAATACTTTTTTCCCTGCCAGTTTCTTCCATGAAAATTTCGAATCAGGGATACGTGCATTTAAAAAGAATCCATCGGTTTCGTTAATTTGTGCAAAGTGCACAACTGGAGGAATTTCACCCTTCTCTAAAGAAGCAAACGTTTGCGATGGAGCGGACTGAACCACATGAACAGACCCGTCCAGCAGTGACTCCACAGCAGATTTACCGGGCTTTGAAATACTATATCCAGGCTCAAAACCCTCGCGTTTCAAAAAGCCGCTGGCCATAGTNAAGATTAGAGGTGAATAGAAGGCGGAAAACCTTGAAAACTCGATCTTAATGTTAGCCATCAGTCCNTACCATCCTTTAGACGTTCAATGAAAAACAATTTGGCGTCACTGAATTTGAAAGAAAGTGTTGNAAAATTAAGCAAAATTTTCAAGTGACGTGTCAGTATGAATATTCCGTAAACAAAGGATCTACCACTTTTCTCCAACGACCCTCGAAGGCTTCAAGAAGTTCTTCGCTTAGGGTATGACCTGATTGAACAACACCAAGAAGGGGTGTTAAGAAGCCTGTCTCGTCACTACCCGCGTTATCTAGAAATGCGCGACGCCTCAGACCTCCAGAAGCGAGTTGTAACACTTTCCCGGCGATGTCCCGGACGGGCATGCCGCGAAAGTCAACTTTTAGCCCGTCACGTGCCACGTTTGACCGAAGTTCCAAGATTTCTTCATAGGTCCAGTCTTTAATCCAGTCAGCCGCTTCATCAAGTGATGTGGGATCATATAACAATCCAACCCACAAAGCCGGCAATGCACACAGCCTATTCCACGGCCCTGCATCAGCCCCCCTCATTTCCAAAAAACGNTTTAAACGGACCTCCGTAAAGATTGTAGTGAGATGGTCGGACCAATCGNAAATTGTTGGTTTNTCTCCGGGCAAAACGGAGAGCTTTCCTGNNAGAAAATCACGAAAAGAGTGCCCACTTGCATCAATATAGTCATCTCCTCTATGGACAAAATACATCGGTACGTCCAAGGCAAAATCAACGTAGCGCTCAAATCCCATCCCATCTTCAAATACAAACTCTGGAATTTCACANCTGTCAGCGTCAGTATCAAACCACGTATCCGATCTGCTGCTCAAAAATCCACTCGGTTGACCATCAACGAAGGGCGAATTGGCAAACAGAGATGTGGCTATCGGTTGTAGCGCAAGCGCCACTCGAAATTTCTTGACCATATCTGCTTCCGAGTCGAAATCTAAATTTACTTGCACAGTGCAAGTCCTAAGCATCATATCAAGGCCTTTGTTGCCTTTAGTCGGCATATAAGCGCGCATGATGTCGTACCGTTGCTTCGGCATTACCGGAATTTCGGACCGTTCCCATTTTGGCTGCATGCCAATACCGATGAATCCGACGCCAAGTTCTTCGGCAACNTCACGCACTTGTGCGAGGTGGTTGTCTACTTCCGCACAGGTCTCGTGAATTGTTTTGAGCATAGCCCCGGATAATTCAAACTGCCCGCCAGGTTCCAGCGTAATGGACTGCCCTTCTTTGGAAAGTCCAATGATATTTCCTTTTTCGGTAACAGGCGACCAGCCAAAACGTTGCAACCCCTCAAGCATCGCTCTAATGCCAAACTTTCCGCCGTATGGTAATGGGCGCAAATCANCTAGTCTGTACCCGATTTTTTCGTGCTCTGTACCAATTCTCCAATCGGATTTAGCCTTACATCCTTGCTCCAGATATTCCACAAGGGTGTTTCTATCCTCAACACATTCTTGATCTTTGTCGTGCCCCATTAAACCTCCTGGNAATAACCGCCGCACCAAAGATGGAACGTCGATACAAACTGAAACAACACAATATTCTTTCCGTGGAGCAGTCTGAATTTTGATTACGACCTGATGCGGTGGTGAAGCGCACCTTGCCACAAGGATAATACCATTAAGCTAGCAGTATCGGAACGCAAAAGGCGAGCCCCCAAATCTATAGCTTGAGTATAATNTTGACCTCTAAGAATTTCCCGTTCGGAGTCATCAAACCCCCCCTCAGGACCTATTAAGAATGCTGCTTCTCCAGCACATGTTTGCAACACCTCCAACGCAGGAGCACCTTCTCCTGTTTCGTCTCCCCAGAACAACNTACGGTGCGACGACCAATCATTAAGTATGTCAACTAGGTNCGTATAAACANGAGTTTGTGGCACCGTCAAGCGGCCACACTGTTCCGCAGCCTCGATTGCATTGGCACGAATACGAGTCGGATTAATATTTCTGACTACCGTTCGCAGTGTCCGTACGGGCCAAATTAATTCAACGCCCAACTCCACGGACTTCTGAATTAGAAAATCAAGTCGTAACTGTTTTATCGGAGCGAAGAGCAACCAGGGCCCACTTTCGGGCTCTTGGGGGCGACACTTCTTTTGAACTTTAAAAGCGCAGCCCGACTTATGTAGAAACTCGACCTCGGCCAGCCACTCTCCATCCACTCCGTTGAAGAGAGCTACCAATGAGCCCCCTTGGATCCGTAACACATGTCGCAGATAGTGTGCATGTGATGGGGTTGCCGAGATAGTTTGTGAAACCGCAAGCAACTCATCAACAAAAAGACGTGTTGCTACGGCATTCTGATTATGATNATCCATCAACAGAAGTAGCCTAATANANNCGGTGCCACAAATAGCAAATATAATATGCCATCTGTCTAAGAAAAAAGGTTTAGCGCCCTTTACAAACTCTTAAAAGGCCCCAAACATTTAATTTTGAACAAATGTGAATCAGTTATGAACTTAATTTTACCCTATTTGAGGCTCATTCGTGCCGACGCACCAATAGGTTTTTGGCTGCTCCTATGGCCATGTTGGCTATCAGTGGCACTTGCCAAACCGCAAATAGCAGAGATGCCTCGACTTTTGCTGCTGTTTTTACTTGGTGCAATCGCGATGCGGAGTTCCGGTTGCATCTTCAACGATATTGTCGACCGTAAATATGATGTTTTGATCACGCGAACAAAACACCGACCTATAGCAAGCGGTGAAATTTCCACATCACGTGCGACGCTATTAATGATCGGGCTAAGCCTAGTGGGACTTATTTTGCTGCTCCAATTTAATACAACAGTGGTGTTTATCGGTATTTGCTCACTGCCACTGATCGCCGCTTATCCCTTCATGAAGCGTATAACCTGGTGGCCACAATTGTGGCTTGGTCTGACGTTTAATTGGGGGGCATTGCTTGGGTGGACAGCGGTAGAAGGCTCCCTGGACTGGCCCCCGCTGTTTCTTTACGCCGCGGGAGTCGCCTGGACACTCGGTTATGATACCATATATGCGCACCAAGATAAGGTGGATGACGCCCTGTTCGGCGTCAAATCATCGGCCGTTCTACTCGGACGAAACAGTAAAACCGCCATTNCATTCTTCTATTGNTCAGCAGTAGCTGGCCTGGTTGCCACGGCAACGCTTTCGGGCCTAACCTGGGTCGCATATGCGGGAGTGACAGTTGGAGCCCTGCAACTTGCCTGGCAAGTTTGCACCGTAGATTTTGATGATCCTGAGAGTTGCCTTACCATGTTTAAGTCGAATCACTTTTTCGCCGCCCTTGTTTTCACTGGCTTTCTTGTCAGTTAAAACTACAAAATGATCTTCATATAGGAGAATTATGTAGATTGGGCGTTTGATGGGTCCAAAAGCTGAATCAGAAAGTGTTTGCAATGCCCTACGAGAGCTTACGTGATTTTATCCAACACCTGGAAAACTCTGGAGATTTGGTGCGCGTCCGCGAACCGGTTTCGCCAGTATTGGAGATGACAGAGATTCAAACGCGATTGTTAGCTGAAAAAGGACCCGCCATCTTATTCGAAAACGTTGTTGATAAAGACCGTCAATTTGATACGCCCGTCCTAATCAATTTGTTTGGGACCACCGAACGCGTAGCTGGCGCCCTAGAAAGAGAACCAAATCAACTGCAGGAACTTGGCAGAACGTTGGCTGCTCTGCGTCAACCAGAACCTCCAGGTGGGTGGCGCGAGGCAATTGAAATGTTTCCATTAGTAAAAACAGCAATGACAATGAATCCGAAAACTGTTCAGTTTGGGTCAGTGCAAGAGGTCCTAATACAGGGAAATGATATCGATCTTGGAGCCCTACCTATACAAACATGTTGGCCTGATGAGCCTGCGCCTTTAATTACCTGGCCTCTCGTGGTGACAAAAGGATCCAACGAGCTTCAAGACGACCAGTACAATCTAGGAGTGTATAGAATGCAGGTCGTCGGTCGAAACAAAACCTTAATGCGTTGGCTAAAACATCGAGGAGGCGCACAACATCACCAAAACTGGGCGAGTGAACAGTCAGATCCTTTGCCAGCAGCGGCCGTCATTGGTGCGGACCCTGCGACCATTTTGGCGGCGGTGGCTCCCGTTCCAGAAACACTATCTGAGTACCAGTTCGCAGGACTTCTTCGCGGAGAAAGAACGAAATTGGTCAATTGTAAGAGCATCCCTCTCAAAGTTCCTGCAGAAGCGGAGATTGTTCTCGAAGGGCACGTGTCTCTGGAAGAGTATCGAGATGAAGGACCGTACGGGGATCATACTGGGTATTACAATTCTGTTGAGAAGTTTCCTATTTTTACCGTTAGCGCTATTACACGCCGGACGGATGCTATTTATTTATCGACTTTCACGGGCCGTCCTCCGGATGAGCCAAGTGTGCTCGGCGAAGCATTGAACGAGTTGTTTATTCCGATTTTGACCCAACAGTTCCCAGAAATCGTAGATTTCTGGCTCCCTCCTGAAGCATGCAGTTATCGTATTGCCGTTGTTTCAATCAAAAAAGAATACGCAGGGCATGCAAAGCGTGTGATGATGTCGGTGTGGTCCTACCTTCGCCAATTCTTATATACGAAAATAATTATAGTCGTTGATCATGACATTGATGCGAGAAGTTGGAAGGATGTGATGTGGGCGATTGCAACTCGCATGGATCCAGTTCGTGACGTAACCTTAATTGAGAATGCTCCAATTGATTATCTCGACTTTGCAAGTCCAGAAACCGGGCTTGGTGGAAAGATGGGACTTGACGCAACCAACAAGATTCCTCCTGAAACAAAAAGGGAATGGGGACGGAAAATTTCGATGAACGAGGATATAATCGCTGAAGTCACGAAAAAGTGGGACGCTTATGGGATACCAACAAGTGGTAAACCAATCTGGAAATAGCTCTACAAAGACCATACAAGTACACTCCGGACTCATACGGTAAAGATTTGGATCAATGTCAAACAGTAAACCCAATCCCGATTTCCTAGCTGATTTTGTCGCTAAAGCCACCAGTTCTGGGGCAGATGCCGCCGACGCGGTCATGATTCAGTCCGCTTCTTCCAGCGCGAGCTGGCGAATGGGACGCAATGAAGGTATAGAGAGTGCAGAGTCGAGCGACCTTGGACTTCGTGTTATGGTCGGCCAAGGGCAAGCCATAGTCTCCAGCACAGATCTTAATGCGTCTGCACTGAGAGAGCTAATAGAGCGCGCGATAACAATGGCGCGAAATGCGCCGGTAGACGAATATGCCGGACTACCAAGTGCCGATGATTTAGCAGCAACTGTTGTCGATCTTGATTTGGCGGACTCTGAAATTCCTTCATCCAGTATATTGCTTGACCTGGCCTCTCAAGCAGAAGATTCGGCACGCTCCGTGTCAGGCATCACAAACTCAGAAGGGGCTGAGACGAGCGCCGGAGAAAGTGCAGTGACTCTTGCCAATAGCTCCGGATTTGCAGGTGGTTACCGAGCAACCAGTTTTGGTATATCCGTCTCCGTGATTGCCGGTTCCGATACTCAGATGGAACGAGATTACGAATATACATCGAGCCGACATTTCAGTGATTTGGAACCGGCATCGGAAATTGGAAAAAGGGCGGCAGAAAGGGCAGTCCGTCGCCTAGATCCGAAAAAAGTCAAGAGCCAACAAGTCCCTGTAGTATTTGATCCACGGCTTTCAGGCGGTTTCCCTCGGCTCTTAGCGGGATTAATATCGGGTGCGGCGATTGCACGCGGCACCAGCATTTTAAAGGATAATATGAACGAACAGGTGTTTTCTCCGACCATCAATATTATTGATGATCCTCTGCGGAAACGTGGGCTTTCATCGCGCCCCTTTGACGGTGAAGGAGTACAAGGAAAAAGTAGAAACATTGTGAAAGATGGTGTGCTTACTACTTGGCTTCTCGACACGAGATCGGCGCGACAACTGAGTTTAAAAACCACCGGCCATGCTGCCCGCGGCACCTCTTCACCGCCGAGCCCAGGCCCAACTAATTTATACATGTTGGCTGGATCCGTTTCCCCTGATGAACTTATAGAAAATATTGATGATGGGTTTTATATAAGTGAAATGATGGGCATGAGTTTCAATAGCATAACTGGTGACTATAGTCGCGGCGCATCAGGGTTTTGGATCAAGAATGGTGAGTTAATTCATCCAGTCAACGAAATGACAGTGGCCGGTAACGTGAAAGATATGTTCTTGGAAATTACGCCGGCTAACGACCTGCAATTCCGCTATTCAGTTAACGCTCCAACGATACGGGTCGATGGAATGACGGTCGCTGGCGTCTGATTCAGTTAATTACTTCTCGGCTCGAGACCTATCATGTTCACCCAAGTAGGAGCCACGGAAATCCTGGCTGGCAAATAGCCTACAATATCTCCATCGGCCTGAATTGGATCAGAACAGTGCGACTGTAGTTCGATTTCCTTAGCACTTAGAATCCGGACACCAGGCATGCTGCCAAGTTTCCCCATGATAAGTGCCAGCGCGTAAAGAAGAAGCCGAAAGCGCCCCAGACGGTGAAAAACTCCGACCTCAAGCGAGGGCTCTTTAATACTCGCTCCTGGTGCCCAAGTCATACCGCCTGCATAGTGTCTGCCGTTAGCGAACAGCACTGATCGAGCACAACTACTCTCTCCATCAATAGTTATTTGGTAGAAAGGCCATTTGCCAAATAGATATTCTGTGACACCTGCCACAATATAGGCAAACTTGCCGTCAAATTTTTTAAGATTCTTGGAAACTCTGCTAACCGCACGCGCGTCAAAGCCGACGCCTGCAGTCATTAGGAACAAACGAGAATTCGGTCCCGCAGTGATTTGGCCAAGCACTACCTTTCCGACGCGCGACTGAGAAATAATGTCAGCAAGTAGCTTGGGATTGGTAGGAAGCCGAATCTCACTGGCTAACAAATTGACTGTCCCCGTGGGTATTAGCGCAATGGGTAAATCCAAACCTCCGATGTGACAAAGACCATTGACAACTTCATTTATCGTACCGTCTCCACCGGCGACGATCAAAACATCGGGCATACCGTGCGGTTGAGCCTGCAAACCAACTACTATTTGCTCCGCGTGCCCTATACTTTGTGTTCGGACCAGAGACACTTGCCAGCCCATAATGGAGAGCTCATGAATAACGTCATGGGTAAGGGTAGTGCGTCTCGAACCCGCCATTGGATTAGAGATTACCAAGGCCTTTCGACCGTGTATTTCTGGAACATCGTGCAATTTGCCCTCGCCCCTAGGTCTTTGTGTTAAAATAAGGCTATATTCAAATACGATAACGCCAGTACTATAGAGCCAGACTTAGAGCAACCATTGAAATACCTAAGCACACGTAACACCGAAAAAACAGTGGGATTTAAAACAGCGCTTCTGGCGGGTCTAGCCCCAGAAGGTGGCCTCTACGTACCCACAGAATGGCCTCAAGTCTCGATCGGGAAAGCAGAAATATTACAGTCGTATTCGAAAAATGCCGCAACCCTGATGCAACCATTTTTGAGCACCGACATTCCAAAGGCTGTTTTAAATAAAATTACTGAAGACGCGTACGCTGGATTCGCGCATGATGAGGTAGCACCACTAGTGGAGATTAGTGAAAACCACTGGCTATTGCAGCTTTTTCACGGTCCGACCCTTTCCTTCAAAGATTTTGCCCTTCAAGTACTTGCTCGTTTGTTCGACTATGTTTTAGCTCAGAGTGGTGACCGACTAACCATCATCGGTGCCACATCCGGCGATACTGGTTCCGCGGCGATCGCTGCCTGCCAAGGACGCCCTAATCTTGATATTTTTATCCTTCATCCCCATGGACGGATCTCAGAAGTCCAAAGACGGCAGATGACGTCGGTGCTTGCAGAAAATGTCCACAACATTGCTATCGAAGGAACGTTTGACGATTGTCAGGAAATTGTGAAAGCTATGTTTAACGACANACCTTTCCGTCATGACTTGAGNTTGGCTGCAATCAACTCAATTAATTGGGCTAGGATATTGGCCCAAGTCGTCTACTACCACGTTGCCGCATCACGCCTAAAAAACGAGATGCTGGTTTTTTCGGTACCTACTGGCAATTTTGGAGATGTCTACGCGGGTTATGTCGCATATCGCATGGGCTTACCCGTGAAACAATTGATAGTTGCTACAAATCAAAATGACATAATGGCAAGAGTTTTGACAACTGGACGATACTGGCTTGAAAACGTTGTACCGACCATAACTCCGAGTATGGACATTCAGGTAGCGAGCAACTTTGAAAGGTTACTGTTCGAAATCTATGATAGAAACGCTAAGAGGGTTTCCGAATGCATGAACTCCTTGAGTGCTGATGGTGGTTTTGTGATTGATTCCGCGCAGCTCAACATTGTCCGATCCTTGTTCAAATCAACTGCCATCGATGAACCTACTACACTTGCGGAAATTGCCAAAATCCACGCTGAAACCGGGTATTTCGTGGATCCCCACACTGCGGTCGGAGTTGCTGCCGCTCGGGAATTTTCTTCACTTAAAGATTATACAATCGTGTCTTTAGCGACCGCAGATCCGGCAAAATTCCCCGATTCTGTGGAACGAGCTACTGGAAAACGTCCCGCACTTCCGTCTCGCCTTGCTGAAGCGCTGGTTTCTGAGGAACACTACGAAGTGTTGACGCGTGACGTTGAAACCGTAAAAGCTTATATTAGACTCCACAGTTGCTTCGCCAACTAACCACTAATATTGGATATCGCTGGATGGCGCCACAGGTTACCACTCTAAACAATGGGCTTCGTATAATTAGTGAAGTTATACCGTCATTAGAAAGTGTCTCAGTCGGTGTATGGGTGAACGTTGGGGCCCGCAGCGAACACCCCGAGATAAACGGAATATCACACCTTCTTGAACATATGGCATTTAAAGGGACACAAAAACGGAGCGCGCGCGGCATTGCCGAAGAAATTGAAGCCGTTGGTGGTCACCTTAACGCATACACCTCAAGGGAGCAGACTGCCTACTTTGCAAAGGTTTTAAAAGACGATACGCCACTAGCAATAGACATATTAGGGGATATTCTGCAGAACCCGATTTTCGCAGAAGAGGAATTGAAACGAGAGCAAGGNGTGGTAATCCAAGAAATCGGCCAAGCTCAGGATACTCCTGATGACATAGTATTTGACTATTTTCAGAATGTTGCTTTTCCCGATCAGCCTCTTGGGAGACCTGTTCTAGGCACCGCAAAGAACGTCTCTAGTTTCACACGAGATACACTTGTTTCCTACATGAACCAGTATTATACGCCGTCTGACATGGTCGTTGCGGCAGCCGGCAATATCGATCACGAGCAGTTGGTATCTTTAACCACAAAATCATTTTCGAGCTCTATCACCAAACGTGATGTTGCCAATGAAAAAGCACGATACATCGGTGGCAGTGACTACCGAGTGCGTGAACTTGAACAGGTACACGTCCTTCTTGGATTCAATGGTCTTTCGTATGACGATAAAGACTACTATGCGCTACAGATTCTGTCTGTTTTACTAGGCGGAGGTATGTCTTCACGTCTTTTCCAGAAAGTCCGGGAAGAACTTGGACTCGCTTATTCTATTTATTCATTCTCAAGCAGCTACGTAGATGGCGGTTTNTTTGGAATATATGCCGGCACTAACCCTGATTCGACTAGCCAACTTATTGAAACAATTTGTGGCGAACTTCTCGATATATCGGATACAATTTCGGAGTCAGAGACCAACCGCGCAAGAGCACAACTCAAATCTGGACTACTTATGTCACTCGAAAGCACAAGTACACGCAGTGAACAAATGGCCCGTCAATTGCTGCTTTTTGGCAACCCACTTTCCAACTCCGAAATTATAGCAAACATAGACGCTGTGGATACAAGCCGACTAGTTACTGTTGCTCGTAGACTCTTAAAAAATGGACCCCCAACGTTAACAGCCCTTGGTCCTACCAGAAATATGCCTGATTATGAGTTGGTGAAACAAAAGTTCGGTTAGAGGCGTAGATGAGAACTTCGGACGATTATTCGACTACTGAGACGCTCAATCTGTGCAACCTTGCTTGTCCCCTACCAATTTTAAAGACAAAAAAAGCAATCAGAGAGATTCCAGCTGGAAGATTGTTAACCGTCTTGGCTACAGATCCAGGCTCCGTCCAAGATTTTGAAAATTTTTGTATCCTGACTGGACACCAGCTTGAGTCACATACTGTATGTGATGGCGTGTATAAATTTCAAATTCGGGTAAAAAAATGATTGGTCTTTTCAAATCCCTGTCTCAAGCGGTGCGAGCGAAACCTGTCCGGGCTGGCCGCGTTTACCTAAGACCTCCAGTTCGTCGAGATGCGAAGAAGTGGCTTGCACTGCGTGGCAGCAGTCGCAGTTTTCTTGAACCCTGGGAACCTACATGGCCAAAGGATGCACTGACTCGAAAAGCCTTCTTTCGACGGCTCCGCGCCTATGCAATCCACACTAATTCAGACACGGCATATATTTTTCTGATTTTCCGCAGCAATGATCGTGCCTTGCTAGGAGGCATTTCTATAAATGACGTCCGAAGAGGAGTCGCACAAAGCTGCAGTATCGGCTATTGGATTGGAGAAGAATATTGTCGGGAAGGCTATATGGCCGAAGCATTATCTGGGCTCCTTCCATTTATATTTGAAAGATTAAAAATTCATAGAATTGAGGCCGCATGCCTTCCACATAATCAAGCAAGTAGAGCACTGCTGACTAAACTTGGGTTCCAGGAGGAGGGCCATGTTCGGCGATATCTGAAAATAAATGGTCAATGGCAAGACCATGTGTTATTTGGACTACTGGACACAGATCCGAGGTTAGCTCCAACACCCCTGGAAAAGAACGCTACTACCAGTTCAAGACGCATACGGCGTCGTGGGCATCTTGCTCCAACTCCCTCCACAGCGCAAAGAGTAAGCCACTCGAAACTCTGACAACACACTTTTCGTGCCCAAACATTGGTCGAATATGTGCAATTACCAAAGTTTTTCTAGCTAGGAACGCCAGAAGAGATAACATCGGTTAACAAAAGCTAAGCATGCCCCATTTCGGTTGACAATAGGGATAAATCTATTCCCAAATTGGCAGCTGCTAATTTCCACTTCGTTTCGTTTTCTTCGCCAAAAACTATGCCAAAATCTGCGGCACAATGTAGCCAACCGTTGTTTTGCATTTCACTATCGAGCTGTCCCGCGGCCCAACCGGCATAGCCTAATGCAAACAAGACATCCACAGGACCATCTCCACAGGCAATAGATTTGAGCACATCAAGGGTTCCAGTTAATGCAAAGTTGTCATTCACTTTCATCGTTTCTTTACTTTCGTAATCAGTGCTGTGGAGCACAAACCCTCGTCCTGCATCCACAGGACCACCAAAGTGGATTTCTAGATTGGATTTAGAGTGACCGGGAACTATGTCCATTTGTTTTAATAGTTCTGCAAAGTTGAGCGAGTTGATAACTTTGTTTACGATTATGCCCATCGCACCATCTTCGTTGTGGGCACATAAATAAATCACACTCTGTGAGAACCGTGGATCCTCCATACCCGGCATCGCTATCAATAGTTGACCAGGAAGATATCCACCATCGCCCTTTTTTCTGTTTATCATGCACACGCCCGTCTAGGTTGGCCAAAAATATGCTCGATTAGTCTCATTTTATTAGACCTGACTTGCCCAAAGTGTAACATTGCGATCAAGCCTACAATGAAATCCCTATGATAAGACAAAAACTTAAAAAGCTCTACCACCCGATCGCCGTCCTTACGTGGTTGTCTTGCTTTGTTACCCCGTTTTCGGCCGGCGCAAATAACGCATCAGACTGGGATAGTACAGAATTTACCGCCGTCCGCATAATTGCGGCGAGTGATTCCGTTGGCAACACGGACCGAATTCGACTAGGCCTTCAATTTCGGATGGAGCCAGGATGGAAAATCTACTGGCGAAGCCCTGGAGATGCCGGCTCCCCTCCAACGCTGGACTTAACTAACTCAAGAAACGTACGTGATTTTTCGTTCTACTGGCCGGCGCCTCAGCGCTTCCTAGAAGCCGGGAATTTGGAGACCGTGGGGTATCTTGATGGTGTGGTCTTTCCAATAAACGTGTCCCTGGAAGTGGCAGGAAAAGAGACCTTCATTCACGGCATCATAGATTATCAAGCCTGCAAAACGATCTGTATTCCGATCAAAGCGTCTGTGACGTTAACTTTACCGCAAGGGCCAGGGAAGCCCAGCACCTATGTTCAACTTATTGATAAATATTTGGCAAAGGTGCCTGTCCGACNAACAGACAGGAGTATAACAATTGAGGAAGGCTCTTTATTTGGCGGTGTCCCAAGACAAGAGTTGATCCTTGGACTGCGAATGGATGGGGAGTTCGACGATCCCATCCTATTTGTCGAAGGCCCGAGCCATTTCCGGTTTAATAAGGAAACAAAAAGATTAAGCGACCACTCGCACAAGGTGGTTTTCCGTGTCCCCGTAGCATCCCTCTCTGATGCAACTCTGGCTAACGAAGCGCTTATGGTAACACTTGTAGACAAAAAGGTTGCCGTAGAGTTTCCGATTCGGATCGATGAAACTTGGTACACAAATGAAAGAGTGAACTTCGTCCTACTGGCGTCAATCCTAGGGATCGCTCTACTTGGTGGTTTGATACTGAATCTGATGCCATGTGTTCTTCCAGTTTTAGCCATCAAAGTGCTTGGAGTTGTGCAACACGGAGGTGGAGACAGTAGACAAGTCCGCATGAGCTTTCTTTCCTCAGCATGTGGCATACTGTTTTCATTTTTATTATTGGGAATCGGCGCGATAGCTCTAAAGGCAACAGGGACTGCTGTCGGTTGGGGAATGCAATTTCAGGAGCCGAAGTTTCTGATATTTCTAACTTTAGTGTTAACTATTTTTGCCTCAAATCTATTGGGCTTTTTTGAAATACCCATGCCCGCCTGGGTGGCAAAACAAGCCACCCCAAAAAAAAACCCTCAATTCGCAGGTAGTTTTTGGACAGGAGCTTTGGCTACTTTGTTGGCAACACCATGTTCGGCCCCCTTTTTAGGAACTGCCGTGGGCTTTGCCTTGACCAGTGGACCTATCGAAATAATCTCAATATTTTCGGTGCTCGGTATCGGCATGGCAATACCCTACCTGTTGTTAGCCGCAGTGCCCTCTTTTGCCACCCGCCTCCCACGACCTGGNGCATGGATGGCGAAGGTACGTGCAGTACTGGCCGTCGCCTTGCTAGGAACAGCTATTTGGCTACTTTCAATAATTGCTGCACAAATTGGTTCGCTAGGTGGTGGGTTGTTAACAGGATTAATGTTGGNCTGTTTTCTAATATTTTGGATCTCCGCNGAAAAAGACACAGTCCGAGCTACAGTCACCACTATAACTGTGTTAGTGGCGAGTGTAGTGTCATTCACCATTCCACAGTTAGTTTCTGGACAAAATCTGGCCGTTAATAGTTCTAGAGTTGGACAGGGATCTTGGAAACAGCTAGATGTTTCGGTGATAGAGAAGCTTGTTAACAAAGGCAACGTCGTATTTGTGGATATCACTGCAGACTGGTGTCTAACGTGTAAAGTTAACAAAGCCCTAGTTTTAGATAAAAAAAAGGTTGTTGAGCAGTTAAAAAAACCGGGCATCATTTTGATGCAAGGAGATTGGACCAGCCCTGATCGAGAAATCAGCCAGTATTTACTAAATTTTGGTCGATATGGGATTCCTTTTGATGCAATATACGGCCCTGGCGCACCAAACGGTATAGTTTTACCTGAATTATTGAGCGTATCTTCCCTTCTAACAACACTGCAAGAAGCTAGTGCTATAGCGGAAGAGGATGCGAAACAGTAAAACAAATGGGCTAAACCGAAAAATGGTTTTGATACTANCTAATTAAGGGTCCGGTTAATACCGTAGCTTTGTCGATTACCACATATGTATGCTAACAAGGTAGCTGTACTATAGAGGAATATGACAAACACACAGCGACAAGATTTATTTGGGAGATATGGATAATGACAATAAAGGTCGGCGAGAAGGTTCCTGAGATTTCGTTTAAGCATCTGGGATCAGAAGGAATGGAAGACATTTCCACAAGTGATATTTTTACAGGAAAAAAAGTGGTGCTTTTTGCTGTGCCAGGCGCTTTTACGCCCACATGTTCAGCCAAACACGTGCCAGGCTTCCTAGAACATGCGGTTGAGATTCAAGGCAAGGGAGTCGATCAGATAGTCTGCCTATCGGTAAATGATCCGTTTGTGATGGACGCTTGGGCAAAAGACCGAGGCACTGAAAACAAAATTTTAATGCTTGGAGACGGAAACGGAGATTTCACGAAGGCAATAGACCTTTCGCTAGATGGTTCGGGTTTCGGGCTTGGTGCACGATCGCAACGATACGCGATGATTGTTGAGGATGGCACCGTTACCACACTTGAAATTGAGGACGGTCCAGGACTAAGTGTTTCAAGCGCCGAGAATATTCTAAGTAAACTCTGAACCAATACTCGGTGGCGGGCGGGGGGCCGAAAATGTTAGTCATACTACNTTCTAGTATCAGGCTATGAGCGTTTTGATAGNGTCCCCTTCCGTCCCAATAAGATACCAACACTATAAAGTGGTATCTTTTACATCACGTCAGAAAATATCAATAGAGAGTTATATTAACTAACNCTACCTATACCCTGCCGTGCCAACGCGTCTGCACGCTCGTTTTGTGGGTGTCCAGCATGGCCTTTGACCCAAAACCATTCAACTTGGTGACGTTCGCCAACGACTATTAACTCTTGCCATAAATCAACATTTTTTACTGCCTTTTTATTTGCCGTTTTCCAACCATTTACTCTCCAGTTTTCAATCCACTTCGTTATTCCATCTCTTAGATAGACCGAATCCGTATATATTTCTACGCTGGCCGGCTGCCGCAGTGCTTTAAGCGCTTCAATGGCGGCCTTCAGTTCCATTCTATTGTTGGTTGTGCAGATCTCGCCCCCATTCATTTCTCTCTCGTGATCACCGTAGCGCAAAACTGCACCCCAACCTCCNGGCCCNGGATTTCCCGAGCATGCCCCATCGGTAAATATTTCAACTATCTTTTGTCCAGGCATAGATCTATCCGAGACCATACTCACCAGACCCCTTGACCTGGCGATGAAAACCGAGNTTGTGAAAATATTCTAAAGGATCCTTCGGGCGTACCAACGCGCCATCAGNCAAATTTAGCCAATCAAAAAGACGAGTTAATAAAAATCTAACCGCTGCCCCACGACAAAGCATGGGAAGTGCATCCACTTCGGCCTGGGAAAAAGGCCTTACTTTACGGTATGCCGAGAGCATCAATCGTGCTTTGGTTGAGTTGAAGGCACCATCTGGCTCGAAACACCAAGCATTGAGGCAAATGGCAAGGTCGTAAGCAAANAAGTCTAGGCAAGCAAAATAAAAGTCTATTACGCCGGACACTACGTTCCGCTCAAAAAACACATTATCTGGAAATAAATCAGCATGGATAATGCCCTTAGGCAAATTTATCGGCCAACGCTTCGTAAGGTCTTCTATTTCCGAATTTAGATCTTTTGCGAGCCCAGGTTTTACCTCATCTGCTCGGGCCTCAACCCGCTCCAACAGGACATTCCAGTTTGCAACCGACAAATCATTGGGCCGCTCCCGCGAGAATCCCTCACCAGCCAAATGCATTTTGGCTAANATTTCCCCCAAATTACGGCATTGATCGGGTTCGGGATGGTCTACGGCAGTGCCAGGCAAAAAGCCTAAAATAACTGCAGGCTTACCAGAAATTTCATTCAAGACAGCGCCATTTCGATCCTGAACAGGTACGGGACAAGNGATACCTCTAGAGGAGAGATATNTCAGGAGATTTAGAAAAAACGGTAAATCACTCCGGCGTACTCGTTTTTCATAAATGGTTAAGATATATCGNCCGNTTTGAGTNAGTAACAAGTAATTCGAATTTTCTACACCCTCTGTAATGCCTCCGTAGTGCAACAGCTGACCAAAGTCATATTTGGCGAGAAATNNTTCCAATTCTGTATCGTTGATAATAGTATAAACAGCCAAAATTTCACCGTTTACTGATTTGTGTGCTCATCCCGTATATGATCTGGACATGACTAGCAGTAATTTGGATCATATGAGATATTTATTTACTTTTGGTCTGTTATTTATTTTAGAATAAGCCTAACTAAGATAGCGGGTACACAAATAATAATGTCTAATCCTGTAATAGCGCAAAAATCCCCTTACGAAATTGGAGCGAAAGAAGGCCAGAGCTACGCTTGGTGCCGGTGTGGCTTAAGCCAAAAGCAACCCTTCTGCGACGGCGCNCATACAACNACTGACCTGAAGCCTATCGTATGGAAAATGATGGAGACCAAAACTATCTATCTTTGTGGCTGCAAACATAGCCNGGACAAACCCTACTGCGATGGGACCCACAATTCACTGTGACAGGGCAACTTCTAATAAAATTGGGCCAAGGACTACTACGAGCAATAACACTCTTCGCCGCCTACGTAACGCTTTCGGGATGCGGTTCGGAATGGCTGCCAGATTCTGACTATCTTCGAGAAAAAATCAATATTTTCGCGGTCCCCGAAATACCGTGTCCTGAGGTGCGCGTCCTAAGGACTGGCTCCCGCTATGTTGAGTACCAAGAAGGGAGTAGCCAAGATATTGGTGACGTTGAAATAGAAGCTCGAATCAGTGAACTTACATATACCTGCGGCCTGATGGAACCCGACGGTGTATCCCAAACACTAACGCAGGTAGTCTGGAACATTGTCATGGAACTAGACATCACCATCACAGCACGTCGCGGTCCTACCGCTGCAAGCAGGGAAACCGTGCCCATTCCATTCTTTGTCGCCTTGCTGGATCAATTCGGGAAAGTTGTCGAAAAACAACCGTTTTTAGCGGAAGTCTATTTCCCAAAGGGAATCGGATCCGCCACTCAGGTGCATAAAGAAGATATAGTACTCACAATACCGGTACGAGATCTCGGAGAGGCGGACCAGTACGACACTGTGGTGAGTTTTCAACTTAACCAGGTGCAACTGGATCAAGTGCGGAAATAGGACCTCAGAGGTAACAATCGATATAGCTTCGAAGAATAAGTTATGAATAAACAACGGGGCAGTTGACTGCATTTCTTGCCGCTCTATCATTGTACATTGTTGAAATCGGATTGTGGGAGAGTCGGGCAATAATGACCCGCGCCGAAGGAGCAACCGCCCCGGAAACTCTCAGGCAAATGGACCGTGATGCGATCAAAACTCTGGAAAGTAGCGGTTGCCGAAGATTGGGGCGACCTCTCACCGACGGAGTAAGCCGACCAATTAGCGGTGAATCTCTCAGGTTCTCAGACAGAGGGGGCAATACGCAGGCTGGTGCGCGTGCTGTCGTCGGAGAGAACCGTGAGTCCAACACCCTCTAGAAATGCTTCGCTTCTTAAACAGACNCCCCTACATCCACTGCATGTAGCACTCCGCGCACGCATGAACGCATTCTCGGGATTCCATATGCCTATAAATTATCCCGACGGGATATTATTTGAACATAAGCACTGCCGTAACGGTGCGGCGCTCTTTGACGTCTCTCACATGAGCCAGTTCCTCCTATCCAAACCCGGTTGTCTCCCAGAGGTTGCTGATGCTTTAGAGACGTTGGTCCCTGGGAATATTCGGGGACTGGGCCAAGGACACCAGTGTTACACGGTGCTAACNAATGACGCAGGTGGCATTATCGATGACATAATGGTTTCCCGGGATAGAAACCATTTTCGTCTAATAGGGAATGCATCGCGATGTGAGGCAGNTGAATACGTGCTTCGCGACCGGTTGAATTCGACAATCTCGATAGAACTCCAAGATGACGCACTCATTGCTTTACAGGGCCCAAAAGCAGATTTGGTATTGCGCAGATACGCACCAAAATTGCCANCCCTACGATTTATGTCTGGGCAGGCACTGCAAGTCGCTGGCGTTTACTGTTGGGTCTCCCGATCGGGGTACACAGGTGAAGATGGATATGAGATATCGGTCCCTAGAGAAAAAGCGGTGGAAATAGCTGAAACGCTGCTTAACGAGGATGACGTAGAACCAGCCGGTCTTGGGGCGCGTGACTCGCTGCGACTAGAAGCAGGTCTATGCCTCTACGGGAATGACCTAAATGAGGCAATCACACCGGTGGAGGCAGGACTCAGTTGGACAATTCCCAAAAGGCGCCGAGAAAAAAATAACTTCCCAGGCTCTGAAACAATTTTGCGCCAATTGAAGGATGGAGCAAGTTGTTGCCGGGTCGGCATTAAGATAACTGGACATACTATCGCACGGGCAGGAACAAAACTTTTTGCTGATAGCGGTGAGAGCCTTGGAACTGTTACTAGCGGCGGGTACGGACCAAGCCTTGGTTTGCCAATTTCGGTTGCATACATCGTCAAAATGGCGGCAAAAACTGGTCAGAAACTGAAACTCCAGGTCCGTAACAAAAACCTTGACGGCGTCGTAACTCCGCTACCATTCGTTGAACACCGCTACCATAGAAATTGAGAACCGACTTTTATTACAAGAACTATTGCATAAACCAAGGATTTGTTAATGGCTGATATAAAATACACCAAAGATCATGAATGGATCCGGTTAGACAAAGATCCCCAGTCTGGCCCGTCTAAGGGATTAGTAGGTATCACCCATTATGCTCAAGAACAGCTTGGTGATATCGTTTTTGTGGAGCTTCCCCCTGTAGGAACTGTAATGTCAAAGGGAGATGAAATCGCCGTAATAGAATCCGTCAAAGCAGCGAGCGAGCTCTATAGCCCCGTTAGTGGTGAGGTCATTGAAGTCAACAATAAGCTAATAGAAGAACCTGGCCTAATAAATTTGGATTCCACCGGTGAAGGCTGGTTCCTGAAAGTAAAGTTGTCCGTTTTAAGTGAGCTCGGTGAATTACTTGATGAGCCCGCTTACCAAGCCCTTATCTCTGATCTCGACTGAGGATTTTCCTAGGATGCGGTACTTACCACATACGCCCGAAGATCGACACATCATGATGACTCAGATCGGTATTTCTCATATTGACGAGTTATTTAAAGATGTCCCAAAGGAAGCTCTCCTTGATAATCTTCTTGATCTTCCAGTTCATGCAGATGAGCTAACAGTGGAACGACATATAACGCGCCTTTCTCGACAAAACACTGTAGCAGGAGAAGTGCCATGTTTCCTGGGATGTGGTGCGTATCGACACCATGTCCCAGCCGCAGTAGACGCTCTAATCCAACGAGGTGAATTTCTAACCTCATACACCCCTTACCAACCAGAAATTAGCCAAGGAACACTACAAGCCCTGTACGAGTTCCAGACCCAGGTCGCCTTAATTACTGGCATGGATGTTGCAAATGGATCTATGTATGATGGGTCGACAGCATGCGCAGAAGCTGTTTTGATGGCGGGACGCGTAAACAGGCGTAAGAACGTTGTACTCTCAGGCGGACTTCACCCTTTTTATTGCGATGTTGTAGAGACACTAACGCAGTTTACTGAACTGAAAATCGAAAGAAAAAAGCCTGAGCCGCCGTCAGGAGATCATCACGATACTTCGGCTCTCGAAAGCACCATCAACGAAGACACAGCGTGCGTAGTAGTTCAATATCCTGATTTTTTTGGTCACATCCGAGACTTTTCCAATCTTGCAAAACGGTGCCACGAACAGGAATCATTATTGATAATTGTGACGACCGAGCCTGTTGCACTTGGCGCACTAAAATCGCCAGGTAGCATGGGGGCGGATATCGTGGTTGGAGAGGGGCAAGCGCTAGGCGTGGGGCTCAACTATGGCGGCCCTTATCTCGGACTCTTTGCAGCCAAACATGAACATATGCGGCAAATGCCAGGCCGAATAGCCGGGGAAACAAAAGATTCCGACGGAAGGAGAGGTTGGGTNTTGACGTTAAATGCGCGGGAACAACATATTCGCCGCGAGAGGGCTACAAGCAANATATGTACAAACTCAGGTCTCTGCGCGTTGGCTTTTAGCATTCACCTATCCCTTCTTGGTGAAGATGGGTTCAGACGTTTGGCACAGGTNAACCACGTGGCGGCCCAATCACTNGCAGAACAACTTCAGAAGGTCCCGGGCGTTAAAGTACTGAATAACACATTTTTTAACGAGTTCACGGTGCGATTCCCATGCCCGACAGAACCTTTAATAGAAAAACTTGCCGACCATGAGATATTGGGTGGAGTACCAGTCAGTCGGTTGTATCCAGGCCGGGAAGACCTACGTAATCTGGCACTACTGACTGCTACCGAAACGACAACAAATGCTGACATCGAATCTCTGGTAACAACTTTGGNGGAATTTGTGAGATGACTATGGATCATAGCCAGGGAAGACGAGCACAGAACGTAGACCACGTAAATAATCCAACAGANACAATTAAAGCGGCCTTACAACTCGAAGAACCTTTAATCTTTGAACAAGGAACTATAGGTCGAAGTGGTGTAGACCTACGTGAGCCCAAAAAGAAAACACACCGTCTGGGAAACCTAAAACGAGATACNGNTATTGGTNTACCTGGGCTATCTGAGCCGGAGGTTGTTCGCCACTATACTCGTTTAAGCCGAAACAACTATGCGATCGACCTAGGAATATACCCGCTTGGATCCTGCACTATGAAACATAATCCTCGGCTTAACGAGCGGATGGCTCGTCTCACGGGACTGGCAGATGTTCATCCTCTTCAACCAATAACGACGGTTCAGGGGGCGTTAGCCCTAATAGAAGAGGTGGCCGAGTGGCTTCAGGTCCTAACTGGGTTTCCCGTGGTAGCAATGTCGCCCGCTGCTGGAGCTCAAGGAGAGCTTTGTGGCCTGATGACCATTCGAAAATATTTAGAGGAACAGGGAGACGCACGAAAAGTCGTACTGGTGGCCGATTCTGCTCACGGGACCAATCCTGCAACCGCCAAAATGTGTGGCTATCAAATCGACACAGTGCCAACCGACGCTACCGGAAGAGTTAACTTGTCGGCGCTTGCCACACGTGTCAGCCCCGACACATCCGCTTTGATGTTGACAAATCCTAACACCTGCGGCCTGTTTGAAAACGAAATACTAAAAATAGCAAAGATGGTGCACGAAGTTGGCGCGCTTTTTTATTGTGATGGCGCCAATTTCAACGCTTTGGTCGGAAAGGTGCGACCTGCCGACCTAGGAATCGATATAATGCACCTAAACCTTCATAAAACATTTTCGACTCCCCACGGCGGAGGCGGACCCGGTGCGGGACCGGTTGTCATGACTGAAAAGTTGGCTCCGTATGCCCCACTACCTTGGCTTTCTAGCAACGGAGATAAACTGGAACTCGTNGAGCACGTGGAAAGCCGTACCNCTANNTCNTTNGGCAGGATGCGNGCCTGGCAAGGACAAATGGGGATGTTTGTNCGTGCTCTGGCGTATATGCTAAGCCANGGTGGNGACGGCTTACGACAGGTAGCAGAAGATGCAGTCCTAAATGCAAACTATATTCGGAGCGGTATAGAAGACAAGTATAGTATCCCGTACGGCGGCGCATGCATGCATGAGGTTCTGTGCGACGATAAGTTCCTGAAGGGAACTGAGGTGACCACGCTCGACGTTGCAAAATCGCTTATCGATGAAGGCTATCATCCTATGACAATCTACTTCCCTTTAATTGCCCATGGCGCAATGCTAATTGAACCAACAGAGACCGAAAGTAGGAA